>DATCNU010000032.1:0-91294 GCA_036565085.1 Arthrobacter sp.
TGCCTTTGACGCTGGCCGCGTTGGGAGCCGGGAGCATTTCGTGGCAGCACGCCCGGGTCATGGTCGATGAAACCGCCAACCTTGGCCCTGCGGGTGCGGCGGCGTTGGAGGCGCACTTCCTGGACCCTGACGCACCAAATCCGGCACGGGGGTGCCCGGCCGGGGAGCTGGTCCCGTCCAGGTTCCGGCACAAGGCCCGGACCTGGCGGGAACGCCTTCACCCGGACAGCATCGAAACCCGCCACGCCAGGGGCGTCCGGGACCGGCGGGTCGAGTACGCCCCGGACCGGGACGGCATGGCCTGGCTCTCGGCCTACCTGCCCGCAGACACCGCGGCCGGGATCTGGGACCGCACCACCACCACAGCCCGCACCCTCCAAGGCCCCACCGAGTCCCGGACCCTCACCCAGCTCCGCGCCGACACCCTCGCCGCCTGGCTCCTCGGCGGCTCGCTCCTCGCAGGCACCGCCACGAACGGTACCGCCACGAATGGCACAGGCAACGGAGCCGTGCAGGCGGGCGGTATCGTGACGGACGGTATCGTGACAGGCGGTGTCCTGGGGGACGGTGCCGCGGCCAGCGGTGGCCTTGCTGGCGGTGTGCCCTCCGCGGCGGCGCAGGTCCTGGTGACAGTGCCGGTGTTCGCCCTGCTGGGCCTCACGGATGAACCCACCACCCTCGACGGCTACGGACCCATCCCCGCCTCCATGGCCCGCAGGCTCCTCGCCGACGGCGCAGAGTCCTTCCGCCGCGTCCTGACCGACCCCCGCGACGGCGCCCCGCTGGAAATCGGCCGCACCAGCTACCGGATCCCCAAGACCATGCGCCAATGGCTCCGGCTCAGAGACGGCAAATGCCCCTTCCCCGGCTGCACCAACCACTCCCTGGACAACGACGCCGACCACCTCCTGCCCTGGGCGGATGGCGGCACCACCGGCATCAGCAACCTCACCCAACCCTGCCCCAAACACTGTGAACTCAAACACAACACCGCCTGGCAACCCACACAAGCCACCAACACCAAACCACCCGGCTGGACCTCACCCACCGGCCGCCACTACCCCAGCGAACAACCAGACCACGAACCACCCCACTGGCCCGACCAGATCCTGCGGGACCACAAGCCGGACAACATCCCGCACAAACCCGACGACATCCCTAACCTGGCCATGTCCGATCCGAAGCCATGTCCGATCGGTAGCCCTGTCCGGTCGGCTTTGACCTAAAGGTGCCCCGCCTTTAGTGACTAAAGCGCAGACTCGAAGACGGCCCGAGGCGCGCCGATTATGGAATCTCCGCCGTCCACAAGTCCATTCGCTGTGCAACGACCGAAGGGGAGAAAGCTTCCCGAAGATTATTGCGAAGCGTCGAATCCAGCGAGAAGCCGCCGGGAAGCCGTCTCCATGTGCGAGCGCATGGTGAGGGTGACCGCGTCGGAATCGTGCGCTTCAAGGGCGGAGAAAATCTCGGTGTGCTCCTTGAGTGCTGCAGCGGCGTGTCCTTCGTCGGTCAGGGCCCGGTCCACCCAGATGCGCAGCAGGGAACGGATACTCTGTAGCAGTTCCTGCAGGACCTGGTTACCGGAACTCGCGGCGATCTCACGGTGGAACGCAGCGTCCGCTTCCACGAAGACTGCAAGGTCATCAAGGCTGTCGGCCATGGTGGCCAGGTTGCCGCGCATACGTTCCAGGGCCTCATCCGTGATCCGGTCGGCGGCGAGCTGCGCAGCCTGCACTTCCAGGCCGCTGCGCAATTCAACAAGCTCACGCGTCCTGGGCGCTCCCAGCATGAGGCCCCAGCTGAGCGTGCGTGGCAGGAGCTCGGAAATCCCATCACGAAGATAGGTACCGGACCCGGGGCGAACAATTACGATGCCGAGGATTTCCAGCGCGGCCAGGGCTTCACGCACTGCTGAGCGTCCCACTCCAAGTGAGGCTGCGAGCTGCCGCTCTGCCGGAAGCCTTGTTCCGACGGCGATATCGCCGCTTGTGAAATAGGCCAGCAGCCGCTCCGCGACTTCAGACACCACGGAACCCTGACCCAGGGAGCCGAGCGCGGCACTGATTTTGGCCGTCGAAGCGGCGGAATTTACGGACACACGTCAAGCCTAGCAACCGGCCAAGGGGATACCGGGCAGCCTCCCACCACACGTCCGCACGCACCAATGCAGCAAAGGACTCTCTGATCAGAAATACGTCAACCGGTTGACCAATTTAGATTACGCCTTTATGGTTGACATCACACGCTTTAGCCCGCCGAACCCGCTGGGGGCGGCAACTGAAAAACCCGAAGCCTCCAATGAAGGCCGCGACCGGGAATCAACAACTAGGAGTCAACGTGGACACCACACAAACGGTGGTCGAAAGATCTGCAATCAGGAAGGTGGCAGTCCGGCTGGTGCCGTTCGTCGCCCTGATGTTCTTCATCAATTACCTGGACCGCACGGCAATCTCGTTCGCCGGACCCAACGGCATGAATACGGACCTGGCACTGTCTGCGGCCCAGTTCGGTTTTGCCTCCGGCGTCTTCTTCATCGGCTACATCCTGCTTGAGGTTCCCAGCAACCTGGCGCTGCACAAGTTCGGCGCCCGACGCTGGCTGGCGCGCATCATGGTCAGCTGGGGAATCGTCTCCCTGCTGTTCACCTGGGTTGGCAACGTCGACCAGCTCTACATCCTGCGTTTCATCCTGGGCGTGGCCGAGGCGGGCTTCTTCCCCGGCGCCATCCTCTTCCTGAGCCTGTGGGTCCCGTCCCGGCACCGCAGCAAGATCCTCGCCCTGTTCTACCTGGCGCAGCCGCTGACCACCGTGATCGGTGCCCCGCTGGCCGGCCTCCTCATCCAGCAGCACGGCCTCTTCGGACTGGCCGGCTGGCGAGTGATGTTCTTCGGCGTCGCCATTCCCGCGATCATCATCGGCATCGTTGCGTGGTTCTACCTGGCTGATTCCCCGGCCAAGGCCAAGTGGCTGACGCAGGAGGAAAAGACCTGGCTTACAGGCGCCCTGGAGAAGGAAAAGAACGAAACCGCCGCCAGCAACAAGCACGTCAGTGTCCGCACAGTGTTCGGCAATGGCCGCGTCTGGATGCTCTCCGCGATCTACTTCGGCTTCATCTACGGCCTGTACGCCCTCGGGTTCTTCCTGCCCACCATCATCTCGGGCTTCGAAGGCATCTACGGCACCAAGTTCGACGTCTTCCAGAAGGGTCTGATCACCGCGATCCCCTATCTGCCGGCAGCGTTCGCCCTGTACTTCTGGTCCAAGGACGCCACCAAACGGGGCGTCAGGACCTGGCACATCGCACTGCCCGCCCTGCTCGGCGCCGTCAGCATTCCGCTGGCCCTGTTCGCCGGCTCACCGGCGGCGACCATTGCGGTCATCACCGTCACGGCCATCTCCATCTTCGCCGCCCTGCCGAACTTCTGGACCGTACCCACGCAGTTCCTGACGGGCGCGGCAGCCGCAGCAGGTATCGCCCTGATCAACACGGTGGGCAACTTCGCCGGCTTCAGTGCCGGCTACGTAACCGGTTGGCTCAAGGACTGGACCGGGAGCTACACGGTTCCGATGTTCGTAGTGGGCGGCTTTATGCTCCTCTCCTGCATCCTGATGCTGGCGCTCAGCCGTGCCGGCAAGGTCAGCGAGGGCGTCCCTGCTGAAGCCCTCGACCCTGCAGGGGCCGGGCAGCACGCCGAGCCGTAACGGACCCGGGGGCGTCCGCCTTAACCGCGGATGCCCCCAACACCCGAACACCCCGAACACCCCGAACACCCCGAACCAGACTTCCCCCAGTTAGGCCCAGGAGCTTTCCCATGACCCGCCTGTTCAACGAACCCGCAGCCTTCGCTGACGAAATGATCGAGGGCTTTGTCGCCTCCCACGGCCGCTGGGTTAAGCGTGTTTCCGGCGGCGTGGTCCGCAACACCAGGAGCACTCCGCACACGGTGGCGCTGGTCATCGGTGGCGGCTCCGGCCACTACCCCGCTTTCGCCGGCCTCGTTGGCCAGGGCCTGGCGCACGGCGCCGCGATGGGGAACCTGTTCGCGTCTCCCTCGGCGCAGCAGATCTACAACGTAGCCAAGGCTGCGGACAACGGGTGCGGCGTGCTGCTGGGTTACGGCAACTATGCCGGCGATGTCCTGCACTTCAACCAGGCCCAGGACCGCCTTCGCAAAGAAGGCATTGACTGCCGCAGCATCGCCGTCACGGACGACGTCTCCTCCGCCCCGCCCGGTGAACATGCAAAGCGCCGCGGCATCGCCGGGGACCTGACCGTCTTCAAGGTGGCCGCCGCCGCCGCCGAAGCCGGCTACTCCATGGATGCCACAGTGGGAATTGCCGAACGCGCCAACCACCGCACCCGTTCCTTCGGCGTGGCCTTCTCCGGCTGCACGCTGCCGGGCGCCGGCCACCCGCTGTTCTCCGTCCCCGAAGGCCGGATGGCGGTCGGCATGGGCATCCACGGCGAACCCGGCATCGACGAGACGGACATCCCGACGGCGGATGAACTCGCCGAACTGCTGGTGGCCAAGCTCCTCACCGAGATTCCCGACGACCTGAAAGCCGACGGCGGCCGCCTGGTTCCCATCCTGAACGGCCTGGGCAGCGTCAAGTACGAAGAGCTCTTTGTCGTCTACCGCCGCGTCGCCCAGCTCCTCGCCGAAGCCGGCCTGGAAGCGGTGGACCCGCAGGTCGGAGAGCTCGTCACCAGCTTCGACATGGCCGGAACCTCCCTCACCCTGTTCTGGCTCGACGACGAGCTCGAAACCCTATGGAACGCCCCCGCAGATGCCCCGGCCTTCCGCCGCGGCGCGGTGACCGCCGCCGTCCTTGACCCCTCCGCCGCCGACGCCGGTGCCGAAGCGGCCCCTGCCGAACTTTCCATCCCGGACGCTAGCCCGGAATCCCGATCCGGTGCCGCCGGCGTCCTGGCAGCATTGGGCGCCGCGAAGGCCGTGGTCCTCGCCAATGCCGATGAACTGGGCCGGATCGATGCGATCGCCGGCGACGGTGACCACGGCATCGGCATGGAACGCGGCGTCCGCGCCGCTGTCGAGGCCGCAACGGACGCCGTCGCACGCGGCGCCGGTGCCGCCACCACCCTGCACTTCGCCGCAGATGCCTGGGCCGACAAGGCCGGCGGCACGTCCGGCGCCCTTTGGGGCATGGCGCTGCACGCCGTTGGTGACGCCGTAGGCAACAGCAATGCGCCCGACGCCGGTGCTGTTGCGTCCGGAATTGCCGGAGCCGCGGCCGCGATCATGGACTTCGGCAAGGCCAAGCCCGGGGACAAGACCCTGGTGGACGTCCTGGTCCCGTTCCGCGATGTCCTCGCATCAGGCGTCGAAGCAGGGAAGTCCCTCAGCGATGCCTGGGGTTCCGCCGCCGTCACAGCCGAGCAGGCCGCCGAGGACACCGCCCGGCTGCTGCCCCTCATGGGCCGTGCCCGCCCGCACGCCGGGAAGAGCCTCGGCTCGCCGGACGCGGGTGCCGTGTCCATGGCGCTGATTATCCGAGCCATCCACAACACGCTCTTCGAGCAAAGCACTATTAGGGAGAAAGCATGAGCGCCAGACTGCGCCTGGTCGTCGGTTCCGACGACGCCGGTTTCGAGTATAAGGAAGCCCTGAAGGCTGACCTGGAGGCCTCCGATCTGGTCGAATCCGTCACCGACGTCGGGGTGGATGCCGGCAGCCGCACCCCGTACCCGTCCATTGCCGTTGCCGCCGCTGAACTCATCGCCGCCGGCAAGGCAGACCGTGCCCTGCTGGTCTGCGGCACCGGCCTGGGCGTGGCCATCGCCGCGAACAAGGTTCCGGGCGTCCGTGCCGTCACCGCCCACGACAGCTACTCCGTTGAACGCTCCATCCTGTCCAACAACGTCCAGGTCCTCACCTTCGGCCAACGCGTCGTAGGTCTCGAACTGGCTCGCCGGCTCGCCAGGGAATGGCTCACGTACACCTTCGACGAGACCTCCGCTTCGGCCGAAAAAGTCTCCCTGATTAAGGACTACGAGGGTGTCACTTCCTGCTAGGGGCCCTTGGGCCAAAGGCACCAACGCAGCCGCAGGAACGACCGGGCCCAAGGCCATCATCGGCGTCAGCCTGAAAATGTACTTCGGCTACCAGCGTTCGCTGGACTACTGCCGCGGCGTCGCCGCCATCGCCTTCGCCCACCCCGCCGTCCAGAGCGGGGACATCGATCTGTTCGTTCTGCCTACGCTTCCGGTGCTGCCCGAGGCTGTCCGGATCCTTGGGACGGCAGGGGCCTCCGCCGGGGCCCAGGACATCTTCTGGGAAGACGAAGGCGCGTTCACCGGTGAGGTGGGCGGCAAAACCGTGGCCGAACTGGGTGGACGCTACGCCGAGGTGGGCCATGCCGAACGCCGGCGGATCTTTGGTGAAAACGATGCGATTATCGGTCTGAAGACGGCCGCCGCCTACCGGAATGGCCTCACCCCGATACTGTGCGTCGGAGAACTGCTGCTGGGATCCGTCGAGGAAGCCATCGCCGAGTGCACGGCAGAGATCGACGCCGCCATCAACCGGGCCGGGTCCCTGGCGCCCGCGGGCCGGACCATCGTGGCCTACGAACCGCAGTGGGCCATCGGTGCCCCCGAGCCCGCAACGCCGGAGTACATCGGCGCCGTCATCACCGGACTGGACGCGCACCTGCGCTCCCTGCCCGGCCAGGCCCGGAGCCGTGTCATCTATGGCGGCAGCGCCGGACCCGGCCTCATCACCAGGCTGGACCCCGCCGTCGCCGGCCTGTTCCTGGGCCGCTTCGCCCACGACCCCAAGGCACTGAAGACCATCCTGGATGAGACCTCGGCCAGGCTTGGCCTGGTGGCTGGGACGGCGGCGGGTTCATGAGCTCAAGAATTGGCCTCAGCAGCTACGCCTTCTTCTGGCAGCTATCGGACAAGGTCTCCGAGCCGCTCAGCCTTCACCAGGCGCTGGAGCGTACGGCGAACCTCGGAGTGGACCTGTTCCAGGTCTGCGACTACGGTCGCCTGGAAGCCATGACGGACTCCGAACTGGAAGCCGTCAGGGCCACCGCGGACCGGCTGGGCATCTCCCTGGAGCTCGGCACGAAGGGCATCCGCCCCGGACACCTGCGGAAATTCCTGCACATCGCCGGGATCCTGGGCTCGCCTCTGCTGCGCACCATGTTCAACGTCCCGGGCCACACCCCGGCGGCGGAGGAAGCCGAGGCCATCTTCAAGGGCGTGCTGCCGGAATTCGAGGCAGCCGGGGTGAAGATCGCGGTGGAAACCTACGAACAGGTGCCCACCTCAAGGATCCTGGACGTGATCCGCGGCGTAGACAGCCCCCACCTCGGTATCTGCAGCGACCCGGCCAACACGGTCGCGGCCCTGGAGATGCCGCGCGAGGTGATTGACGCCGTCGCCCCCCATGTCCTGAACATGCATATCAAGGACTTCGCCTTCAGCCGCAAGGACGGGTGGGTCGGATTCACGTATTCCGGCGCACCGCTGGGCGAAGGCCTGCTCGACTACGAGTACATGGTCACCAAATTTCAGCCCCATCAAAGAAACATCAACCAGATCGTCGAACACTGGCTGCCGTGGCAGGACTCCGAGGCGGAAACCATCCGCCTCGAAAACCAGTGGACCCGGCAAAGCATCGCATTCCTAAGGAGCAAGTGAAATGTCAGCAGAGAATTTGACCGTCGCCGTTATCGGAGCCGGTGGCAAGATGGGAATGCGCGTTTCCCGCAACCTGCAGAAGAGCGGCCACACCGTCTTCTACAGCGAGAACTCCCCCGCCGGCCAGGAACACATCCAGGCCGAAGGCCGCCTCATCACCTCAACTGACGACGCCGTCAAGGGCGCCGACGTGGTCATCCTGGCCGTCCCGGACACCGTCCTCGGCGTCGTGTCCGAGGGCGTGGTCCCCCAAATGAAGACCGGCGCGATCCTGCTCACCCTGGACCCCGCCGCCGCCTACGCCGGGCTGCTGGCCAAGCGCGACGACGTCGTCCAGGCAGTTGCCCACCCGTGCCACCCCTCCGTGTTCCTGGAACGCACCACGAAAAAGGAATGGGCCGATACCTTCGGCGGCGAAGGCGCCCCGCAGAACGTGGTTGCAGCCATTGACGACGACGCTTCCGCGGGGACCAAGGCAGCCGCCGAGGCCACCATCCGCGTCATCTACGCCCCCGTCATCGACGTCCACTGGGTCACCGTCAAGCAGCTCGCCATCCTGGAACCCACGCTGGTGGAAACCGTGGCCTGCATGATCGGCACCCTGCTCAACGAGGCGCTGCACGAAACCGTCCACACCGCCGGCGTGCCGGAGGAAGCCGCCAAGGCCATGCTGTTCGGCCACGTGCAGATCGCCCTGACCAACGCCTTGCGCGGCTCCAACCCGTTCTCCGAGGCCTGCGAAATCGCCATCCAGTACGGCAAGGACACCATCATCAAGGACGACTGGAAGAAGATCTTCGACGACTCCGAGCTGGACAGCGTCATCGCCAAAATGCTGAAACTCGACGCCGTCAGGCGCTAGCGGCTCTGGCTGAGAGCACGCTTCCCACCACGAAAAGGTCAGCGACCACTAAAACGACCGCTAAGGGGTCAGCTGACGGGCCGCCCCGATCCGCTCAGGAATCCAGCGGCACGTTATCTATGAGCCGGACGGGCCCAACCTTGGCCGCGATGATCGCCAGTCCCTCGCCGCGGAACGGTGTCTCCTTGCAGTTCTCGGCCAGGGGCTCCAGGGTGCGTGGATCAACCACGTCGATGTAGTCCAATTCAACGAGAGGCTGGGAGGCCACCAGGTCCTGCGCTGACTCAAGATCGAGCGGCTCGTGGGCGTTGGCCCGCGCCTCAAGAAGACGAAGGGCGCGGGACAGCACCAGCGCGGCTTCGGCCTGCTCCTCCGAGAGGAAGCGGTTGCGGCTGGACAGGGCCAGGCCCTCGCTCGTCCGCACGGTGGGAACCGCAACGATCTCCACCGGAAAGTTCAGGTCCGCCACCATCCGACGGACCAGGGCCAGCTGCTGTGCGTCCTTCTGGCCAAAGTACGCGCGGTAGGCCGGCAGTCCTCCGACGCTGCCTGAAACAAAAGCGCCGCCTGCCGGCAGCCCGGTTCCCGGGATGCCATAGTGCAGCAGTTTGGCCACCACAGTGAGGGCCCCGTCGAAGTGACCCGGCCGTGACGATCCCTCCCATTTCTCCCCCAGCGGGCCGGCCGTGACACGCACCAGCGGTGCGCCGCCGGGGTAGACCTCCTCCTCCGGCGGTGCAAACGCCAGGTCGACGCCCTGCTCCTCGAGCAGGGCGAGGTCGGCATCGAGCGTCCGCGGGTAGCGGTCCAGATCCGACGCATCGCCGAATTGGAGGGGGTTCACGAAGATGGAGGCCACCACTACGTCGTTTTGTTCGACGGCGGTGCGCGCCAGCCTCGCGTGGCCCGCGTGAAGTGCACCCATGGTGGGCACCAGGCCCTGCGACACACCTTGCTTCTGCGTCAGCAGCCGGGCGCTCTCTGCCCGCAGGTCAGCCGCGGTCCTCACCAGTTTGATGGCCATGTCATAGTCCTTCCGGGGCTCCCGGGCCGCCTTCATGTTCGCCGTCGGATTCGCCGTGCGGGCCGCTGTCGTGACTCCCGCCCCGATCCAGTGCCGCGCGGATATCCGCGAGCTGGCCTGCTTTGAGAAGACCCCGGCTTTCGGCCCGCCGGGCAGTCGCCCGGGCCATCGCCAGATAAGCCTCCAGAACATCGCCCGCCGAACCGGCGTCATACTCGCGCAGTGCCTCCGCATGGGCCGCCACGGTCCCCACGTCCCCACGCGCCACCGGCCCGGTCAGCGCCGATTCGCCGGACGCGAGGGCGTTCTCCAGTGTGGCGCGCAGCAGCGGCCCCAGCATCCGTTCCGGCGATTCCACGCCAACGTCCCGCAACAGCTGGGACGCCTGCGCCACCAGGGTGACCAGATGATTGGAGCCGTGGGCGAGGGCCGCGTGGTAGAGCGTGCGGTCACCCTCGGCGATGGCAACGGGCTCGGCCCCCATCTCCACCACCAGGGCCTGGGCGATGGGCAACATGGCGGCATCCGCCGTGACGCCGAAGGTGCAATCCAGGAGCCGGGTGAGGTCCAGGCTCATGCCGGTGAAGGTCATGGCGGGGTGCAGGGCCAGCGGGATGGATCCGGCGGCCCTGACGGGGTGCAGGACGCCAACACCGAACCGTCCCGATGTGTGGGCGACGAGCTGTCCTGGCTGCCAGGCCCCCAGTTTGGCGAGGCCTTTGACCAGTCCGGCCAGGGCATCGTCCGGGACCGCAAGGAGCACCAGTTGGGAACGCTCCACAATATCCTGGACGTCCAGGACCGGCACGCCGGGCAGCAAGGACTCGGCTCGTTCCCGGCTCGCCTCGGATACGGCGGAAACCCCGACGACGGCATGCTCGGCCGCGCGCAAAGCAGCGCCGAGGACTGCGCCCACTTTGCCGGCCCCAATGATTCCGACGCCGAGGCGTCCTGGTTTATCCGTCATTCTGGCCTTCCTGGACTGGGGTAGCGGTCGGAATCGTTTCCCTGGGCCGCTCCGCCGCAGGAGGAGCCACCTGCGCGAGCCACTGCTCGCTGGTCTGGCGCTTGCGGGCCAGACGAGCGCGCGCCGACTGGTCATCAAACAAGGCCCGGGCTTCGTCAACTCCGGCCTGGATCAGCCGGGGAGAGACGGGACCTGCAGTGGTGTGGAGTACCAGGTCCACCAGTCGGAACCGCCGCGCCAGCGGTCCTTGGTGCATGGCGATGGATTGGGTGCGCTGGTGCGGCACGACTACCAGCTGGCGCCACCACCGGCCCGAACGGATCAGCAGCGCAGTGTCCGTGGCGGCAAAGCCGTTGCGACGCCAACCGAGCGGGGCAAGCAGCCGGCCGCGGCGCGGTGTGGTGACGAAGCCGCCGTCGGAATCCAGGCCGGTGAGCCCGGCTGTGAAAACCCTGCCGGGTTCGGGCGTTCCGGGATCGGGAAGCACCAACGAGAGCATGCTCATCACGTCCGGCAGCTTGCCCACGGGCAACAGCGTGGCCCGGGATCCGGCCTCGCCGTTCTTTCCTGCGCCGTAGCCGGCCACGTTCACCTGGATCCGGTACCAGCCAAGAATCCGCCACAGCGGGGGCTGAGCCACTTTCAGCGCCTGGATGCGGCCCGGCGGCAGCGTCTGCGCCTGAGTGTCCAGCAGCCCGTAGCGCAGCCGGATGCCGTCCGGCGAAATGGCCACAGTGAAGTTGTACCCCTTACTGAATGTCCCCCAGTAGCTCGCGGCCAGGCCCAGCACCGCCGGAATCAGGTAGAAATAGAAGCTTCGGTTCTCGGTCACCGCAGACAGGACTACCGACGCCACGCCACCGAGCACCACAAAAAGGCTCTGCTCGCTGAGCAGCAGCGAACCGATGAGGCGCGTCGGCGGGACGGAAAGCACCCGGTATTCCGGCGCCTCGGGCGCGGCCTCCTGGGGCCGGCCGGGCGGCTGCACCACCCCGGCAGCCCTGGCCAGGATGGTTGCCCGCAGCTGCCGCGCGTCGTCGATCCGCAGGTAGGCGAGGCGCACCGCAGATTCTCCGGCGTCCGCCACCTCGAACTTGAGCTCCGCGAGGCCAAAGATCCGGGCCAGGAGAGGCTGCACGATATCGATGGCCTGGACCCGGTCCAGGCGCGCCTGCCGTTGCTGCCGGAACACGAAGCCGGTGTTGACCCGGACGTAACCCTCGGACACCTGGTACTTGGTGAAATACCAGGTCAGGATAAACCCCAGCACAGCGATCAGCAGGACGGTCCCGCCGCCGACGATCAGCCAGGGCACGCGGCCGGCGAAGTCGTCTTCCAGAACCGGCCCGCCCTGGAGCACGCGTTCGAAAAGGTCCCGTCCAAAGAAAAAGCCGATGGCGGCCAAAGCTACCCAGCCGCGCACGAAGGGCGACGCCGGATGCACACGCAGCCACTCGCCGTCGGGCCTTGCCTGCACTGTTGGGGGAAAAGCCGGCTGCACGGAATCCTGTGCGGGGTGCCGGGCCGGTTCCCGTGCCTGCTGCTGTGCCGGTTCCGAAGGGAGGCCCTCAGCTGTCACAGTCCTGCCAGCCTGGCTTCGCCACGGGCGGCCAGCTGTTCGCGCAGGCGCGCCCCTTCGGCGGCGGGCAGGCCCGGAATCAGGGCACTCGTGCCGGGGGATGCCGTGTGCAGCTTGAGGGTGCACAGCCCCAGTCCTCGTTCCACGGGTCCGACCGCGATGTCCACATATTGCATCCGGCCGTACGGAACCGCGAGCGTGCGCTGGAAGAAAATGCCGCTGCGGATCAGGAGGTCATCGTCGCGTTCGGCGTAGCCGATGGCCCGCACCTGCCGCGGGATCAGCAGCAGCCGCCAGATGGCAAGCGCCAGCATCACCGACGGGACAGTGAAGGCCAGCCACAACGGCGGCCACGCCCACCAGCCACTGAGCACCAGGAGCAGCGGCAGGCTGAGGACCAGCACCGCGGCCAGGTTTCCCAGTGCCCACTCCACCAGGCGCACTGTGATGTATTTCGGCGAGACCCGCTGCCAGGTGATGCCCGGCGGATCAATCGCCTCGGTACGCATATTCGCCTTCCCCTGCGGCCTCGCCGCGTGCCCCGCGCCCGGGTTTTCCCTCGCCGGGCGGGGTGTCGGTGTCCTCCGGCGGAATCTTGCAGAACCGCTCCACCAGCAGGCCAACCACGATCATGGCCAGGCCGCCGCCGGCCATCGCCAGCGCCAGCCACGTAACTCCCTGGTCGCTGCGCAGGCTCCAGACCCGCAGCTGGTCCAGGAAGATGCCTGAGTGCCAGCCAAGCAGGACCGTGCCGGCATAGGCGCAGGCCTGGGCCAGCACGAGCGTGCGTGCCGCGAGGATGGGATCGAGAGCTACCTTCTTCTTCGTGCTGTCGCGGTTGTTGTTGCGCCACCTCAGGACTCTGATACCAAGGACCAGCGTGATGGCAACGATCACGGCCATGGTGGCCAGGGCGGTGGCGGGCAGGACAGGTGTGGCCATGCTGAAGCGGTTGGTAATGACGGTGGCGGACCATCCTGCGACGGCCACGATGACCCCGATGAGCAGAAGCCGGAACGGATTGACGGGCTTCATCGGCTACTCAACTGCCCCTGCTGTCGGGACGCCGTCAAAGTCACCGAAACCGTCGAATGGCGCCAGGTCATCGAAATCGGCGGCGCGGGTGGCCAGGATACTGACGCGTTCCCCGTCCAAGGTGGCACCGGGTTCAATCAAAGACCACGGATACAGCACAAAAGCACGTGTGGCGGCGCGGGGATGGGGCAGCGTCAGCACCGGGTCATCGTTGACGAGGTCACCGTAAACGATGATGTCGACGTCGAGGGTCCGGGGCCCCCAGCGGACTTCGCGGACGCGGTGGTGCTTGTTCTCCACGGACTGGCAGTGCTCCAGCAGCTTCAGCGGAGACAGGGACGTCTCCACGGTGATGACCATGTTCAGGAAGTCCGGCTGGCCGGCCGGGCCGCCCACTGCCTTCGTCTGTACCACCGGGGACACAGCCAGCAAGCGGACCTCCGGCGGGTCCACGAGGTCCGCCACAGCCCCGGACAGGGTGTCGTTGCGTTCGCCCAGGTTGCTGCCGAGGGCCAGCACGGCCTTGGTATAGCCCGTGGTCATGGTCTCTGCCCGTCCGTCCGGGCACGGTGGACGCTGACGGCCACATCGCCGAAAGGTACCTCGATGGGAGCCTTGGGCTTGTGCACGGTGACGTCCACAGCGTGGATCGGGAAGGCGTTGAGCAGGTCGTCGGCGATTCGGACGGCGAGGGCCTCGATGAGGTTCAGCGGCTGGCCCGTGACCCAGTCCTTGATCCGCTGCGCCACCTCGCCGTAATGGGCAGTGTCCCTCACATCATCGGATTCCGCCGCCTTGGCAAAGTCCAGATGCAGCACCGCGTCCACGACAAAGGGCTGGCCTTCGCGGCGCTCAAAATCGAACACGCCGTGATGGCCGACGGCGGTGACACCGCTCAGCGTGATCCTGTCCATGGCTCCCCCGGCCTAGCGGGTAGTGCGTACGGCTGCGATGCGCGAGGCGACCTTGACGGCGTCAAGGTTGGGGCCGACGTCGTGGACCCGGACGGCCCAGACGCCGCGGAAGGCGCTGACGGCCGTGATGGCCGCGGTGGCCGCGTCGCGTTCCTCAGGGACGGCGGACTTGCCGGCAACCGTGAGCAGTGTGCCCAGGAAGCGTTTGCGTGAGGCACCCACCAGGACCCTGTGGCCGAGGCTGTCCAGCTGGTCCAGGCCCCGTAGCAGTTCCCAGTTCTGGGCGTCGTTCTTGGCAAATCCCAGGCCGGGGTCCACGATGATCTGGTCCTGGCTGACGCCGGCGGCGTACAGCTTGTCGCGGACGCCGGCCAGTTCAGCCACTACCTCGGCGGCAACGTCCTTGTATTCGGCATGCGAATTCATGGTCCGGGCGTCTCCGCGCCGGTGGGTGAGGATGTAGGGCACGCCGGAGGCGGCCACGAGCTCGGCCATTTCCGGCTCGATGCTGAGGCCCGAAATGTCGTTGATAATGACTGCGCCGGCTTTCAGGGCACCTGCCGCCGTTGATGCGTGGGTGGTATCGATGCTGACCAGGGCACCCGCTTTCACCAGCGCCTCGATGACCGGGAGCACCCGGCGCTGTTCTTCCTCGGGGCTCACGTCGTCAGCTCCGGGACGGCTTGATTCGCCCCCGACGTCGATGATGTCCGCCCCTGCGTAGAACATCCGCAGGCCCGCGGCGATGGCCGTGTCCGCGGTGGGGTGCTTGCCGCCGTCACTGAAGGAATCCGGCGTGACGTTGAGGATGCCCATGACCAGCGTCCGGTCCGTGGGCAGGTCCTCGAACTTCGCGGCGCGGCGCGGTTTCCGCAGGATGGGCAGCGGGGATGTTGCGGGCCCGGTTCCCGGGGCTGCAGCTAGTGAATCCATGGTCTGATAATTACCTTCCGAGTATGAGGCTCATGGCTTCGGCACGGGTGGCCGGGTCATGAAGCTGCCCGCGTACCGCGCTGGTAACGGTTTTCGCTCCGGGCTTGCGGACACCGCGCATGGACATGCACAGGTGTTCGCATTCGATGACGACGATTGCGCCGCGGGGCTTGAGGTGGGAGACCATCGCTTCGACGATCTGGGTGGTGAGTCTTTCCTGTACCTGGGGGCGCCGTGCGTAGATGTCCACGAGGCGTGCCAGCTTGCTGAGCCCGGTCACTTTGCCGTCGTGCGACGGGATGTAGCCCACGTGGGCAACGCCGTGGAACGGCACCAGGTGGTGTTCACACGTGGAATAGAAGGGGATGTCCTTGACCAGGACGAGTTCCTCGTGGTCCAGGTCGAACGTGGTGGACAGGACGTCCGCGGGATCGTGATGCAGGCCCGCGAACACCTCGGCATACGCCTTGGCCACCCGCCGCGGAGTCTCCCGGAGGCCGCCGCGGTCCGGGTCCTCGCCGATGGCGATGAGGATTTCCCGCACGGCAGCCTCGATCCGGTGCCGGTCCACCTTCTGGTGCTTTTTGGGGTGGGATCCGTCCTCCGCCGGGAGCCCGGCAGAGGAGGGAGCGTCGTCGTCGTCGAAGTGAGTCACAGAGAAAGCTTAGCCGTGGAGGACGTCTGGCCCCGAGTCGGTGATGCCGCCCTGGAACGGAGCATCCTCCGGGACACCCTGGGGATGCGGTGGCTGGGCGTCAAGTGGCTCCTCGAGGCGCGCTTCCTTGGCTTCCTGCTGGGCTTCCCGTTCTGCCTTTTCCTGGCGCGACTCCACCGGGCCGGCCTTCTGGACCGGCCGTGTTTCCTTCGACAGCCAGACTTCCCGGAAGTCGCGCTTGCGGATGTCCGTGAAGATGGCGGCAATCTCGGCCTGGTTAAGGGTTTCGCGTTCCAGGAGCTCAAGGGCGAGCATGTCCAGGACATCGCGGTTCTCGGTCAGGATGGCGTAGGCCTCGTCGTGCGCCTGGTCAATCAGCCGGCGTACTTCCTCATCAACGACGTAGGCGATCTGGTCCGAATAGTTGCGTTCGTGGCCGGCATCGCGGCCCAGGAACGGTTCGCCGCCGCCCTGGCCCAGCCGGACAGCGCCGACCCGTTCGCTCATGCCGAATTCGGTGACCATCTTGCGTGCCGTGGTGGTGGCCTTTTCGATGTCGTTGGACGCACCGGTGGAAGGATCGTGGAAGACGATCTCCTCTGCCACTCGGCCACCCATGGCGTAGGCCATCTGGTCCAGCAGCTCGTTGCGGGTGATGGAGTACTTGTCGTTGTCCGGCACCACCATGGTGTAGCCCAGGGCGCGGCCGCGGGGCAGGATGGTGATCTTGGTGACCGGGGCCGAGTTCCGCAGCGCGGCAGCCACCAGGGCGTGTCCGCCCTCGTGGTAGGCGGTGATCTTGCGCTCGTGCTCCTTCATGACGCGGCTGCGCTTCTGCGGCCCGGCCATCACGCGGTCGATCGCCTCGTCAAGGGCGCGGTCGTCGATCAGGTTGGCGTTGGAGCGGGCCGTCAGCAGCGCGGCTTCGTTGAGCACGTTGGCCAGGTCCGCACCGGTGTAGCCGGGGGTCTTCTTGGCCACGGCTTTCAGATCAACGCCCGGGGCCATGGGCTTGCCCTTGGCGTGTACTTGGAGAATCTGGTCGCGTCCGATCAGGTCCGGGGCGTCCACCGAAATCTGGCGGTCAAAACGGCCGGGACGCAGCAGCGCCGGGTCCAGGACATCGGGGCGGTTGGTGGCGGCGATCAGGATGACGTTGGTCTTGACGTCGAAGCCGTCCATTTCAACCAGGAGCTGGTTGAGGGTCTGCTCTCGTTCGTCGTTGCCGCCGCCGATGCCGGCGCCGCGGTGACGGCCCACGGCGTCGATCTCGTCCACAAAGATAATGGCCGGAGAATTGGCCTTGGCCTGCTCGAAGAGGTCGCGGACGCGGGAGGCACCCACACCGACGAACATTTCCACGAAGTCCGAGCCTGAGATGGAGAAGAACGGCACGCCTGCCTCGCCCGCAACTGCTCGGGCCAGGAGCGTCTTGCCGGTTCCGGGGGCGCCGTAGAGCAGCACACCCTTCGGGATCTTGGCCCCCACCGCCTGGAACTTTGCCGGCTCCTGCAGGAACTCCTTGATCTCCTGGAGTTCCTCAACCGCTTCGTCAGCACCGGCAACATCGTTGAACGTCACCTGCGGCATGTCCTTGTTGACCATCTTGGCCTTGGACTTGCCGAACTGCATGATCTTTGAGCCGCCGCCCTGCATCCGGGTCATCAGGAACCAGAACAGCGCACCCAGCAGGATGACCGGGATCAGGAGGGAAAGCAGACCGGAGAACCAGTTGCTTTCGATCGGCTGGTCCGTGAAGCCGCTGGCAGGCTTGGCATCCGTGACGGCCTTGACCACGTCCGAGGCCCGGGCGTCCACGAAGAAGAACTGGACGCTCTTGCCCTTGTCCTGGCCATTGACCTGGAGGTCTTCTTTGAGCGTCAGGTCCACCCGGTTTTCGCCGTCAAAGATCCTGGCCTGCTCAACCTTGCCGCCGGCAAGCAGGGCCAAGCCCTTATCCGTGTCAATGCGTGCCGCGCCGCCGGGAGCCAGCGTTGCAAAAGCCACAAGGAGCATTCCGATCACAACTACGATCCAGATGCCCGGGCCCTTGAAGAAACTCTTAGCTTTCATCTGTTCGGGGGCTCCGCCCCGTCCCTCCTGGTAGTCCTGCACGGCGAGTCGTCTGCGCGCGTGTGGTGCTGCGTCAGCTTCTAGCTATACACCGTTCGGAGTAAATCACGCACGGTGTCGCGAAAAAGTTCCCTCTGGGCGTAGCAGAAAGGATGACGGGCCCATCCGCCAAGGCTGGCGTGGGAAGCGGGGGCTACTCGTAGACGTGCGGCGCCAAAGTGCCCACGAAGTCCAGGTTGCGGTACTTTTCCGCATAGTCCAGTCCGTAGCCCACCACGAATTCGTTCGGGATGTCGTAGCCGACGTACTTGACGTCGATCTGGACCTTGGCGGCCGTCGGCTTGCGGAAAGCGGTGCAGATCTCCACCGACGCGGTCCCGCGCGATTCCAGGTTGGTCTTCAGCCAGGACAGCGTGAGGCCGGAGTCGATGATGTCCTCCACAATCAGGACGTCCTTGCCCATCAGGTCCGTGTCCAGATCCTTGAGGATGCGCACCACGCCGGAGGACTGGGTGCCGGAGCCGTAGGAGGAGACTGCCATCCAGTCCATGGAAACGTGGCTGTGGAGCGCGCGGGCGAGGTCGGCCATGACCATCACTGCGCCCTTGAGAACCCCGACGATGAGCAGATCGCGGCCTTCGTAGTCCTTATCTATCTGGGCAGCGAGCTCGCCAATCCGCTGCTGGATCTGATCCTTGGTGTAGAGAACGTGCTTGAGGTCTGCCTGGACGTCGTTTGAATCCACCAATGGCTCCTGTGTAGATGCGGGGTGCGACTATGTTTGGGGCGGCTTTTGAGGCCGGAATACTAGCTTCCCACAGCGGGCCCCTTCGCGGGGAACGGAAGCACCGCCGTCGGGCAGTCCAGACGGTGAACCACTCCGGCCGGCAGCGTCGAGCTCCGCCAGCGACAGCCGGTACACGCTCACCCCGCCGGGCAGCTCGACCGGACCGGCGGAACCTCGCCGCCGCAGCAGAGCTTCCGCAGCCAGAAGGCGCTGGTAGCTGGGCTGCTGGCCCCCCACGTCTGCCGCTGCCTTGGCGATCACCCGGAACCTGATGGCCGGGGCCAGTTCCGTCAGCGCCTCCTCCGGAAGGCGCACTTCCGCACCCGAACGGTCCGCCAGGGCGGCAAATGTGCTGTCCGCCACGTCCTCCAGATAGTCGGCATCCAGCTGCAGGATGGCGGCCGTGCGCGCCAGTGATTCGGCGACGCCGGGACCCAGCTTTTCCTCAAGCAACGGCAGTACTTCCACCCGGGTCCGCGAGCGGGCGTAGGCCGGATCCGCGTTGCTCGGATCATGCCAGGGCTCCAGTTCCTCGACTTCACAGATCTCCAGCGTGTCTGCGCGGCGCAATCCCAGGAAAGGCCGGAGCAGGATTCCGCGGGCAGGCCTCATTCCCGCCAGGGACCGCGTGCCTGACCCCCGGGCCAGGCCCAGCAGCACCTGTTCGGCCTGGTCATCGAGGGTATGGCCGAGCAGGACCGCAGCCGCTCCCTGCCCGGCGGCGGCCGCCTCCAGGGCAGCATGGCGCGCGTCCCGGGCGGCTGCCTCCGGGCCCATCCCGGTGCTGGCAACGTTCACGGTCCGGACTTCAACCGGCGAGAGCCCCAGCTCCGCCAGGACGCGGGCCGCCTGCGCAGCAACCGCGGCTGACCCCTGTTGAAGCTGATGGTCCACCACCACCGCCCCTACTGTCACGGGGTGCCCGTCCACATGGCCGCGGCGGGCAAAGTAGGAGGCCACCGATGCCAAGGCCAGGGAGTCCGGGCCGCCGCTGCACGCCACCAGCACATGTTCCGGGTAGCCGGCCTGCGCCAGGGCGTCCCGGACCATTTTCCGGGCCTTGCCAACGACGGGAGCCAGCCTGCCGGGCCGGCGTCGTCCGCCAGGAGGTCCGGGCAACTAGAGGCCCATCCGGTCCAGCCACAGCTTGGCGTCATGGATTTCGGGCTCCGTAGGCAGGTGGTCCGCGGATTCCCAGACCCGGTTGAACCCGTCCATCCCCGCCACGTCCACCACTGCCCGGACAAACTTGGCGCCATCGGAATACTGGCGCATCTTCGCATCAAGGCCCAGCAGGTTGCGGATGAATTTCTCGATCACGCCACGGTTCTTGCCGCGGTCGTTGAAGCGCTGCCGGATGGTCTTCACGGTCGGAATAATGCTGGCGTCCACGCCGTCCATGACCACGTTGGCGTGGCCCTCGAGGAGGCTCATGACCGCCGTCAGGTGGGACAGGGAGGCCTTCTCCTCCGGATTCTGCAGGAGGTCCAGGATCGCGCCCCGGCCCGGCGTCCCGCCTGCGGCACCCCGGTCCTTGAGCGAGCGCGCAGCCGCGGAGGCGCGCTCCATCAGGGAGTCCACGTTGCCCAGCAGGTGCCCGCTGAGGTTGTCAATCTCCGCCAGCATGTGGTGGCGGAGCCAGGGCGCAGCCGCGAACTGCACCCGGTGGGTCTGCTCATGCAGGCAGACCCAAAGCCGGAAGTCTTCGGGGACGACGTTAAGCTGGCGTTCCACGGAAACGATGTTGGGCACCACGAGCAGCAGCCGGCCGCCAGCCGGTGCCGTGGAGCCCTCGGCCAGCGCCGCGAACGGATCGTACTGGCCCAGCACTTTGCTCGAGAGGAACGCCAGGACAGCCCCCAGTTGGCTGCCGGTGATGGCGCCACTGACAGTGGCCGCTGCCGGGCTGACGCTGCCGCGGCGGCTTTCGAGCATCTTTTCCATGGCTGGCTTGAGCATCACGGCGAAGCTCTGGGTGTTGGCCTTGGCCCAGTTGGCGCGGTCAACCACCAGGACGGACGAGTCGCGAAGATCCCGCGCGGCTTCCAGGCCGGTGATGTCGTGAACATGCGGTACGGAGGCGTCGGCCAGGCTTCGCAGGCTGTCCACTGCGTCCCCGATTTCCGCCGAACCCAGCACGGGACCAGCGGACGCCAGGCGCGCTGCGGTGGAAGCGGCGAGGTCCCAATTGATCAGGGACTGCGTGGGTGTGGACGGCGCCGGTGACGACGACGGCGGGGCGGACGAATCACGTGCAGTGGACTCCATACTTCCCATCAGAACACAGCCGACGGCGGATCCGCCTTAAGTTCGCTGACCGGCGAACCATCGTGCCAGGGGCATCCGCTCCCCCGGACGTCAAGGGCGCGCCGCGCGCTCCTCCAACAGCCATTCCATGGCCTCGGTCCTGGACGTGAAGAAGCGGGTGGGGCAGGGCGGGATGTGCACGCCCAGGAAAAAGTTGGCGAGGACCCGGTCAACAGGGCTGGATCCGAGCAGGGCGATGCGGGAGGCCGCGCAGGGGATGGAAAAAACGGCCCGGGCTTGCCGGCTCACGGACGCCGTGGTGGCCATGTCGACCAGCATCGGATATTCCGAGCCTTCCGCCGTTTCATTAACCGCGGCCATTGCGGCACGGGCATCGGCCGCTTCGATTCTGACACTCGGCTTCCACACAAGGTGGATAACGTCATCGGTCCCAAGGGTGACCGCGCCTTTGCCGCCTTCGACGATAATCGGTTCCACTGCCTGTCCCCCCCAAACTCTCGGCCTGTCCACATCCTATTCCCTTCGGGCAGCCCGCGCCGTGTCCGAAGGCGGCGGAACCCGTCTCCTAGCGGCAGCCGCAGGCCGCGAGGGCGGTGGCGGCCCGGTCCAGGGCCTCCTTGTTGCCGCCGGCCCCGGCGGTGAGCCCGTTGCCGATGAAGGAAAAGACGAGGAGGCGGCCGTCGGCGTCGACCACGTAGCCGCTGAGGGCGATCACCGAGTTCAGCGTCCCGGTCTTGGCGCGCACCAGGCCGGCGCCGCGGGACGTCGAGTCATCCGCGTAGCGGGTGCCCAGGGTTCCGCTGATGCCGGCCACCGGGAATCCGGCCAGGGCGGCCCTCAGCCGGGTGTCCGTGCCGGAGGTGATGGCACGGACCACTTCCGCGAACTGGCGGGCCGAAACCTGGTTATCCAGCGCCAGCCCGCACACGTCCGCGAGCCTCATGGCGCCCGTGGGGATGCCCAGTTCCGTTAGCTGGTTCCGCACTGCCTCGGTGGCCGCACCGTTGCTGCCCGGCAGCCCGGCGGCCACGGCTGACATTCTTCCCAGGACCTCGGCCAGGTAGTTGTCAGAGGTCTGCAGCATCAGGTCCACCTGTTGGCTCACCGTGGCGGACTGCGCTTCGGCTAAGACCGCAGGTCCAGCGGCGGGTCCGGCGGCCGGCCCGGAAGAAGCTTTGAAGCGCCCGACGCTGTCCGCGACAGCCAGTCCGGCAGCGGCGCCGGCAGCCTTGAGCTGCGCAGCAAAAGCCTGGGCGGCGGCGACCGCCGAGTCCTGGGGCCGGGGGCCTGTGGTGGCCGTCGGGTCGAAGCGGGCGGAGTTCAGTGCGAGCGGAAAGAGCGGTGCCAGTTCCCCGGCTTCCACGTCACCTTGCGCCCATGCGGGGTTAAGGGAGGGTCCGCTGAAAAGGGAATCGTCCAGCAGGACAGTCACCTCCCCGACGTTTCCTGTCTTTTGCAGTGCGGCCACTGTGGAGGCGGCCAGCGTGGCCAGCCCGGCGTGACCCATCACCTGGGCAGGCATGGAATCACCGTCGCCCAGGAGGACATCGCCGCCGCCGGTGAGCACCACCTGCCCCGCCATGGGACCGGCCAGGACCCTGGTGGTGAACTTGTGGTCCGGTCCGAGGGCCCGCAAAGCAGCCACTGCGGTGAGCAGCTTCATGTTGGAGGCCGGGATCCTGCTGTCGGAACCGCCATGATCAAACAGGACCTGGCCGGTGAGCGCATCCTGGACCAGCGCCGTGAAGCTGCCGCCGCCGTCGGCCGTTAACAGCGGTTCCAGTTGCGCCGTGACAGCGGATGGCGACGGCACCGGCGCCGTGTCCTGCAGCGGGGGCAGGCCCTGCCGCGGTGCGATCGTTGCCGGGGGCTCCTGCCAGGCCGGAGGTCCGGGCGTGGCGGCCGGCGCTTCGGGAGGCACGAAGGCGGGAGCGACCATCATTGCCACCGGGACGGCAAGCACCACGACGAGCACCAGGAGCAGGGCCTCGGGCCAGGATTTCAGCAGGCGGCCTTGCAGCAGGCGGCGGGCAGCGGTTTTTTTCGTGCGCCGGGGGTGGTCGTTGACAGCCTGAGGGCTGCTGGGTTCCTTCATGTTGGTGCTGGTCCTCAAGTCCCGAAAATTCCCCACAGTTCCTGAAACTTGGGCCTCTCGCTATATCCTCAATAGTAGTCGGCGGCACTGACACTCTTTTTGCTGAACGTCAAGGGTGCCGCGAACCCCCTGCAATTGCCGAGGAGCATTCCATGAAGCATGACGTGACCATCGAGATCCCCAGGGGATCCCGCGTCAAGTACGAAGTTGACCACGAGACTGGCCGCGTCCGCCTGGACCGCGTCCTCTTCACCTCCATGCAGTACCCCACGCACTACGGGTTCTTCGATAACACGCTGGGTGAAGACGGCGACCCGCTGGATGCGCTGGTGCTCCTGCAGGACTTCGACCTGCACCCGGGCGTCATCGTCGAGTCCCGGCCCATTGGCGTGTTCAACATGACCGACGACGGCGGCGGGGACGCCAAGATCCTCTGCGTCCCGGTCGACGCCCGCTTTGACCACATCCAGGAAGTCACCGACGTCAGCGAATTCCTGATCAAGGAAATCGAGCACTTCTTCACCCGCTACAAGGACCTGGAGCCCGGAAAGTGGGTCAAGGCCGAGGGCTGGGGCGACCGCGCCGCAGCCGAAGCCGAGCTCGAAGCCTCCATCAAGCGCTACGTTCCGGTCGCGCACTAGTCCCCACCGTCACCCTCACCCCGCTCCGCCCGGTCAGGGAACCTGACGGCGCGGGCCCGTGAACTTCATAACGTCCGACGGCGGGTGGCGGGTTCGCGAGAGCCCTGGCACCCGCCGTCGTCGAAAACTGTGGAATCGTTGCCCTGTGAGTTCCGAACCGTTGTTTAACCCGCCCTGCGGTCCGATCACCGGGTGGCGGGACGGTGACGTGGTGCGGGCGACGGGGATCCCCTACGCCACAGCTGCCCGCTTCCAGGCTCCGTCCAGTGCACCCGGCTGGACTGCGAGCTATGCCGCGACCTCGCTCTCGCCCGCTTGCCCCCAGGCTCCGGTACCGTTCCTGGACGATATTCTGGGCACCCGCTATGGTGAGCTGCCGGGCAGCGAGGACTGCCAGAATCTCTCGATCACGGTGCCGGCGGACCTTGACGACGGGGAACGGGTGCCGGTCATGGTGTGGCTGCATGGCGGGTCCTACACTTCCGGTTCCGGAGATCTGGCCATCTTCGACCCCAAAGCCCTCGTTGCCGAAAACCGGGTCATCGTCGTTGCGGTGACGTACCGCCTGGGCCTCTTCGGATATCTCGCGACCGGTACCGGCCGGCCGGCGAACCTCGGTCTCCTGGACCAGCTTGAGGCCTTCCGCTGGGTACAGCGCAACATCGCCGCGTTCGGGGGCGACCCGGAACGGGTCACCGCTTTCGGGCAGTCGGCAGGCGGCGACGCCGTGGCCCATCTCATGGCGACGCCGGAAGCGCCGTCGCTGTTCCAGCGTGCCATCATCCAGAGTGCGCCCCTGGGTATTACCCGCGGCCGGCAGAAGATGAGCGCTGCCATGGGAATCGCAGCGGAAGCGGTCAACGCGGAGACACCGGCCATGGACGTCGTGGCTATCGAGGACCACGTCTCCCAGGCGGCCCGGAAGTTCGGGCTGTTGGCTGCCATGCCGTTCGGCACGCAATACGGGCACTCCCCGCTGCCGGAGGAGGCCAGAATTGAGGCCGCCTGGAACGCTGCGGCTCCGGAGATCGAGGTCCTGATCGGACACACGTCCGAGGAGGCACGCCTGTTCCTGCCGCGCAGCCCTGTGGTCAGCAGGGTGGCGAAGGCCCCAATCGTCGGCACCGCCGTAGTCAGGGCCATCAGTTGGGCCGTGACCGAGGCTGTGTACGGCAGACCGGCCAGGAAGTTTGCCCGACGTCACGCACAGGCCGGCGGCACGGCGTACGGCTATGTGTTGACCTGGAGCGCGCCGGGCAACTACTACGGGGCCGCGCATACCGTGGACCTCCCGCTGCTTTTCGGAGACAAACGGACCTGGGGAGGGGCGGGGCTGCTCAATGGCGCCAGCTGGGAAGAGATCAACGCCCAGGGCCGGGCCCTCCGCGCCCTCTGGGCCAGGTTCGCCCATGGACAGGGCCTTGATAAGAAGGGGAAGCTTCCCGGCACCCTCCGGTACCGCTCGGTCTGAATCCGGAGCCACCCGCGGGGAGCGGCTAGTGGGAGGTGAGGGTCCAGTCGCGAATCTCCTCGGGGTCCTCGCCATGGGTGCGGGTGTACTCCCTGGCCTGGACCTGCCTGTCCTGCAGGTTCTGGCGCAGCAGGGAGTGCTTCGCCGCCAGGCCCGGGACACGGTCAATCGCGTCGATGGCCAGCTGGAAGCGGTCGATCCCGTTCAGCATGGCCATGTCGAACGGCGTGGTGGTGGTCCCCTCCTCCTTGTAGCCGCGCACGTGCAGGCCCTCCTGGTTGGTGCGGCGGTACGCCAGGCGGTGGATCAGCGAGGGATAGCCGTGGTACGCAAAGATGACCGGCCTGTCCGCCGTGAAGATTCCGTCGAAGTCCCGCGACGTCAGGCCGTGCGGGTGCTCACTCGAATCCTGGAGCCGCATCAGGTCAACCACGTTCACCACCCGGACCTTCAGCCCGGGAGCGCCCTTCCTCAGCAGTTCCGCCGCGGCCACGGTCTCCACCGTGGGAACGTCACCTGCGCAGGCCAGTACGACGTCGGGCTCCTCACCCGGCACTTCCGAGCCTGCGAACTCCCAGATGCCCAGCCCTCGCCGGCAGTGGTGGGCTGCGTCAGCCGGACCCAGCCAGGTGGGCGAAGGCTGCTTGCCGCTGACCACGATGTTCACATAGTCCGTTGAGGCCAGGCAATGCTCCATGACGGACAAAAGGGTGTTCACATCGGGCGGAAGGTACACCCGTATCACTTCAGCCTTCTTGTTCACTGCATGGTCGATGAACCCGGGGTCCTGGTGCGAGAACCCGTTGTGGTCCTGCTGCCAAACGTGCGAGGACAACAGATAGTTCAGCGAAGCCACCGGCTGCCGCCACGGCAGCTTCCGGTGCACTTTCAGCCACTTGGCGTGCTGGTTGAACATGGCATCGACGATGTGGATGAACGCCTCGTAGCAGCTGAATACTCCGTGCCGGCCAGTGAGCAGATAGCCCTCCAGCCAGCCCTGGCACAGGTGCTCACTCAGCACCTCCAGAACCCGGCCGGAACGGGCAAGGTGCTCATCAACGTCGTCGATCCGGTACTGCCACACCTTGTCCGTGACCTCGTAGACGTTCTGCAGCCGGTTCGACGCGGTCTCGTCCGGCCCGAACAGGCGGAAGTTTTCCATGTTCCGGGCAATGACGTCGCGCATCCAGGACCCCAGCGTGATCATGGGACTGATCCGCTCCGTCCCCGGCAGGGCAACCTCGACGGCGTGATCCCGGTAGGCAGGCAGCTTCAGCTCCCGGCGCAACAGCCCGCCGTTGGCGTGCGGCGTCGCGCTCATCCGAAATTTTCCGGTGGGCGCCGCCTCGGCGACGTCGGCGCGGAGCCGGCCATCGGCGTCGAACAGTTCCTCCGGGCGGTAGGACACCAGCCACTCTTCCAGCAGCTTGAGGTGTTCCGGGTTGGTGCGGACCTCGGACAGCGGAACCTGGTGGCTGCGCCAGGTTCCCTCAACCTGCAGGCCGTCAACGGTGCGCGGCCCGGTCCAGCCCTTGGGCGAGCGCAGCACGATCATCGGCCAGCGGGCCGCGCCCTCTTCAGGTGCCTCCCCGCCCGCCGTTCGTCCACGCCGCGCGTCCTGGATCCTGTGGATCCCCGCCAGGCACTCCTCCAGCACCGCGGCAAAATCACGGTGCGCCTGCGCGGTGTTGTCCGGATTCGAGACGGTCACGAAATATGGCTCGTGGCCGTAGCCGCGCAGGAGCTGCTCCAGTTGCTCTTCCGGCATCCGCGCCAGGATGGTGGGGTTGGCGATCTTGTACCCGTTCAGGTGCAGGATGGGCAGCACGGCGCCGTCCGCCGTCGGGTCCAGGAAATTGTGTGAGTGCCAGCTGGCTGCCAGCGGTCCGGTTTCCGCTTCGCCGTCTCCGATGACGACGGCGGCGATCAGCTGCGGATTGTCGAACACGGCACCGTAGGCATGGGCCAGGGAGTAGCCGAGTTCGCCGCCTTCGTTGATCGAGCCGGGCGTTTCCGGCGCCGCATGGCTGGGAATACCGCCGGGATAGGAAAACTGCCGGAACAGCTCGGACATCCCGGCCTCGTCGTTGCCCACGTGGCTGTAGGTTTCCGAGTATGTGCCCTCCAGCCAGGCGTTCGCCACCACCGCCGGGCCGCCGTGGCCGGGGCCTGCGACAAACAGCATTTGCTGGGAGTCCCGGCGGATCAGCCGGTTCAGGTGGGCATAGACGAAGTTCAGTCCGGGCGTGGTTCCCCAGTGCCCCAGAAGGCGGGATTTAGTGTCCTCAGGGGTCAGGGGCTCACGCAGCAACGGGTTGGAGCGCAGGTAGATCTGCCCCACGGAAAGGTAGTTCGCTGCCCGCCACCATCGGTCCACCTGCTGCAGTTCGGGGCTTTCCGCAAGACCCATTCCGGCACCCTGTGTCCCGCGCCCGCCGTGGGTTTTCCCGTCGTAGGTATCCTCGTCCGCGGCCTTGACCATGGCATTCCTCCGATTGCGTCATGCCACCCGTCGGCAGCGTCCCTCCCATCGCAACAGATACGCGGTTCCGAAACAACCCGTTTGGCGGGGAGGACTCCCCATCGCCCCCTGGCGGGCAAGCGAATAGGCTGACGTGGAAGCTCAGGAATTTCTTGACCATATGGGGGGAGAACGGATGGCCGGGTTCTACGGTGCCGATATCAGCCAGCTGCGGACGCTGGCAGGTGCGATGGGTCAGGCAGCCGATGCCATCGCGCTGCAGAGCGCCCAGCTGACCAACATGATCAACACCACCACTTCGTGGAAGGGCCAGGACGCCGCACACTTCAAGAGCGACTGGAACTCAAGCCACCGGCAGAGCCTCATCCAGGCGGTCACCCTGCTGCGTTCGGGCGCGAAGGAGCTGAAGGAGAACGCCACCCAGCAGGAGTTCGCCAGCAACAAGAGCGGCGAAAGTTCGGTAGGGGTGATCAGGGACGTCTACGACACCGGAATGGGCGTCAAGGACCTCGGAGCCCAGCTCTGGTCTGCTTACAAGCTGGGGAAACTGGGATGGGAGGAGTTCGCGAAGACGAGGGAGTTGCTCACCGATTGGCGGGCAGGGGGTGCTGTCCTTAACGAGGCCCTCGATTCCCTCCGCAACGGCGGCAAGATCACCGACGTCATCGCCGATCTCAAAGCCAACATCCCCTACAGCCAGGCTTTCCAGGATGCCACGAAGTTCTCCAAGGGACTCCGTGTTGCCGGGGCGCTGGCTGCACCGCTGAACATCGTTGGGGGCATCAGCGACATCGTGAGCCCAGAGCACGAAGGGTGGCGCGGAACCGGCGACAGGCTGGCCGGCGGACTTTCGGTGGCAGGCGGCGTGGGCAGCATCATGCTCATGACGGCCGGCGGAGCCGCCCTGCTTGGACCGATCGGTGCTCCGATCGTGATCGGTGCGGGCATCGTGGCCGGCGCCTGGGCCGTGGGCAACCTGGTGGCCGACAACTGGGATTCCATCAGCAACTTTGCGCGCAATCCAGGGAGCTACATCGCCGACGGCACCGGGGAAGTTGTCGATTTTGCCAAAGACGCAGGCAGTAGGGTGGCAGATGGGGTCGGCGATGCGGCCAAATCAGTCGGTAAATTTGTCGGAGGAATATTCGGATGAGCACTAACACCATGAAATGGACCCAGCGCGACGTCGAGTGCGCGGCCAAGGTGCTGGATTCAGCCAGCGCACCGGGAAGCGCACTGCCAACGCTCACGGACGAGGAGATTGTGGCCCTCGACGGGGTCCAGCACGAGCAGATCGTCGCCCTTCCCTGGCTTTCGGCCCAGAACACCGAAAAGGAAATCCTGTGCGCGGTGGCCCTGCGCGGCCTCCTGGCCAAGGAGCTCGTGTACCCGGTTATTTTCGAGGGCGAAACCGAGCCGACCAGGCTGCATGCCCTGGAGGACATCACCGGAGCCCTGACCCTCCGCCGCAGCGGGGACTGCGTCGTTTCCATTGAACGGACCGTCTCCACCGGTAGACGCTGGCTCTACGCCTATATCCACGTTGAAGGCGTGCTGCTGGAGGAAGTGGACGACGGCGGCCTGCACGGCTTTTCTGTCATCACTCCGGAACGCCTCCCTGCCCGGCTGGCGGATTTTGTTGACCCCGACGGCGCCGCGGCACGGGATTCGGAAGCCGTGTCCTATTCCGAGGCCGGCTTCGAGGCCAGCGCCCCCACCGTTCTTGGGGACACGCGCGCGGCGAGCAACGTGGTGGCGTTCACTACCGCCTCCGATGCCTTCCCGACAATCACCGTCTACGCCGGGCCGTCGGGAGTCCATGTACTGACCCCCCGGGTTCCGACTCCGGCATCCGGTGCCACCGCGGCGCCCGGCACCGGCGAAACCGGGGCATCCGGTGCCGTAAGCCTCGAGGTCCGGGAGGCCTCCCGGGAAACCCTCGAAGCCGCCCTGGCCGGACTGGTCGCCAATCCGTGAGCCGACCCGCCAAAAGCAGCAGCGGGCTGATGGATGCCGCCACCGGCCGGCCCGTGTTCGCGTTTACGAAAACAGGGCAACTCTATGTCCGGAAGGCGGGTTGGCCGCACTTCTGGGGCCGGGCGCTGGACGCCCTCGTGGTGACGGTTGCGGCCGGTATCCTCATGGCCCTGCTGAACTCCCTGGTCCAGAATCTCGCCTTGGGCCCGCTCTCACTCGCGCTTCTTTCCAGCAACGGACTTTTCGTTGCGGCGCTGGCAGCGATCTGGTTCCTCGTTGTTTTCGCGTACGGCATGATCACCGGAACCGCCGGCAGCCTTGGTGATGCGGCCGCCGGCATGCGCTCGGTGAGGATCGCCGACGGAACGACATCAGGAGCCTGGTTGGGCGGCTGGCGGGCGGTGTGCTGGTCTTTCGCACCTCTTTACTACGTTCTGGCTTTCGCTTCCGCTCTGGGTGGGGGCGGCGGGGACACCTTCGAGGCGAAGTTCACGGCCGTCGACCTCCGTTCCGGTCTCTCCCAGGGTGCAGCTCCCGTCCTCCTCCCCCGGGCGGCTGCCGGGCGGGATCCCGCGATGGAGCACGATCGGTTGCCCAAGCTGTACGAGGATCCCAACACGCATGGCTGAACGCGGGGGGACCTGGCTGGTCCGCCGCGCCGAGCGGCTTTACGGGCCCCGGCTGGGCCGGCTGCAGCACTCGGAGCTGTCCTGGAATATCAGCTGGCACTTGCTGCCCTGGTTCGTGGCGGCGGGGTTCTTCTTCGGCGCAATTGCGGAGTTCACCGGCCAGCCCACGTCGTCGCGCGGTCCTGGCATGTTCTCCAACGTCCCGCTGTACATTGCGGCGAGCGTTCTGACCGGGCTGATCATGTGGTCGCTTACGCTTTTGTGGAGTTTCCGGCGGCTTCTGGTTTTCGACCGGGGACTTCTCTACCGCTACAGCCAAAAACACGCAGCCCGGGCCATCCTTTGGCAGGATATCGACGCCGGAACACTCCGCTCCGTGGTGGCTCCCGCAGGGCCAGACGTCGACCGGTTCCTCAAGACGCGGTCGCCCGGGAACAAGACCTCCCTGGGCGTCCGGGGACGCTACGCAGTGGTGTTCCGTGCCACGGATACCCGGTTGCCCTTCGGGACGCCGACGGCGGCAGGTCCAGACAGCAGCAGCCCGGGCTTCTTCACCTTCACCACCAGGGAGAGTCCGGAACGGCTGATGGGCATGATCCAGCGCGGACTCCGGCAAGCCGGCGCCCCGGGCATAGTGGACGGCCCACCCATGGCGCCGCCCACTGTGCTGCACACCGCGATGTCGCTGGACTGAAGCGTCTGGAGGAGACGATGACATCCACCCCCGCGCCCCCTGCGGGTGACGCCCGCTTGAGCACCAGGGGACCTGGCGGGGACGGAATGGGTGCAGGTGTCAAGGGACGCAACAACCGGCTTGCCTCCTGTCTGCCACCCGGTAGTCTGTGACCACAATGTTCACCTTGACCATCAACCAAACGGACAGCCGGCGCGACGGCGACCGCGTTCCTCACCTGTTGAAGGACCTGCGGCACATTCCGGCGCGCCTTGATTTCGACCGGTCGGTGGAGGACGAGGTGCAGGGCATCGTGGACTGCCCGCACCAGGCGGTGGAGGCGGCCCTGATCGCCCTCCGCTGCGGCTCCTGGTACGTCGGAATCGGGGTAGGTCCCGTGAATGAGCCCTTGCCCAACCAGATCAAGGACGCATCTGGCCATGGCCTGGTCTATGCCCGGCGTGCCGTGGACCGGCTCCGGGACGGGAAGGACCGGGTGCCGGTAGCCGTGGAAGGGCCACTGGCCGACGTGGCCAGCGAGGCCGAGGCGGTACTTCGGCTCATGGGCCATATTGTCCGGGGAAGGACCAGCGCCGAATGGCGTGTCCTGGACCTGATGACTCCCGGCGTCCGCGGCCAGCAGAAGGCAGTCGCCCACGAACTGGGCATCACTACACAGGCCGTCAGCAAGGCAGTGGCCAGGGCGCAGTGGAACGAGGAGCATGCTGCCCGCCCCGCCGCGGCCCGGCTGCTGGCATTGATTCTTGAGGTACGCTGAGCGGAACTGCTGTTCCGTCCGCCTGCTCCGTTCGCCTCTGTTCCCCGGTGAGTAGGCTTGGGCCACCTAGAGAAGGCTGCGGAGCACGTGCGCTGCGCCGTCGTCGAACACGGAATGCGTGACCTCGTCCGCAGCGGCGATGACTTCCTCGGGTGCCTGCCCCATGGCCACTCCACGGCCGGCCCAGGTGAGCATCTCGATATCGTTCCGGCCGTCGCCGATAGCCACGGTCAGGTGCGATTCAATCTCCAGCCTGCTGCGAAGCTGCTCCAGCGCGCTGGCCTTGGTCACGCCGGCAGCGGCGATGTCCAGCCACGCGGTCCAGCCCACGGAGTATGTCACGCCGGCAAGGCCGACGTGCTTGATGGCCTGCTTGAATTCCTCCGGCGTGTTCTCGGTGCTGAACACCACTACGCGTACGGCAGTTGCCTCCAGCATGGTGTGGAACTCGACGCCGATGGCCTCCACTCCGAAGCTGGCGTCCTGGAAGCGTTCCGTGGAGAGGAAGTTGCCCTCATGGTCCTCCAGAGCGTACTTGGCCGACGGGAGCAGCCCGCGCAGGGCACGCAGCGCCGGGGCGGGGTCAAAAGTTGCCCGGTGGATCACTTCGTAGCCGTCGGCCAGCCGCGGATCCAGCCTGAGGGTCACGCCGCCGTTGCAGCAGACGGCGTAGCCGCGGTCAATGCCGATCTGCTCAATGATCGGCAGGGTCGCATTCTTGGAGCGGCCCGTGGCGATCAAGACTTCGTGTCCGGCCGCGACGACGGCCTGGGCAGCTTCCCGGACGCCGGGGGACATGTGGCCATCGTGGTCCACCAGGGTGCCGTCAACGTCCAGGGCGACCATGAGCTTGTTGCTTGTCTTTGTGTTTTCGTTCTCTCGCCGGTCATCGTTGCCAGCGACTGAGGTTTCAGTCAATGTTGTCATCCATCTAGTAGAGCAGACAGCCCCGACACCCGCTAGGATCCAGGCCACAGCGACCCATGAACGGGTGGTAAACATTCCACGATTCCCGGGCTTGTTCGCTGTTCCGTCCTCTCAAGATTCTGATGCGCGAACTAGCGCAGGATGCGCGGGCGGAGTCCTGCGGCCAGGAGCTTGCGCCTGAGACGCTCAGGGTTGTCCACATCAGCCCAGCTCCAGCGCACGAACGCGAACCCCAGGGCGCGGATCCGGTCTTCCCGGATCTTCTCTCGGTACACGGTTTCCTCTGCGCTGGCATCACCACGTATCGCGGCGTCCAGGTACTTCCCCTTGCCGTCGAACTCACCCACCACGCCTGGCTCCGGCCACCAGCAGTCACTTCTGCCGATGAAGCCGTCCTGGTCACGGAAGACGTGCTGAAGGACCGGTTGCTCGAAGCCCAGGAATTCGAAGGCCGCACGACTGTAGGACTCGCCCGCCGATTCTGCGAGGGAACTGGCCAGCCCGGCCACCAGCTCCGCCCGGCGCCGGGCCGCGGCGTGCGGATGGGCCGCTATGCGCTCAGCGATCCCCCGGACAGCCAGGAGGTTGGCTGCAGGGGAAAGGACGCCGTCGGCGTGCAGCTTCCGAGCCACACCGTCGGCAACGACCAATGCCTGGCTGAGGTTGGCGGACACCATCACATCCACGGCAGTCTGGATCAGTCCTGTGCAGCGGAACTCGCCCTGCCACACCGGCTGTACTGCTGCCTTGAGGCAATACCGGAGGGGGTAGGACCGCTGCTCGCGCACTTCCTTGGCCGTGTTGCCCTCTCCCAGGACGAGAAGAGGCGACCGCCTGATCCCGCTGCGGCCGGGCAGTGTTGTTGCAAGCTCTATGCAGGCGGGCGTCTTTAGCGTGGGCAAGCCGCTGGCCAGGGCGGCGGTCTCCCCGCACAACACGGCGCCCTTCACCGATCTCGCGATTGCCGCCGTCGTCCATGCAAAGCGCTCCGACGGGTGCGCCCGGAGCCAGTCGGCGGTTCGGACGTAGAACCCGCGCCGGATCCGCACCAACTTCCCGGCCCTGAAATCGCGATGAATGAAGTCTGTACCCGCGCGGGTGCGCAGAACGGCGGCGGAGTCGATCAGTCCGGGCGGGATCTTCATGCCAACAGACTGAAGGATCTCCCCTCAGATGTCACCGGAATGCCCGGCCCATGTGGACAGCCGACAGTGTGGAGGGGCAGTCGCGGCCCCCCGGTCCGGCCAAGCGGAACCTCCCCTCCGCGGGAATCCCGGGCCTGTCCGGGCATCAGCGCCCTCAAGGGCAGGAAACCCGAACAAGCCCAGGAAACCCGGAAGCTACAGGACCGGGAGGACTTCCAGGCCGCCCAGGTACTTCCGCAGCGCAGCGGGGACGTTGACGGAGCCATCAGGGTTCTGGTGGTGCTCAAGGATGGCCACGATCCAGCGGGTGGTTGCCAGGGTGCCGTTCAGGGTGGCCACGGCACGGGTCCCCTTGGACACGCCTTCGTCGTTGACCACGCGCTCACGGATGTTCAGGCGCCGGGCCTGGAATGTGGTGCAGTTGGAGGTGGAGGTCAGCTCGCGGTAGGCGCCCTGGGTGGGGACCCAGGCCTCGCAGTCGAACTTTCGGGCAGCGGACATGCCAAGGTCACCGGCGGCGGTGTCGATCACACGGTAGGGGATCTCGCATTTACCCAACATCTCCTCCTCCCACGCCAAGAGCCGCTGGTGCTCCGCTGCGGCCCCTTCAACGGTGGTGTAGATAAACATCTCCACCTTGTTGAACTGGTGCACCCGGATGATGCCGCGGGTGTCCTTGCCATGCGAACCGGCTTCCCGGCGGTAGCAGGAGCTCTGCCCTGCGAAACGGATGGGGCCGGCGGACAAGTCCAGGATCTCGTCAGCGTGGTACCCCGCCAATGCCACTTCCGACGTGCCCACCAGGTAAAGATCGTCCTCGGCGAGACGGTAGATTTCGGCGTCGTGCTTTACATCGAAACCCGTGCCCTGCATCGTTTCCGGACGGACCAGGGTGGGCGTGATCATCGGCACGAAGCCTGCCTCGATGGCCTGGTCCATGGCCATCTGCAGCAGCGCCATCTCCAGCCTCGCCCCCACACCGCGCAGGAAGTAGAAGCGGGAGCCGGACACCTTGGCGCCGCGCTCCATGTCGATCGCGCCGATCAGCTCGCCGATCTCCAGATGGTCCCTCGGCTCGAAATCAGGGAATTCGCGGGGAGTGCCCACGGTCTTGACCACGACGTAGTCGTCCTCGCCGCCGGCGGGGACGCCGTCCTCGATGAGGTTGGGAATGGCGCGCAGGAGTTCGTCCTGCTTGGACTGGGCGGCGTCCGCCTCAGCCGATGCGGCTTTCACCGTGTTCGCCAGCTCCCTGACCTCGGCGAGGAGTGCCTTCTTCTCGTCACCCTTGGCCTGTGCCACCCTCTTGCCGAAGACGTTTTGCTCGGCCCTCAGGTTCTCGTAGCGGATCAGGGCCGCGCGGCGTGCGGAGTCCGCGGAGATGATCGCGTCCACCACTGACTCGTCCGCGCCCCGGGCGCGCTGGCTGGCTCGGAACTTGTCCGGGTTTTCGCTGAGGTCTTTTACGTCGATCACCAGATAAGAGTAACCAATCCGGCGGAGGCGGGGCGGCCGGCAGGACCCGGGAATGCGACGGGCCTGGCCGGGATACTGTTGAACCACCATGAGCGACTGGCTGCTTTACCTCCTGAGTGCCTCGGCACTGGCTTTCGCCGTCTCCAGTTGGTGGGGCGTGCGCAGGCTCAAGGCCCTGCATGTCCGGAGCACTGTTGGTGGGGATGCACACGACACCGGCCTTGCCCGGCAGCGTGTGGCAGTGGTCATGAACCCAGTCAAGGCACACGCTTCCGAGGCCAAAGCCGCCATCGAGCGTGCCTGCCTCACGGCAGGCTGGGAAGCCCCGCTCTTTTTCGAGACGACGGCGGAGGACCCCGGATTCTCACAGGTCCGGTCCGCGCTGGACTCCAAGCCCGACGTCGTCCTGGTGGGCGGCGGCGACGGTACCGTGCGTGTGGTGGCTGAGTCACTCGCGCACACAGGTGTGGCCATGGGCATCATCCCGCTGGGAACCGGGAACCTGCTGGCCCGCAATGTGGACCTGGACGTCTACGACCTCCAGTCAAACGTCCGGACGGCGCTCTTTGGCCGGCAGCGGTACATCGATACCGCCAGGATGGGCATTGAGAACTCGCGCACCGGCCACTCCTCCGAACATGCCTTCCTGGTGATCGCGGGTATCGGCATGGACGCCGAGGTCCTGGCGGACACCAATGACGGCCTCAAGAAAGCCGTCGGATGGCTCGCCTACACGGAGGCAGGAATGCGGCACATGCCCGGCCGGCGAAAGAAGGTCTCCATTACCCTCGATGACGGCCCGGAGCAGATTCGAAGCATCCGCAGTGTGCTTTTTGCCAACTGCGGGCTGGTCCCTGGAGGCATTGATTTCATACCGCAGGCCATGATCGACGACGGAATGCTGGATGTGGTCGTGATGAGCCCCCGCAGCGCTTTGGGCTGGCTGGCCATGTACGCCAAGATCATGTTCAAGCACAAGGGGAACCTGCCGATCATGACCATGTACCGCTCAGCGAAGGTGGTCATCAAGTGTCCGGAGCCGATGCCAACACAGATCGACGGCGACACCGCCGGGGAGGCAACCAGGCTCAGTGTCCATGTGGAACCACGCTCACTCCTGGTCCGGGTCAAGGGCCCGTACCAAAATTAAGCACCGGAACTATTGAGCACCGGACGTCACTATTCAGCTGGTCAGGTCGTTCAGTGGATTCAGAGTGGTCAGGCAGGGAGACCGGGCGCGGCAGGCTTCAGGCGCTTGCCTTCTTGGCTGCCGCGGCTTCTGCTGCGGCTTTGGCGGCGGCCCGGGCCTCGGACTGCTCGCGGATCATGGCCTGCTCCTCTTCGAAGCGCAGGCGGTCAGCGCGGTCTGCGTCATCGCCGTCCCAATCCTGGTTGTCGGCGGTCGGCTTGGGATTGACGATCATCCCCTGGCCGTCATTATCAGTGCTGCTGCTAGTCATGACCCGCTCCCTTCGTTAGGGGCTATCCCCAATGTGGATCAAGTAAGCATACGCACAGTACTTGCCGTGCGGAAGTACTCCGGATGGCATTTGCCTACGCTGTGGGCGAAGCTCCGGAAACGCTTTCGGACGCGAGGGGTTGCGCCTTCAGGATGGCTTCGACCCATTCATGCGCCGCCTGGAATGCCTCGTCAGATGTGTGCGGTGCGATGTAGGCGCTCTGGGCGTCCGCCCGGCCATACGAACCAAGGAAGCGGGTGGCCGGGCTGATACGGTGCAACCCGGCCAGGGCGTCAGCCACCCGGGCGTCGGCCACATGCCCGTCGGCGTCGATGCTGAAGAAATAGTGGCCCAGGTACTGTCCGGTAGGCCGTGACTCGATCCGGCTCAGGTTCACGCCGCGCGTGGCGAACTGGTCCAGGATTTCCATCAGCGCACCGGGATGGTCCTCAGGAAGCGGGACCACCACGGTGGTCTTGTCCGCTCCCGTCCGTTCCGGGAGGACCCCAGGGCGGCTGACGAGCACGAACCGGGTCACTGCGCCCGGATTGTCTCCGATGTTCTCCGCCAGGACGGACAGCACAGGCTGCTCCCGGGCCACGATCGGTGCACAGATCGCAGCGTCGTAGTGGGCATCGTGCTCCAGCAGCCCCAGAGCAGACGCTGCGGTCGAGGATCCCGGTACGTATTCGGCTCCGGGAATATTTCTCTCCACCCAGAGCCGGCATTGCGCCCAGGCGTGACCGTGCGTGGAGATCCGGCGGATGTCGGAGACGGCCACGCCGGGCCGCGCCACGAGCACAAAGCTGATAGGCACCAGCACTTCCCGGATGATCCGGAGTTCCTGGCCGCTGGCAATGGCGTCCAGCGTCGCAGTCACGCCGCCCTCGACCGAGTTCTCAATGGGCACCATGGCGGCGTCCGCGGAGCCGTCCCGTACCTTGTCCAGCGCGGCGTTCACATTGGATGCCGGGATGCGTGTTGCCTGAGCAGCATCGGGGACCTGCATCAGCGCCGCCTCGGTAAAGGTGCCCTCGGGCCCAAGGAAGGTATACGTGATGGGTGCCGGCATGAAGTATTCCTTTGTGGTGATGGAGAGGAGGGGCGGCGGGAGACTAGAGCACCAGCGGCTTGAGGCCGTTATCGGAAACGAGCGGCTTCCCGGACTCGAGCCACATGTCCATCCCACCGGCAACGTTGATGGCCGCATAACCCTGTCCGGTGAGCCACTGGGCAGCCCGGAAAGAACGCCCGCCCGTCCGGCAGATGACGTACAGGTCCTCGTCCGGGTCCAGTTCGTCCAAGCGTGCCGGAAGCTGGTCCAGGGGGATGTGCAGGGCGCCGTCTGCGTGCCCGGCCACCCATTCGTAGTCTTCGCGGACGTCCAGAATGACGGCGTCGGCGGGAACGTCGTTGACTGGCACGGTATCGAAATCGCTCACGGGAGGTCCTCTTTCCGAAAATCTTGGTCCTATCCCAGCCTAGCGCCAGCGTCTGGCCGCGTTGGGGAAAGCCTGGACAAGTTACGCTTCCTATTGACCCTAGGAGGACGAATGCCTGCCGAGCACCCTACCTTCGAACCGCGCTTCCTTGGCTGACATCCACGAATTCTCGGCCGTCCAGTTGCGGGACGCGTTGCGGGCCGGTGACCTCTCGGCCCGGGAGGCCACCGCGCATTTCCTGGCGCGGATCGACTCGAAAAACCAGCTGTTGGGGGCCTTCGTCACGGTCACCGCCAATGAGGCGATGGCCGAGGCCGGAGCCGCCGACAAGCGTTTCGCCCAGCTCCGGGCCCGGCACCCGGGAGAACGAAACAGCGAAGCCTTGCCTCCCCTCCACGGAATGCCCGTCGCCTTCAAGGACCTCACCGACGTGGCTGGCGTAGTGACCACGCATGGCAGCGCGGCTTTGGACCACAAACCGGCCCTCACCGATAGTGCCCTGGTGACCGTCCTGAAGGCGGCCGGCGCTATCTCCCTTGGCAAGACCCAGGTCCCGGAGTTCGGACTGACCGCTTATAGCGAGAACCGCATCGCCCCGCCGTCGCGCAATCCGCATGCCCCCAGCCGGAGTTCCGGCGGCTCCTCAGGAGGCAGCGCTGCCGCGGTAGCCTCGGGAATGCTTCCTTTCGCACCCGGGACCGACGGCGGCGGTTCGGTCCGTATTCCGGCGGCGGCCTGCGGGCTGGTCGGCCTGAAGCCGGGCCGGGGGGTGGTTCCCTCCGGGGAGAGCTCCGGAGATCCTGCCAGGTTGGTGGTGGCCGGCCCCATGGCCCGAAGTGCGGAGGATGCGGCCCTGATGATGGATGCGTTGGCACCAGACCCCGCCATCAGGTACCTCGACGACGTTGCCCGCCTGCCCGGCCGGCTGCGGATCGGCGTGACCCTGGACAGCCCCTGGTCCACCACTTTCCCGTTCGTTCCGGAGCAGGAAGCCCTGGACGCGCTGCGAGTCGGAACAGAACTGCTGGAGCACGCGGGACATACAGTCAGGGAGGCGGCCGTCAGATACGACAACCGCTACCCGGATGCCTTCACCACGGCCTGGACCGCCGCCGTCGGAACGGCCAGGATCACTCCTCAACGGGAGGCGTTGCTGGCACCTCTGACCCGCACGTTCAGACGGCGGGCGCAGCAACGCAGCGCCGCCAAACTCAATGAGTCCCTGGCGTTTCTCCGGCAGTTCGAGCGCGACACAGTCGCGCAGTACCGGCAGTGGGATCTGATGCTGATGCCCGCTCTGGCGCAAACCCCCCGTCCCGTGGGCTGGTTCACCGGTACGGCGCACGGAGACGGCCGCTGGCCGGCGCCCGAGTGGGCCGGAGACGCCGACGGCGACTACCGCAAGCAGTGCGAATTCGCACCTTGGTCCTCTTTAGTGAACGTCTGCGGACTGCCGGCCATTACCGTGCCGGTGCACTGGACGGGCGGGCAGCCGGGCCTGGGCCTGCCGATGGGTGTCCAGTTGGTGGGGCCCAGGGGTTCCGAGCTGCTCCTGCTTCAAGTAGCGGCGCAACTGGGATATTAAGTTCGCGACGGGGGCTGATCGAATGGACTGTCCCGTTCTTGGCTTGGCGGGAGCAGAAGCAACGTGCCGGCGGAAGGTCTTGAGGCCCGCCCCGGGCGCCGGAACGGGCGGCGGAACGGGTGGCGGAACGCAGTCTCCCGGGCTAGTGGGCGTGGTCCCCGCGGCTGTATTCGAAAACCCAGCCAAGAAGGGCCACCAAGGCGAATCCGGCGCTGATGAAGAGGATCCAGAAACCGACCGCCAGGCCAAGGAACCCTCCCGCGGCGGACAGGCCAAGGGCCACCGGCCACCAGCTCCACGGGCTGAACTGACCCTGTTCGCCGGCGCCTTCATGGATCTCTGCGTCCTGACGGTCTTCGGGACGCAGCCCTATCCGTCGGCCTGTGTAGCCAAGGTAGCCCCCGATCAGTCCGGCCAGGCCTCCCACCAGCCACAAGGCCAGGAAGCCCACAGGCTCGGCCCAATGGGTGAGGAGTCCGTACACCACACCGATGGAGACAAAGAATATGGACAAGCCTCCGAAAATCCAGGATTCGACCCTCATGGCTCCTCTTTCCGGGTTCGTTGAGGCGCGCGTGACGGCGCCCATGGCTCAAGTGTGGCCCCGGGCGGCATGCCCTGAAAGGGTCTTTGGACCTGTCCGGCGCTTGGGTCACCTGATGACCGCAGCTTCAGTCCTCGGGTGCGCACCAGCGCATCCTGGCGCGGGGTGTCGACTCGGAAGCAGATAGGGAGGACGATTAAGGGGCAATCACTTTGAGGAGGTTGTGATGTGCTATTCATCAAGCAAGGACTTCGGGTGGGGCAAGCGGGATGAGGCCTACAAGGCACCCGAGCCTCAGCAGGAAAAGCCACCGGTCCGCCCCGAGCCGCATGTGACGGCGAGGGAGTTCACGTTCTGGGCTTTCCCGCGCCGCCGGAAGACACCTGCAACCCAGGAGCCGGCAGTCGACCGCATGCACGAGAAGGTCTGACAAAGCTGGCCCGCTGTCCGGAAGGGCCCCCTTCGGGAGGCCTTTCCTGCCGTGTGGGAACAAATGACCCGGCGTGGGCCCTACGCCGCTGTACACACACGGGGACGGCCTTTATGGTTGAACTATAAGTATGCTTACTAAAGAGGCGACGTAATGAGCACAGGACAATCCATGCCTGCGGGTGGCACGGAGCGGCAGGCAGCTGCGGGAGAGGAGTACGCGGCCCAACCCACTCCTGCCCAGCCTGCACCTGCACCGGCTGCCCCCGCCGGGCCTCCGGTGACCCAGGAGCCCGCGGCTGCAGGGTCCGCCGGCCCGGTCCAATCTGTGCCGGCGAAACCTACCCCTGCCGAACCCACCTCTGCCGGGCCCGCAGCTGCCCGGCCCGCACCTGCACCGGCTGTACCGCCGGCAGCCCAGCAACGGGTCACCCGCGCAGGGATGGTGTGGGCCGCCGTCGTTGTCGGCCTGGTGCTCCTGATCCTGCTGATCATCTTCATCATGCAGAACCAGGACCAGGTTGCCGTCAGGTACCTGGGAATGGAAGGAGTCGTCCCGCTGGGCATGGCCCTGTTCATCGCCAGCGTCACAGGCGCCGTGCTGGTGGCGATCGCCGGAGCCGCAAGGATCCTGCAGCTCAGGGCCGGCGCCCACAGGACACGGGTGAAGAAACCGCGCCCCTAAGACTCCTCCGCAAGCCAGCCGGAAGTGAACACCCGGTAGCCCAGCCCCGGATCGAACCCGTGGACCTCGCGGGTGTCCAAGGCCGCCATGAACGCCAGGGCGTTGCCGGTAACCACCTGGCCCGGAACCAGGATCGGAAAGCCCGGAGGGTACGGGGTGACGAAGCCGGCCGAAACAACCTCCTGTCCGGCTTCCACCCGGGCGGCAAGCTCGGCTGGCTCCACGTACTCGGTGGCGCCGTCCTTGTACGTCTCGAAGTAGGCCGCTCGGAGGTTTCCTTCGGGGGTTATGCCAGTGCGGAACCGTCGGGCAAAACGGCTGAAGTCGGGAAGGGCCGGCGGTGCGCTGCTCAGCTCAGCTATCCGGGCTTCCAGCACCCTGAGTCCTCGTGGACCCAAGGCGCGCTTCTCCGTCTCGAACGATTCCGCCAGCTTCACCAGCACCTCAACCAGGTAAGCCACGGCGCTGCGTGACGTGCCGATGTTTGTCATGAACAGCACGCTGTTCCGCGATGTCTTGTTGACCTGGATGCCGTACTTGTCCATGAGGTGATCGTGCTTGAAGGTGTCACCGTCGATGCCGGTGAGGCCGATGTCCAGCGTGAGCCGGCTGGGATCAACCACGAACTCGTCCCGGCGCCAGGCCTCGTCAAAGGAAGACAGCCCCCGGCTCAGCGGCATGGAGCTGCGCGTCTCCCTGAACTGCTCCGGCACAAGCTGGCGGGCGCCCAGGATCCGGAAGTACTTCTTCAGCAGCGGATTGCGCGCCACGGCCTGGGCAATGCTGACGGCCAGGTCGGCCTGCTTCTGCACCAGGGCAAACCCTTCCAATTCCGCCTGCCGCCGCCCGATGTCCAGGGACGCGAGGATCTGGTAGTTCGGCGATGTGGACGTGTGCGTCATGTAGGCCTCCCGGAAAGCCTCACCGTTGAGCTGCTCAAAGTCCTGGTCGAACACGTGGATCATCGAGCCCTGGCGCAGCGACGTCATGGTCTTGTGCGTGGACTGCGTGGCGTAGACGCGCAGCCGGGCCTTTGCCGGATCCGGAATGAGCCTGGTCCGCAGCCACACCTCGTCCGCTGCAAGCTCCCCGGTCGCCGGATCCCACAATTCCCGGGCCTGCCGTGCGTGGCGGGCGACGAAATCAGGGTCCCTGAACTGCGCCTCGAGCTTCGCTGCCGCGGCCATTGCAGTCCGACGGCGGTACACCGGGTGGAACCCGGCGAAGGCGAACCAGGCCTCATCCCATAGGAAGACGAGGTCCGGCTTGATCGCAAGGCATTCCGCCATGACCCGTTCGGGATCATACACAATGCCGTCGAACGTGCAGTTGGTCAGGGTGATCATCTTGACGTCGTCCAGCCGCCCGGCCCGGCGGTAGTCCAGCAACATTTTCTTGATGCTTTCCAGCGGCACGGCACCATAGAAGGAGTACTGATCCAGAGGGTAGGCGTCAAGGTAGGCCACCTGCGCCCCTGACAGCATCAGCGCGTAGTGGTGGGATTTGTGGCAGTTCCGGTCCACCAGAACGATGTCTCCAGGAGCCACGATGGCCTGGTGCACCACCTTGTTCGCAGTTGAGGTGCCGTTCGTGACGAAGAACGTCTTGTCCGCCCCGAACGCCCGTGCCGCAAGCGTCTGAGCCTTCTTGATGGAGCCGTGCGGATCAAGCAGCGAATCCAGGCCGCCGGAGGTCGCAGACGTCTCCGCAAGCAGCAGGTTCTGGCCGTAGAAATCTGCCATGTCCCGGATCCACGGAGAATTTCCCACCGAACCGCCGCGGGAAATCGGAAGGGCGTGGAAGACGCTGGCGGGCCTCCGGCTGTATTCCTGCAGGGCTGTGAAGAAAGGCGTTTCGTAGCGGGCCGCCACGCCGGCGAGCAGGGAGAGGTGCAAGTCCAGCCGGTCCTCGCGGCGGAATATCCGCGCAAACCGGCGGGTCAGGGAACCAGCAAGGCCCTCGATGGCCACGCCCGCCACGAGATAGATGTCAAGCTCCGGCCGAAGTTCCGCGATCCGTTCGGCCAGCCGAAGGATCCGGTCGATCGGACGCAGGCGCTCCAGGTCATCCTCCACGTGACGGGAGACGAACGTTTTCAGGTCCGAGCCGAGGGACCGGGAAGCGCCGACGGCGAACCCGGGCCGGAGCACGCAGGCCTGGATGTCCGGATTGAGCAGCAGCGCCACCAGCGCATCCTCGTATGAGGCAACAACGTTGACGTCATAGCTGAAAGCGTCTGCAGGCCGCCGCTGGGCCAGCATGTCGCTCTTGAGCGCATCGGCGTCCTGATCCGGGATGTCGTCGACCACGAGCACCTCAAAGCGCGGACGCTCCGCAGCCGTATCGCCTGTTTCCTGGGCGCCGGCGTCGGTTGAATCGGTAAGACCCGGGGCGGAAAGCTCGGTGGCAGTCCTGGGGCGGCACATCCTGGCCCGGACTCCGTCCACCAATTCAAGGGCCTCCTGATGGTTCCCGGCACGGATGAGGCTGCCCAGGCGAGCCATGACGCCACGTCCCGGGAATGCCCAGTAGGGCTCCACGGAGTCCAGCAGGGCAGTCGCCCGCCGGATCTGCCCCGGCAATCCCGACTCCCGGGTGACGGCGGAGCCCGTGCTGCCGTTGGAAAGTTGCTTCAGCCCGTACCCCAGGAACTCCCAGGAATCCGAGCGGATCCGCCATGCCCGGCTCGGCGTGCCGATCTCCTGTTCCGCCGGCGGGCGCGGCGTGCCTGCCGGCGGCAGCGTCCGTGGAACCCGCAGCTGCCGGGCTGCAGACGGGGCCAGCGATGGTGCCGGAGAACCGGCCGGCGGGACCCCCACAAGCGGGGACACGGCGTCGTACTTCATGCTGTCTTTCATTCCGTTTTTCATTCCGTCATCCGCACCCAATGATGGGTGCTCATGCTTTCCCGGCCGCCAGGACTGCTTCGGCGCGCTGGCGCCGGGAAGCGTACCAGCCAAGGCCGAGCAGGGGAACGAGGGCCAGCGAAGACAGCAGGACCCACCGTCCCGTGTCCGAAAAGCCCATGGTGACCAGCACGAATGCGAGGAAGCCCAACGTCAGGTAGGACGTGAAGGGGGCGCCGAAAAGCCTGAATGACGGCCGGACGGCCTTGCCCTGACGGACCCACTTCTGGAGTCTGATGTGGCACAGCATGATGGTGGCCCAGCCGCCGATGATGCCCACGGCGGAGATCTCCAGGACGATTTCGAACACCTGGGAGGGCACCAGTGCGTTCAGGCCCACCCCCAGCAGGGTGACGACGGCGGTGAGCAGGATGCCGCCGTACGGCACCCCGCTGCGGCTCATCCGGGCAGTGAACGCGGGCGCGGACCCGTTGACTGCCATGGACCGGAGGATGCGTCCGGTCGAGTAGAGCCCGGCGTTCAGGCTGGACAATGCCGCCGTGAGCACCACGAAGTTCATCACCGACGCCGAGACTGCCGCCGACTCCGGCGAACCGACGTGCGAGAAGAACGTGACGAACGGGGACTCGCCCGCCTTGTAGGCGGTGAACGGAAGGAGCAGGGACAGCAGCAGCACCGAGCCGATATAGAAGACGGCGATGCGGGCCACCACGGTGTTCACCGCCTTCGGCATGACCTTCTCAGGGTCGGCTGTTTCACCGGCAGCTGTGCCCACCAGCTCGATCGCGGCGTAGGCGAACACCACACCGCTGATAGCCAGCAGCGGCGCAACGGAACCGGCGGGGAAGGCTCCCCCGTTGTCCAGGACGACTCCGATTCCCGGAGTTCCCAGGTCTGTCTTGCCGCCCAGGACGATGAAGCAGACGCCCACAATGAGGAAGAGGACCAGCGCCGTCACCTTGGTCAGCGCGAACCAGAACTCCATTTCACCGAAGACCTTCACGGACACCAGGTTCAGCGCCAGGACTACGATCAGCGCCATCAGGGCGATGGCCCACTGTGGCAGGTCACGCACCGGTTCCCAGTACGGCGCCCAGAACTTCACATAGAGGGCGACGGCAGTGACGTCCACAATGGATGTCATCGCCCAGTTGAGGAAATAGAGCCAGCCGGCCGTATGTGCCATCTTCTCGCCGTAGAACTCCCTGGCATAGGACACGAAGGATCCCGACGACGGCCGGTACAGCACCAGTTCGCCGAGTGCACGCAGGATGAGGAAGGCGAAAAATCCGCAAACGGCGTAGACCAGGACCAGGGCAGGGCCGGACCCGTTCAGCCTGCCTCCGGCGCCCATGAACAGGCCCGTGCCAATCGCTCCGCCAATGGCGATCATCTGAATCTGCCGCGGCGTGAGGGTCTTGTGGTAGCCGGCCTCTTCGCTGGAAAAGTCCTGCGCTGCCGCTGCCCTGTCGCCCAGCAGCTCCCTGCCGTTTTCCAGGACCCCTGGTTTGGTCTCGATGGTTTGCGTGTCGGTGGGAGTGGCGTTCACGACGGTTCCCCGCAGGTACTGAAGCATGTCATTCGTGGGGTCTCCTTTGACTCCTGCGCCGCCGGGGCGGCGGAAAATCCGGTGCGTTCTGCGGCCTACGGCATCTTTGCCGGCGCCGGTATCCAACTCTAGGGATCCGGGGTTAGCTTTGTTTTGGGTCCGACACCAAATTCAGCCGGCCTTAATTGTGCCGGGAGCCAGTTTTGGTCAGGGGTAACCCGAGTAAGGTACATGGCTGTGGCTATGGGCCACCGGCTCCACGGGGCCCCAAACTTGATAAGCACCAGAAAGGGTCTGAACAAAGACGTGAGGCCTGAAGAGCAAGCCGGCGACGCCATCCGTGTCACGCTCAGCGACATCCTGGAGGACATCGGCGTGGACAATGCCAGGCTGCTGATGGCTCCCGGACCGGAAAACGAGCATGTCCGTGGAACAGTGATTGTCGACCCCGAAGACGGCGCCGCCGTGGAGTCAGGCGCTTTGGTGTTTCTGGTCGGGGCGCGCGGCCGGGCCGCACTGCCAAAGGTCCGGGCCCTGCTGGCAGACAAGCCCGTGGCCATTGCCATCAAAGGCTCCGAGGCGGACCTGGCGGCTGTCCGCGAGGTCATGGACAGTACCGGCACCGGTCTCATTGCCGTTGCCGGAGGCGCCCGCTGGGACCAACTCGAAGGGATCGCAGTGGACCGCCTCCGCGAATCTCTTCCCTCGGGGGAAGCGTCCACCCTGATGCAGCGCGACCTTTTCGGCATCGCCCAGACCACCGCCACCCTTACCCGCGGCCATGTGGTGATCGAGGATACGGCCAACCGGGTGCTGGCGTACTCCCCTGCCTCCAACGACGTCGACGAGCTGCGCAGATTGTCCATCCTGGCCCGCCGCGGCCCTGAGCGGTACCAGAAACTGCTCAAGGAATCAGGCGTCTACAAACATCTGCAGGGCGGCGAGGTGCCCATTCATATCCCGGCCAACCCTGAGGAAGGCCTCCGTGAACGGGTGGCCATCGCCATCTTCGCCGGCCGCAGGATCCTGGGTTACATCTGGCTGCAGGAGGGGACGGAGCGGCTGGCCGCCAATACGGACAGGATCCTGGTGGGTTCGGCACGCCATGCCGCCATCGAACTGGTCAGGCACCGCAACGAACAGTCCCAGTCGATGCGCCGGGACCGCGTGTCCAGTCTTCTCAGCGGCACGGCCCAGATCCATTCGCAGGCACAGTCCGCCGGACTGGACCCTTCAAGGCCCGCGGCGCTGGTGCTGGTCTCCTCCGGCAGCCTGCACCAGTCAGCGCCGGGCCTTCAGCTCCAGCGCGGGGAACTGGCGAACCTTGTCTCGATCCATGCCGCCGCCTACCGGCCCGGCGCCGTGGTGGGCGCCCTCGGCCTGGAGACTGCCATCATCTTGCCGGACCTGGATCCGGTGAAGTCCCCGGCCGCCATCAGCAGGCTGGTGAACGTGATTGTCCGCGACGCCGGAGCACACCTGGACCTTCAGGTACAGGCAGCCATCGGTCCGGTGGTGGACCGCCTGGACGAGCTTCACACGTCACTGGAACATGTGAAGAATGTACTGAAAGTGCTCCGGGCGGATGCGTCCCTCAAGGTGGCATCGTTCAGCGAAGTGGAGACCACGGTGCTGGTCAATGAGCTGCTGGACCTGGTGGGATCCCGGCAGGAACTCCGCCACAAGGGCATCACGGAACTCTGCGACCGGCACCCGGAATTCGCCACGACACTGCTCGCCTACCTGGAATCGTTCGGCGATGCCAACAGGTGCGCCGAGGATCTCGGGATCCACCGCAACACTGTCCACTACCGTCTGCGCCGGTCCTGCGAGGTTGCCGGAATCGATCTCCAGGACGCCGGCCAACGCCTGCTGGCGCACCTGCAGATCCGGTTGTGGACCCGGTCCGGAAAACACTGACCACTCGAACTGACCACGCAACCTCTTGACGACCCCCACAGGACAGAAAACACAATTCATGGACATCCAAAACCTCCTCGACGACATCGTCGGATCCGTCAGGCCCCGGCTGGGCCAGGGCGAAGTGGCAAGCTATATACCCCAGCTGGGGTCGGTGGACGCCGGCCAGTTCGGCATTTCCGTGGCCACCGGGGATGGCGAGGTCTATGCCTCCGGCGATGCCGCCGTGCCGTTCTCCATCCAGAGCATTTCCAAGGTGTTCGCACTGGCGCTGGTCCTGGCGGGTGACGGCGACGGCATCTGGAAGCGGGTGTTCCGCGAACCCTCCGGCAGCCCGTTCAACTCCCTCGTGCAGCTGGAGCATGAGGACGGCATTCCGCGGAACCCGTTCATCAACGCGGGCGCCCTGGTGGTCACCGACAGGCTCCTGAGCATCACGGGTGACGCCTCAGGAGCGGTCCTTGAGATGCTGCGGCAGGAGAGCGGCAACAGCGCGATCGGGGTTGACGCCGTGGTGGCCGAATCCGAGGCAAGAAACGGCAACCGGAATGCCTCGCTGGCACATTTCCTTGCCAGCTGCGGCAACCTTGAGAACCCCGTGCAGGACGTGCTGGACAACTACATCCTGCAGTGCTCGCTTGAGATGAGCTGCACCGACCTGGCCTTGGCCAGCCGTTTCCTGGCGAACAACGGCGTGCGGGTGGATGGCACCGCGCTGCTGTCCTCGCCCCAGACGAAACGGATCAACGCCGTGATGCTGACCTGCGGGACCTATGACGCCGCGGGGGAATTCGCCTACCGCGTGGGCCTGCCGGGCAAGAGCGGCGTGGGCGGCGGGATCATCGCCGTGGTACCGAACAACTGCACTGTCTGCGTCTGGAGTCCCGGGCTGGGAAAATCCGGGAATTCGGTGGCAGGGGTTGCGGCGCTGGACGAGTTCACCACCCGGACCGGGCTGTCCATCTTCTGAACTGTCCGTTGGCTATGGCCGGCTGGATGCATCTGGCTAACGGCCCCGCTTTTTCCAGCTCGCTTCCAGTACGCCTCTAGTACGAGTAGCCGTACCTGGACCTGTACACCGCCGACGCCACTATCACGAAAACCCAGAAGGCTCCGTAGCCGAGCAGGCAGAGGTACCCGAGGACCAGGCCGGTGATCGACATGCCCTTTCCTGATGGTTCCCGCCGAAGGGCCAAGTGGCCGGTGATGATCGCAGCGATCTGCGGCAGCAGGAACCAGCCGAGCAGGACGGAAGCAATGCCGCACACCATGCTGGCGATGCTGAGGCTCTTTGGCTCCGCAGCCATGCCGTAATACGCGGGCTGGCCGTAGGGGCTCGGCGGCTGACCATAAGGCGCGGCGGGCTGGCCGTACGGGCTTCCGGGCTGGGCATACGGCCCACTGTAGTGCTCGCCGGGCGGTCCAGACTGGTTCTGGCCAAACTGGTTCTGGCCTTGTTCATAGGCTGGCGGAGCAGGGATTTCGGGGCCCTGAGGGGGTACAAACTGCGGCGGCTCGAAGCCGGACGGTGTATCGCCCGGTCCGTGCGAATCCGGTGCCTGTCCGCCCGGTCCCTGCGAATCCGGTCCCTGCGAATCTGACCCCTCTGAACCGGGGCGTTGGGTCGGCTGGTCACTCATGGTATTCCCCCTCCAAAGACTTTGCTTCCCAGCCTACCGCCGCCATTTTCGTCAGGGTCGTTCTAACGTCCCCAGTATGGCAAAACGTACACGGCAAAAGTCACGAAAGCGGCCAGGAAAAACAACCTTCCCATTCCGGTTCCTGCCGACTCATGGGACCGGGCCTTCGTGCCCGTGCCTGCGTTTGTGCCCATGCCTGTGCCCCTCCCAGCCCCTGGGCTGGCCCCGGCGGTCCAGGCGGGGCCCATGTCCGGAGACATGCCCGGAGCGGGGTCCGGGACCCCCGGCTGCATTCCGCGTGGCCGCCGCCGTTCGGTTGCGGGCGGCCCAACTCCCCGGGACTTTGCGTCTCCGACGCCGCGCACCGTCACCCGACGCACCGCTCCGCCACCGTCCGGAGCCCCACCGTCCAAGGCCCCGCCCGCCGTGGCGCCCAGTGACATCCCTTCGCCCTGCTCCTGGGTCAGCTGCTCGCCGAGCTGGACGTACAGCCCCACCACCGTCTCCTGGTCAAGGGCCTCAGGCAACGCCAGGACCGCATCCACGACCCGGTCCACGCCGGCGACGGCGACATCCGAACCGGTGATTCCAAAGAAGTCGGGTTGTGCTGCCATGCAGATCACGGGGCGGGCAAACCGGCGGATCGGCGGCGCCAGCACCGATGCGACTGCGGCGCACTGGGCCAGCGCACCCTCCACGGATTGTGTCCTCGAGTACCGGCCCTGCCACAGCACACCGGAGGAGATGCGGACCTCCCCGGTCCAGTTCTTCGCGTCGACCACCACTACGCCGCCTGGCCCCACCAGCACGTGATCCAGGCTCGCCTTGGGCCTCCCGGGCCAATTGACATCGTGCAGTACGTACCAGCCATGGGGAATGAGTTGGCTGAGCGCGTCCGCAACCCGTTCGCCGGAGGCTCCGGCGTCCAGTGAATTGGTGTCCCGCCCGGACTGGTCCAGCTGGCGCTTCAAGCGCGCCACGCGCTCGGCAGCGAGCCTCGACTGTTCGGCTGACCCGTCCCCTGCCCCCATGACCCGCCCCTGCTTCCTGACGACCGCGACGGCGGTGCTGGCGCCGTCGTCGTTTTTTCTCCGGCAAATCTCCCGCGTTTTCCAGAGTTTTTCGAAGTTTCTTGAACGTAACAGCGGCGCGGGGGGCCGGTATATAGGTACTTTTTCGTCGAGTACTCAGTTTCACTACCTGTTTTCCCGCCCGCGGTCCCCAGTGGATTCGCGCAGCCTGCCGCACCCCCGTGCTTTCGACCCCGCGGAAATCTTTCCGTCACAGGAGGCGTAATCCGGTCACGTCGTTTTTCCTCCGGCCCACGTCTGGCATGCTGGTGCCATGGCTAGCCGCGCGGGCACAGTTGCCCAACCCCAGGACCTTGTTGACATCACTGCGCTCCTTGACGCGTACTACGACATCTCGCCGGACCTGGGTGATCCCGGCCAGCGTGTTGCCTTCGGCACCTCGGGACACCGCGGATCCAGCCTCAAGGCGTCGTTCAACGAAAAGCACATTGTCGCCATCACGCAGGCGATTGTGGAGTACCGGGCCGGACAGGGCATCACCGGCCCGCTGTTCCTGGCCAAGGACACCCACGCGCTCAGTGAGCCGGCCCAGAACTCCGCGCTGGAGGTGCTCGCCGCCAACGGCGTGCAGGTACTTATCGACGCCCGCCACGGCTATACCCCCACACCTGCGCTGAGCCACGCGATCCTCACCCACAACAACAGCCGCCTTCCCGGCGCTCCCGAGGCGGACGGCATTGTGGTCACCCCCAGCCACAACCCGCCCGCCGACGGCGGCTTCAAGTACAACCCGCCGCACGGCGGCCCCGCGGATTCGGATGCCACCGGCTGGATCGCCAACCGCGCCAACGAACTGCTTGAGAACGGTCTGCGCGGAGTGAAGCGCGTCCCCTTGGCTGATGCCCTCAACGCGGACAGCACCGGCAAGTTCGATTTCCTCAGCAGCTACATTGATGATCTTCCGTCCGTGTTGAACCTCGAAGCCATCCGGGATGCCGGTGTCCGCATCGGTGCGGACCCCATGGGGGGAGCGTCCGTGGACTACTGGGGCGAGATCGGCGAACGCCACCACCTGAACCTGACAGTGGTGAACCCCACGGTTGACCCGCAATGGGCCTTCATGACGCTGGACTGGGACGAGAAGATCCGGATGGACTGCTCCTCACCGTCCGCGATGGCCTCGCTGATCAGCCGGATGTCGGACGGAGCCAAGTTCGACATAGCCACAGGGAACGACGCCGACGCCGACCGGCATGGAATCGTCACACCCTTCGTTGATGGTCAGGGCGGCCTGATGAACCCCAACCACTACCTCGCCGTCGCCATTGACTACCTGTACCGGAACCGCAGCGGCTGGAACCCCAACTCAGTGGTGGGCAAGACGCTGGTGTCCTCCTCCATCATCGACCGGGTCGCCGAAAGCCTGGGCCGGAAGCTCGTGGAGGTCCCGGTGGGCTTCAAATGGTTTGTGCCCGGGCTGCTCTCCGGCGAAGGGGCGTTCGGTGGCGAGGAATCAGCCGGTGCCTCGTTCAACAAGAAGGACGGCAGCGTCTGGACCACGGACAAGGACGGGATCCTGCTGGCACTGCTGGCGTCCGAAATCACCGCCGTGACCGGCAAGTCGCCGTCGCAGCTGTACAAGGGGCTGACTGACAAGTTCGGCGCCCCGGTGTACGCCCGCATTGACGCCGCGGCAACGCGGGAGCAGAAGGCCGCACTTGGCAAGCTGTCGTCGTCGGACGTCACCGCCACCGAGCTGGCAGGCGAGGCAATCATCGCCAAGCTCACCGAGGCGCCCGGCAACGGCGCCCCCATCGGCGGCCTCAAGGTGGTCACCGAGAATGCCTGGTTCGCGGCCCGCCCGTCCGGCACCGAGGACGTGTACAAGATCTACGCCGAGTCCTTCAAGGGCGAGGAGCACCTGAAGCAGGTCCAGGCAGAAGCAAAGGCCCTGGTGGACGGGGTTATCGCCTAAGGCCCAAAGAGACACCAGCGCTCCCTCACAGATGTGAGGGAGCGCTGGTGTCTGCGGCGCAGGAGCTGAGGGAGCGTCAGACGGTCCGGACGACGTCTTCGTAGGAGAACTTTGGCTTGGGTTCGCCCCAGGCGTTCTCGCCGGGCTGGCCGATGTTGACCACCAGGAAGCTCTTCTGGTCACCGGCCGGGAAGAACGCCGCATCGATGGCGGCGAAGTCGGCGCCTGTCATCGGGCCGGCGGCGAAGCCGAGCGAGCGGACGGCAAGGATGAAGTAGCCGGCCTGGAGGTGGGCGTTGTTGTTGCCGGCCGTTGCGGCCAGCTCGGGAGAGGCGTCATACATTGCCTTGGGCGCGTTGTAACCCGGCAGGAAGTTGTCCCACTGCTCGGCCCAGGCAGTGTCGTAGCTGAGGACCGCAACCAGCGGGGCGGAGGCGGTCTTGGCCTTGTTCCCGTTCGCCAGTGCGTCAACCAGCCTGGCGCGGGCTTCCCCGGACCGGACGTAGGTCACGCGGAGCGGTTGGGAGTTGAAAGCGGTGGGGCCGAACTTGGTGAGCCCGTAGATGGCACGTGCCTGGTCCTCGGTCACCTCTCCGGTGAACGAGTTGGCCGTGCGGGCCTCGGCAAAAATAGCGTCGACGGCGGCCGAATCGATGGCCGCTTCTTCGTGGGCAATGGTCATTGGCTTCCCTTTCGCTGGCCCGCAGGCCCTGGTTGCTGCAGTTGCTGTTCGTCCAATGGCTGCAACTTCAAGTCACCGGGCCCTCTTCCCGGGGCGGCGCATGACGTTGGCCACAGCTCGAAACCTGGCCTTGTCCGCGGCTCCCGGCCCTCAACCTTAGGAATCACGGACAAGCGCAGGACCGACGGCGGGTCCCGTTGCCTGTTCCCTGCGCGGTATTGTTGCACCGGAAGAACCCGCCCCTGCGGCAACCCCTCTGAAAGGCCCCGCGATGAGCATGCTCGGAACCAAATGGAAGCTGCACGGAACCGGCAAGTCAATCCGGCCGGGCCACGTGGTGGCGCCGCAGGAAAGGCTGGCCTGGCCGCTGACCATCGGCGTGGGCATGCAGCACGTCGTGGCCATGTTCGGCGCCACCTTCCTGGTACCCATCATTACGGGAATGCCGCCGGCCACCACTCTGTTCTTCTCCGGCATCGGCACGCTGCTTTTCCTCGTCATCACGCAGGGCCGGGTGCCCAGCTACCTCGGCTCCAGCTTCGCGTTCATCGCACCCATCCTGGCCTCCCAGCAGCAGTTCGGCGTGCCGGGAGCCCTCGGCGGGGTGGTGCTTGCCGGCGTCCTCCTGGCCCTGGTCGGGTCGATCGTGCAGAAGTTCGGCGCGGGCTGGATCAACCGGCTGATGCCGCCCATCGTCACCGGCGCCATTGTGGCGCTGATCGGCCTCAATCTCGCACCCGCGGCCAAGAACAACTTCAACGCCGCCCCGGTCACCGCAGTGATAACGCTGGCCACCATCATCGTGGTGAGCGTCCTGTTCCGCGGCATCGTGGGCCGGCTGAGCATCCTGGTGGGCGTAGTGGTGGGCTACCTCGTGGCCGTGATGCGCAGAGAGGTGCACTACGACAAGATGGACGCCGCCTCCTGGATCGGGCTTCCCCAGTTCCAGACCCCCGAATTCCATGTGGGCGTGCTGGGCCTGTTTGTCCCCGTAGTGCTGGTGCTGGTCGCAGAGAACATCGGGCACGTGAAGTCAGTGGCAGCGATGACTGGCCAGAACCTCGACGGCGTCTCCGGCCGGGCCCTGATGGCCGACGGCGTGGCCACCGTCCTCGCGGGGCTGGGCGGCGGCTCGGGCACCACCACTTACGCCGAAAACATCGGAGTCATGGCCGCCACCAAGGTGTATTCGACGGCGGCGTACTGGGTGGCCGGGCTCTTTGCCATCGTCCTGAGTTTCTCACCGAAATTCGGCGAACTGATTGCCACCGTTCCGCCGGGAGTGCTCGGCGGTGCAGCCACCATGCTCTACGGCATGATCGGTGTTTTGGGTGTCAAGATCTGGGTGCAGAACAAGGTGAACTTCTCCAACCCGGTAAACCTGACCACCGCCGCCGTCGCACTGATCATCGGAATTGCCGACTACACCTGGACCGTTGGCGACCTGAAGTTCACCGGCATCGCACTGGGTTCGGCCGCCGCCCTGGTGATCTACCACGGCATGAAGGCCATCGCGAAAGCCCGGGGCTCGGTGGCGGAGCCCGAAACCGAACAAACGGGCCTGCCGCCAGCTGTGAAGGCGGCCGTCAACGCTGCCGCGAAGCGTGCGCCGAAGAGGCGCTGACTGCTCCAGTCAGCGTAAGCGGGCGTCCAGCAGAAGCGGACGTCAGGCCGCGGAATCGCCGAGGAAGGGGCCCGGCGGCCGGCCGACGCCGAAAACAGGACCCGGCTGGGGCCGTTTCGCTGTCAGCCCGTCCCCGGATGAGCGCTGCCGAATTTGCCGGAGCACCCAGGGGACAAGATATTCCCGGGCCCAGACGAGGTCCTCGGCGCGGGCCTCCTTCCAGCTTCGCGGTGGCAACCGCTTAGGCTCCAGGGGCTGCAGGCTGTGGGGGACGCCCAATGCGTTCAGCACCGCCAAGGCTATGGTGTGGTGCCCCAGGGGAGCGAAGTGCAGCCTGTCGGGGTCCCACATGCCTGGGCCGCTCAGCTCACGCAGGCACCACAGGTCAACGATCAACGCATCGTGGCGTGCCGCCACAATATGGAGGTTCTCATTGAAGATGGCAACCTTGCCGCGGATCTGGCCAAAGACCGGCGTTGCTCCCCAGTCCGGACCTGCGAAGATGACAACCGCTGCGCCCGTCGCGGTCAGCAGGTCCACACCGGCATCGATCTTTTCGGCCAGCCGGTCAGGATCGCTGCGGCGGAACACCACGTCGTTGCCGCCGCCTGAGAGAGTGACCAGATCAGGTTTCAGCGCCAGTGCCGGGCCGACCTGCTGATCCAGTATCTGCTTCAGCAACAGGCCCCGGACAGCAAGATTGGCGTACGAAAAATCCGGCTGGCCCGCGCTGAGTTCCTCGGCCACCCGGTCCGCCCAGCCGCGAAGCCCGCCCTCACTGTGTGGTTCCGGGTCCCCTATTCCTTCCGTGAAGGAATCGCCAAGGGCTACGAAGCGGTGCCAGGGGTGGGAACCACTCCCGGGATCCGCATCCATCGTGGCAGGGCTAATGCCATGGGGTTTCCGGTCGTTCATGCTCCGCTCCTTGTCTTCTGCCTGGACACAGTTCGCTTCGGAGACCTGGTTTTTTGCGACGTCACATTTTCCTGCGGTGGCACTTCCTTCGGAGGCACATTTCCCTGCGGAGGTACCGCCTGCGGAGACACGCCCGGAGGCACGGAATCCCCGGCAATGAGAGCGCGGAGATCGGCGTTGCCCTGCCCCGCCTGATCCTTGGGCGAACCGGACGCGACCACCCCCAACGCGGCCTCCCGGAGTCCAAGATTCTTATGCCGGGCCACCGTCCGCAGGTACTGAAAAGCCCCCTCATGGCTGAGCCCGTAGTCGGTCATCAGTATCCGGACCGCCAGATCCATCAGGGCCATGGAGGTCTGGGCAACCGCGAGCTCCGCGTTGGCTTCGGCGCGTTCGGCCACACGCAGCACCACGCGGAGCGCGCGGGCAACCTGGCGTGCATAGCTGCGGATCCTGACGATGTCCTCGCTGGTGAAGGCATGCGGCACGGGCGAATACAGGTTGATGGCGGCGCTGGAATCGGCTGCGGACACGATAGGCATGGACAGTAGTGACCCCACGCCGTGACTGGCGGCGGCATTGGCATATCCGGGCCATCGCCGTTCCCGCGCCAGATCAGCAACATGCACAAAGTCGCCGGAACGCACGGCCTGCAGGACCGGCCCGTCACCGAAAGAGCACTGCTCCCGGTCTGCCGCCAGGGCCTGCGCACTGCCTGCTGCAAGGGTATGGGCTTCACCCCGGCTGAACAAGGTGGCCGCCCAGCTGATTTGCCGTCGGGCGGCCTGGATGTCCTTCATGAATTCATCGGTCACGTCGCCGAGGTAGCTCTCGACGTCGTTGCTCTCGAAAACCACATCCTGCGGTGCGCGGCGCGACTCCCAGCCATCGCCCGCCGAGGTCTCCACGGCCATGTTTCACGCCTAGGTTCGGAACGCATCGGCCTACTGCAAAGCCTTATCTCTAAGGATACGTCCCCTGCCTGCCGGAAGGGGTGTTCAGGGCCCCTCGCTATCCGCGGATTCCAGGGAAACCCGTCAGCCGGCGTCGAACCTTTCCTCGTCGTCGTCGTTCGGTGACTTCTCCCGGGGAAGATCGCTGCCGCTGCCGTCCGGCAGCCCGGCCGCATCCTGCTCCGGTTCCGAGGAGAAGGACCCGGAGCCCTGTTCGTCGGCATTGGTTTCGTTGATTTCAGCCTCGGCTGAGGGCACGTCTGCGTCCCGGGGTACCGGCGGTTCCCCGGGTTCGAACCCGGGATCATTGGTATCGCTCCCGGCGTGGTACTGATCCTCGGTGCCGCCAAAGCGTCCCGCCCCGGGCTCGCCGGCACTGTCCTGGTTCTCCTCGTTGAAATGGCTGAGGTTGGGAGAGCCCGTGGCGAACGTTTCGCCGGTGGGGCTGTCCTGGCTCATGCCGGCGGCGTCAAAGTCCTCTTCGCCGCGCGGCTGGGCAAACTGCTTGTTGGCCGCCCCGCCCGCCTCCTGCTCCGCTGTTGGCGTACCGTAGCCGCCCGCTTCCTCTTCCGGCTGCGCGTGCTGGTTGTCCTGACTCATGGTTCCTCCTGCTGTGGATGTGGATGAATCTGACGTGGGAAACCGTTAGAGCCCCTTGCCCCCGGTCACGGGAAGCACGGCTCCGGAAATGTAGGATACCTTTTCGGAAGCCAGCAGCACATAGGCCGCGGCGAGCTCCGCCGGCTGGCCGGCCCTCTGCAGGGGCGTGTCCTGGCCGAATTTAGGAAGCTTGTCCGGCCACTCGGTGGCGGGGATCAACAGTGTCCAGATAGGACCGGGAGCTACGGCGTTAACACGGATACCTTTCGGACCCGGCTCCTGTGCCAGCGCCTTCGTGAAGGCGACCTGGGCGGCTTTGGTCATGGCATAGTCGATCAATTCCGGGGAAGGATTGAAGGCCTGGATAGAAACCGTCGTGATGACCGAGGAGCCGGCCTTGAGGTGCGGAACCGCAGTACGGGCCGTCCACAGGAGCGAGTACAGGTTCGTCCTGAACACCCGGTCGAATTCCTCGGTGGGCAGGGATTCGAAGCTCTCCCTGTTCTTCTGGTAGGCCGCATTGAGCACCAGCACGTCCAGGCCCCCGAACCCGGCCACGGTATCCTCGACGATCCGGGTGCTGAAGTCCTTGTCCCTGCCGTCGCCTGAAAGCAGGAGGGCACGCTTCCCGGCTTTCCGAATCCACTCAGCGGTGTCCTGTGCATCCTCCTCCTCGTCCGGAAGGTAGGAGATGGCGACGTCGGCCCCTTCGCGGGCGAAGGCGATGGCGGCCGCCTTGCCAATGCCCGAGTCCCCGCCGGTGATAAGCGCACGCTTGCCTTGCAGGGCACCATGCCCCTCGTAGCTGAGTTCACCGTGGTCAGGCTTGGGATCCATGGGACCGGTCAGGCCTGGCTGCTTTTGTTCCTGCCGTGGAAACGGCCCCGAGTAATAGCCGCCCCGGGGGTCTGCGGGCTGGTCCTTCTGCTTCTGCGTGTCGCTCATGGTCCACCTCCTGGCTGTCGGTTGCCCGCTGTCGGTTCCGAAGGCCTGCGCCGGCACCGACCCTTCGAAACTATCCCGATGGAAGGAGCAAAGTCCACCGTTGAAGACAAATAATCAGTAAACTTATCAAATGTTGATCCTGACACGGCTTCGGCCTAGTTTTGGAGCACCCGGCCCATGCGGGAACGCGCCGGCAGGGCCTGCGCCGCAGGCACCGGGGCGGGCTGCGGGGCGGTCAGAGGGAGGAGCATGATGTCGGACGTGGAGGACTTCACCGGCAGAACCGGACGGAACGAAACCCGGGAAGAGCAGTTGGACCGGAACTGGGGTGAACTCCTTCAGGAACTTCGGGTATTGCAGACCGGCGTCCAAATCCTGGCCGGATTCCTGCTCACACTCCCCTTCCAGCAGCGCTTCGGGCAACTCGATAGCTTCCAGGTCGGCCTGTATCTGGTCAACGTGGTGATTGCCACCCTGACAACAGCATGCATCCTGCTGCCCGTCAGCGTGCACCGGCGGCTGTTCCGCAAGCGGCTCAAGGAAACCCTGGTCTCCAGCGCCGACTTGATCACCAAGATTGCGCTGGGCGGGGTCGGAATGCTCAGCGTGGGAACGGCGTCCCTCGTCTTTGATGTGACCGCCGGGCGCGTGGTCGGCCTGACCGTCGGCGGCATACTGCTGGCCATCCTCGCCATCCTGATGATCTACGTCCCGCTGCGCCTGAATAAGCGCGCCGAGGGAAGCAACGGCTCCGTTCCTGACTGACCCGGATCCGCGCGAGGCCACGAGCAAGCTGCGGGACCGGCGCCTCCGCGACTCGCGCCGCTACGCTCCCTCCAGGACTTGGGCCGTGGCCCAAGACAGGTACTTTGCCGCATGTGCAATGGCATCTTCGGGGCCGGCGGCGACGTCCAGCAATTGCGCGGCGGCCACCACGCCATGCTCGGCAAGGTCCTCCGGCGTGACCAGGATCCGTCCCGCCACCACGATCACCGGAATGCCCTGTTCCCGGGCGGCATCGGCGAGTGCGATGGGCGCCTTGCCAGTCAGTGACTGTGAGTCCATGGACCCTTCGCCGGTGATCACCAGGTCGGCGTCGGCCAGTTGCCCGGCCAGCCCGGTGAGGCCGGCTACCAGCGCGAACCCGCCTTCCAGGCGCGCATTCGCCAAGCCAAGGAACGACGCCGGGAAGCCGCCGGCGGCCCCTGCCCCCTCGACGTTGACGTCCCGGCCTGTGGCCCCACTGAGCAGCGAAGCCCAATTGCGGAGGCCGGCGTCGAGCACTTCCACCGCTTCCTCATCCGCGCCCTTCTGCGGACCAAACACATGGGCTGCGCCGGTGGCGCCGTACAGCGGGTTCTGCACATCCACGGCGATCCGGAATCTGACAGCCGACAGGCGGGGGTCAAGTCCCGACGTATCCAAAGACACCACGTCCGCCAACGATCCGCCGCCGAGCGGAACCACGTTTCCTGCAGAATCCAGCGGCTTCAACCCGAGCGCGCGCAGGGCGCCGCTGCCCGCGTCGGTCATGGCCGACCCGCCCAGGCCCAGCACAATCTCCGTGGCGCCGGCGTCAAGGGCGGCGGCGATCAGCTGGCCGCAACCGTAACTGTGGGCCCGCAGGGCGTTCGCAGGAGTGGGCTCCATCTGGGCAAGTCCTGAGGCCTGCGCGGTCTCAATGACTGCCGTAGCCCCGCCGTCGGCCATCTTGCGGATGGCCCAGGCTGCACCGACGGGCGCGAGAATTGGCCCCACCACGGCGTTGATGCGCTCTTCATATCCAGCGGCAACGGCAGCCTCCAGGGTTCCCTCGCCGCCGTCGGCTATTGGAAACTGGTTGGCCACAGCATCCGGGTAAACGCGCAGCGCACCCTCCGCGATGGCGGCGGCCGCCTCCGCGGCGGTCAGCGAGCCCTTGAATTTGTCCGGAGCGATGAGAATGCGCATGGTGTCCATCATGCCAGCCCTCGATTGGAAAGCGCTTGCCAAATCCGGGATGCGGACACCTCACTTTTCTTCCGCCCTGGGGCTGGACGGATCTGGCACGTGCGATGTTGCCCGGCAGGTTGCACGCCGGTACGGTCAACACCATGCTGAACGGACTCGAAACCCCATCCGGACCGGCCGGCCGGATCGTCGTCGTCGGATCCCTGAACGCAGACCTGACCATCTACTGCGAGCGTCTGCCGCTTCCTGGCGAGACTGTCCACGGCGGCGCTTTCTCCGTCAATCCCGGCGGCAAAAGCGCCAACCAGGCTGTTGCCGCGAGCCTGCTCGGCGGAGCCGTTAGCCTCATAGGCGCGGTGGGCGACGATCCCAACGGCGCCATGCTCACCTCCTCGACGGCGGGCGCCGGTGTGGATATTTCCCGGGTACGGACTTCGGATACCGCATCCACCGGGGTGGCTGTCCTAGCCGTCGACTCCCTCGGCGAGAACACCATCATCATTTCCGCCGGAGCAAACGGCACGCTCGGGCCGGCCGATGTGGTTGCCGCCGCGGACGCTTTCGACGGCGCCGCCGTGGTCTGCCTCTGCCTGGAGGTCAGCCTTGGGACCGTCGTCGAGGCAGCCCGTTCAGGGCACGACGCCGGCGCCACAGTCCTGCTGAACCTCTCGCCCTACGGTGAGGTACCGCAGGAGCTGTTGGACCTTACGGACGTTCTGCTGGTCAATGCCCATGAGGCATCGCTGTTCCTCGGCACCGCCGGAATCCCCACGGGTGCAGGCGCCGCCGACTGGGAGCGGATCCGGCAGAGCTTCGCCGCGCGGGGGCTCCAGCAGGTTGTGGTCACCTTGGGCACGGGCGGGTCTGTGGTCCTGGACTCGCGGGCCGCGGAGGGTCGGAAAGTCAGCCGGATCAGCCCTGTGGAAGTCAGGGCCGTTGACACCACGGGAGCCGGCGACGCGTTCACCGGTGCCTTGGCAGCCCGCCTTGCGGCTGGCGCTTCCCTGCCGGACGCTGCCGTTCTTGCTTCCGCCGCGGCGGCACTGGCCGTGACCAGGAAGGGGACGCAGGCGGCATACCCGGCCGTCGAGGATGTGGAGCGGCTCCTCGCTTCCGGCGGCGCCTAGCACCCCGTCAGTACCGCGTCAGTACCTCGTCAGTACCGCCTCAGTACCGCGAAATAGCCCGGGACAAGATTGGCATCCGCCACGCCCGTCATCGGGTTCGTTTCGATGGTTGCGGAGCCGTCCTCCACCAGTCGCCATGCATCCTGCGGCATCGCTCTGCTGCGTTCCACGGGTCCGAAGTGGCCAGGCATCGGCAGCTCACGGATGGCACGTTCCAGCGGCGCCGGAATGTCCCGCGCCGTTGCTCCCAGATGCGTCACGTAGTCCAGGGCATTGCCCTGGAAGTTGGTTTCGGCCAGGAACACCGTGCCACGCCTCCCCACGACGTCCTTGAGGTTGTCCACCAGGGCCGCCTGGTCTGCGGGTTCCAGCACGTGGAGTACCCCGCGGATAAACACGTTGGCATCAGTGGGCCCCGCCAACCCGATACCCGCCCCTGGCGCAGTCATGTCGCGCACCAGGTAGCTGACATTCTCGAGCCCCGCGGATTCGCTCCGGGCCCGCGCCACGGCATGGGCGGAGACATCGACGCCGAGGACACGCGGGAACAGCGCTGCGAGTCCGCGGGTGAAGCTGCCGTCGCCGCACCCGATATCCACCACCGGAAGGCTGGGGTCCAGGTGCCGTTGGAGGGCCTCGCGGTAGCCCAGCAGCTCGTGATCGGTCCCGGAGTCCCAAAGCACCTCCCCGCCGTCGCCTGTCGCGGCAATCCCGGCCCAGTACCGGTCCCAGGCAAGGGGGCGGTCCTTGGGCGCAGAACGGGACAGCGCGATGAGTTTGGGGATCATCAGATACTTCCGCAGGGCGGAGCGCACGGTACTTACAGGCGAGGACACTGTCCAAATATATGTCCGGACGGCCCGCCAGGCCCTTTGCGTCAGCCCGTTGCCAGGTGTGTCCCCCTAGAATGTACTCAATCAGGAGCGAAGGGGGCAGGGTGCCAGCAGACACACCATTTGTCGCAACCGTGCCACACACCGCCATAGTGGCGGACCCCGACAGGGGACGCCGGGATTTCATTGCCGCTGCACTCCGTGCAGCCGGCTACAGCGTCCATGCTGCCGGGGATTCCCGGATCCTCGCCCGGTTGCTCGACGACGACATCCCGTCAGTACTCGTCGTCGACAGCTCCCTTTCCACGGCCGAGACCGACATCCCCGTCCTCGTCCTGGTGGACCTGGACAACCCGGCGGAAGTCGCGGCAATGGAGCGCCCGGGCATCCGCGATTGCATTGCCAAACCTCCGGCCGCCAAGGAACTCGTCCAACGCGCCACCGCCCTCATCAACCTGGTCGCCCGCCGGACCGAGGCCAGGGAGGAGGCGGAGGCATTGCGCGAACAACTCCGGCTGGTTTCGGCGGCCATCCGGGCAACGAACGATCCCCGCGAAATCGCAGACTGCGTGGTGGCCGGATTCGGCGAAACCTTCGGGGCTGACCGGGTGTGGCTGGCCACGTTCGAAGACGACAGGGTGCCCCGGATTACCGCCCAGTGGAACAGGCCGGGACTGGAAGCCTTGCCTGACGGCATTCTCACGGACGAGGAGTCTGCACTCCGGACCGCGGACCTCCTCTGGGCCAGGGCAGAAGTCCTGACGTCGGATGCATGGGACAGCTCCGATGCCGCCCCCGGCAGCTGGCTGCCCGGGTCGCTGGAAGCCAAGCACGCCTCCGCGTCGGTCCTGGTACCCATGGGTGAGGGCGATTCATCCCTGGGCCTCATCTGGATCGCACTGTTGGACAGGCCGAGGAGTTGGTCACGGACCGAACTGGGGCTCATCCAGCACGTGGCCGGCAATGCCGCCCATGGCCTGATTCAAAGCCACCTGATCAGCAGCCAGCAACAGGTGGTCAAACAGCTGCAGCAGCTGGACAAGGCCAAGACCGACTTCCTTGCCACCGTCAACCATGAGCTGCGCACACCATTGACGTCGATCATGGCGTACCTGGACATGATCCAGGAGAGCACCGTCGATCCGGTCTCCAGCGACGTCCACCAGATGCTGGACATAGTGGTCCGGAACACCGAACGCCTGAGGCTGCTGATAGAGGACATGCTGAGCGTTTCCCGCAACGGAGAAACGGACAGCTCGCTCCACCTGACACCCGTGAGGCTGGGGCGCACCCTGGATATTGTCACCGGCGCACTGAGGCCTTTGGCCAAGCTCCAGAACGTGACCATAGCGCTGGAACCCGTACAGGAGGATCCTGAAATCATGGGGGATGAAGTGCAGCTGGAACAGGTCTTTACCAACCTGGTCTCCAACGCCATCAAGTTCACGCCCAGCGGGGGAAAGATCCACGTGGGCAGCGTTTCACATGCGGCGGCGGACGGAACCCGCTGGGCCACCGTCAGCGTGGCCGATACGGGAATCGGTATTTCCAGCGAGGAGATCGCCCATGTGTTCACCCGCTTTTACCGCGCGTCCAATGCCATGTCCGGGGCGGTTCCAGGAACGGGGCTTGGACTGGCCATCACCCAGGACATCGTGAACCGGCACGGCGGGAGAATCGACGTCGCCTCCGAACTGGGTGCGGGAACAACAGTCACCGTCAGCCTCCCCCTGGACACCCGCGGGAACCAAGCCAACTGACCCGGCACAGGAGGAACAGGAGGTATCCACATGTTTGCTGACGACGATCCCAGGCTCTCCCAGCTGTTGGAAGGCATTGTCCGGCTTGCCTCTGGAGATCTCCAGTCCCGCATCGAAGTCTCCCCCGCCCGGGACGAGCTCGATGCCATCATCATGGGGACCAACCTGCTGGCCGAAGACCTGCAGATCATTTATGAGGAACTTGAGCAGCGCGTGGAGGTCCGTACCCGGCTGCTGCATGAGGCCCATCTTGAAATGCAGAAAATGGCCATGCAGGACCCCCTCACCGGCCTGGCCAACCGCTCTGCCCTCCTCGCTGCGCTGAAATCCGCCCAGAGCGACGGCGCCATTGATGCACCGCCGGTTATCCTGCTGCTGGACCTGGATGCTTTTAAGTCCATCAACGACACCCTCGGCCATACGGCCGGCGACCAGGTCCTGATCACCGTCGGGGAACGTATCCAGGACTCCGTCCGGACCACGGACGTTGTTGCCCGCCTGGGCGGGGACGAGTTCGCGATCGTCATGCCGGGCACCGGCGCCGACCAGGCGACGATTGTGGGGCAACGGATCCTGGCGGCCCTGAAGAAGCCGATCGAGCTGCCTGACCGCAGCATCCGCTGTGGCGCGAGCCTCGGGCTGAGCATCGGGGATGCGGGTCAGGGGCCCGAGGAAATGCTCATGCAGGCCGACGTCGCCATGTACGCCTCCAAAGCGGAAGGACTGAACAGGCTCCATATCTTCGAGCCCGGACTCCTGCTGGTCCGCCGGCTCCGCGGCCAGCTGATTGACGATCTCCGGGCGGCTATCAAAGGCAAAGGCCTGGTCATGCACTACCAGCCCGTGGTGGAGCTGGACACCGGACGGATCGAGGGCGTCGAAGCGCTCATCCGCTGGAACCATCCCACCCGCGGCCTCATCATGCCTGACGAATTCATCCCCCTCGCGGAAGAGGCAGGGCTCATCTCCGAGCTCGGACTCTGGGTGCTCAGGAACGCTGTGTGGCAGCTGCGACGCTGGATCGATGACTCTGCGGTGGACAGCAGGTTTTCCGTGCGGATCAACATTTCGCCCACCGACCTCCAAAGCCTCCAGTACATCGAGGACGTCCGCAGCGTGCTCAAGGAGACTGCGGTCCGCCCCGAGCAGGTGGTTCTGGAATTGACTGAAATGGCCATCGTGAAAGGCAACGAACTGGACCGCTATTCACTGGGCGGTCTCCGGGGACTGGGCGTGGGAATCGAAATCGACGACTTCGGGACAGGCTATTCCTCCATCAGCTACCTGCGGACACTTCCGGTGGACCGGGTGAAGGTGGACCGCTCGCTTATCGTTGGCCTGGGCACCGATCCCTCCCAGCCCGCGCTCGTGGCCGCAGTCCTTCAGCTTGTCCGCGCCTGCGGCCTGGAAGCGGTCTGGGAAGGCGTGGAAACCCCAGAGCAGGCCGAGCACCTGCGGAGCCTGGGATGCATCAGCGCCCAAGGATATTTTTTCAGCAGGCCGTTGCCGCCGGAAGATATCCCCGCCTTGGTGGCCGCGCAATCCTCGAGGGCAACATAGCCAAAAACGCGCAATGGGCTGCACTTTTGTCCGGCCCGATATACGATCATCATGCGATGTCCGATTTTCACGGCCAAAGGAATCGGACCTAATCAAGAAGTAGCGAATTCCGAGGGCGTCTGGAAATTGAACAATAAAGGGGCCAACGGGCCATTACTTCGTCAACTGGGGGCGTAGCTAATGTCGGTTCGAGTACAAGCGTGGGGAATAATCGCTGCCGTGCTGGCGGATTCAGATCCTGCCGGTGCAGCCATGCGTCAGCGTCTGAGTGACCGCCTCGATGAAAATCCCGGCGTTCCCGAACGCGCGCTCCTGGAACATCTCCTGGAAACCAGGCAGCAGGATGCCTTCAACGAGGGCAAGCCGGACGCCGCCCGCACCCCCCTGCCAATGGAGAGCATGCCGCCGCAACTGGTGGAGCAGTTGCACACACTGCGGAGCCAGTCAAGGATCAGCGCCCTGCTGGAGAACCAGATGCTGATGACGGCCTTCCAGCCGATTTATGGCCTGGCAGCCCAGAGTGTTGTTGGCGTGGAGGCATTGTCCCGCTTTGTGAGCGATGACGGCGCCGGGGCCGAGTTGTGGTTCGCCGAGGCCGCCTCGGTGGGGCTTGGCGCCAACCTGGAATTCTCCGCCCTGGGCTCGGCTGCCGCAGCAGCCGCCAGCCTTCCGCCGCACCTTTACGTGGCCCTGAACATCTCGCCAACGTCCTGCATTGACCCGCGGCTGCCCGAATTGTTCGACCATATCGAACTGCCCATCGACCGTATTGTCCTGGAATTGACCGAAGGAATTCAGGACGAGGAATACCTGCATTTCATTTCCGCAATTACGCCGCTGCGTGAAAGCGGTCTGCGCATCGCAATCGATGATTCACACTCCGGCGCCGGTGCCCTGAGCCGGATGCTGCACCTGCGCCCGGACTTCATCAAGCTGGGCAGGAACGTCATCAGCGGGGTCGACACCGACGCCTCCCAGCGGGCCCTGGCCGCCGGCATGGTGGACTTTGCTGACCAGATCGGCACGGTACTGGTGGCCGAAGGCGTCGAAACACGCGAGGAATTGCGCGTCCTCACGGAACTGGGCATCAGTGCCGGTCAGGGCTATCTGCTGGGCCGCCCGTCGGTCCGCCCCCAGGACTGGGCCGCCTGGAACACCCCCCTCGACCCCGACGGGCTCGGGCGGCACGCCACCGGGGCGGACCGGATGGCGCACGATGCAGGGGCGGGCGACAAGCACTGAGGCCGCCTGGCCCGGACAGTCGCAGCCGCCTCGTGTGAGGAAGCGTAGCGCTCAGCTGCGGGGCCACCCGCCACGTTCCTGCATGACCTGCCTGAGCAGATCCGCGCGGTCGGTGACGATTCCGTCCACGCCGAGTTCAAGCAGCCGGCGCATCTCGGCGGGATCATTGATGGTCCATACGTGCACCGCCAGTCCGAGGGAATGTGCACGGCGAATGTAGTTGGGTGTGACCACACGGAGGGGGCCGTACCTGACCGGGATCTGCAACGCGTGCACGTCCCGCAGCGCGTGGCGGAGCACGCGCCGCAGCCAACGTGCCGGCAGGAGCGGCCCCAGCGCAACGACAAGGGCATTCGTGGTGAACCCGGCGGAGGATGCCACCGGGCGGCTGAGCAGTTTCAGTGTGGCCCGGCGCCGCCGGTCAGAGAAGCTTGCCACCAGCACGCGGTGGTGCATGTTGTGGCGTTCGATCCCTGCCGCCAGGCTCTTCACGGAGCTCCAGTCCTTGACATCCAGGTTCAGCCGGATGTCGGGAAACGCCGTCACCAGCTCGTCGAACAGCGCGACGGGCTCCCTTCCGCCAATCCGCGCTGCGGCAACCTCGGCGGCGGTGAGTTCGGAGATCCGCCCGCTGTGGTCTGTGACACGGTCCAGGGTGTCGTCGTGGAAAAGCAGCAGCACTCCGTCAGCGGTGGTCCGGACATCCGTTTCGAGGTACTGGTAACCGAGTTCGACGGCGGCGCGGAACGCGGCGATGGAGTTCTCCAGCCCGTCGCGGGAAAAGCCGCGGTGGGCCATGGCCATGGGACGGGCACCGCCGCCCGGGGCGTCAAAAAATGGCTCAGTCACGTTGTGAGCGTACCGGAGCCCCGCCCGTCAGTCCTCCCGCAGCTCGATCTCGACGCCGTCGCTGCAGTGCAGCAGGATGCGGCCACGGCCGCCGTCGAGGTCCACCCAGACAGCCGTGTGGTCCGAGGTGATCGCATCCACGAGTCCGCCGTTTTCATAACCAGGGGTAAGGTGGACCCGCACCCGGTCGCCCCGCCGCAGGTCTTTCCAATGCGCCGCCGGCTGCACCGGATGCGGCGCTGCCTCAGCTACACGCCGGTTGATGTTCTTTGCCATGATGTCCCCCTCGTCCCTGGATCACTGTCCAGCACAAACGCTAGGCCCGGAAGGTAAACGGCAGGTGTGCGCCAGCTGGGAAAACACATCCCGAACTTGTCACTTCAGGGAAGCTTGACGCCCAGGGCAGCGAGCCTTGCCTCGAGGACCTGGGCCACGCCGTCGTCGTCGAAATGGGGCGCCTGCTGGCCGGCGGCACGGATTGCCTCCGGGTGGCCGCTGGCCATGGCGTAACCGTGGCCCGCCCAACGCAGCATCTCGACGTCATTGGGCATATCGCCGAAGGCCACGACATCCGCGGCGTCGATTCCCAGCGACTTGGCGTACTCGGCGAGCGTGACAGCCTTGTTGACGCCGGGCAGGGACAGCTCCAGCATGGCCACAGTGGGCGCGGAGTGCGTGGCGGCGGCCAGATGCGCGACGGCGGGGCCCACCTCAGCGAGGAATTCGTCGGCCGTGCCGTCACGCACAATTGCCAGGAACTTCACCACGGCATCATCGGCAGCCAGTGTCTGTGCCAGCGGCGCCGGCGTGAACTCGGCCAGCAGTTCGCTCGATCCGTTCTCGATGAAGCCGGGCTCCAGGTGGAACCCGTTCAGGGTTTCCGCGGCGAAGAGCGCGGCCGGGCGCAGGCCCTTGATGATCCGCCGGATCTCCAGCACCGCATCCCTGCTGAGCGTCTGCGCGGACACCACCTGGTCTGTTTCGAGGTTCCAGACCACCGCGCCGTTGGAGCAGATCACCGTGCCTGCGTGGCCAAGCTGTTCCTCCAGCGGGTGGAGCCAGCGCGGCGGCCGTCCGGTGACAAAAACGAGTTCGACTCCGGCATCCCGGCAGGCGTGGAAGGCGCGGACCGTGCGGTCGCTGATCTTTCCGTCGTGCCCAAGAATAGTTCCGTCAATATCACTTGCTACCAGCCGCATCCTGCCAGTCTACGTGGGCCCCGGCAGCCGGGACGCGGGAGCCTGGAACCCGGCCCGCATTCAGAGAAGACCCAGGGCGCCGTCGCGGCGATAATTTCCTGGTGCACAGGGGTCCCCGGCAGGGTGATCCTGGCCCCTGGGTAGGCGGCCTTGAGCGCGGCCATGGCGGGGAAGGCGAAAATAAGGTCACCCAGGCCGCCCCCTCGCAGGACGACAATCCGGGAGACGCCGTCGAACTTCTCCGGGACGGGGCCGACGCCTGTGCCGACACGGCCTGAACCGCCGAACTCTGCCGTCAACCGCTCCATCGTGGCTGCCTTCAGTCCAGCCAGTCCAGCCAGTTCAGCCAGTTCAGTTCAGCTGGCCAGTTCAGCCGGGTCATTCGCCCGGAAAGGCGTTCAGCTCTGCGCGGGTGGGCGGGTTTGCACCCGGCCGGGAAACGGTGACGGCGGCAGCCCGGGACGCGTGGACCAGGAGTTCCTCCAGGCCCTCGGCCGGAAGCTCGCGGAGGTCCTTGCGGTTCTGCGCACCGTCCAGGCCGCGGTCCACAATGCCGGAGAGCAGCGCGGCCATGAAGGAATCCCCGGCCCCCACGGTGTCCGCCACCTCTACCCGGGGAGCCGGACACTCGGCCTCGCCGGCAGCCGTGATGCCCCACGGTCCGGACACACCCCGCGTGACCACCACCATCGCCGGACCTTCGGACCCTCCCAGCTGCAGCCAGCGGCGGGCTGAATCCAGCACGTCCTCGCCCGGGTATAGCCACTCGAGGTCCTCATCGGAGGCCTTGACCACATCAGCCAGAGAGACGAACTTCTCCGCCTGTCGCCGGGCGTAGTCCGCGTCGGCGATGATGCTGGGCCTGCAGTTGGGGTCAAAGCTGATGGTCGCCGAGGGATGGGCCTGCTCGACGGCGGCCAGCACGTCAGCGGCGCCCGGCTCCAGGATCGTGGCGATGGACCCCGTGTGCAGCAAGGTGGTTCCCTGCAGCATGAAGGCAAGGCGGTCCGCCAATCCGGGAAGCTCCCAGGCGAGGTCGAAGGTGTAGGTGGCGGCGCCGTCGTCGTCAATCACGGCCGTTGCAACGCTGGTGGGCAGTTGGTCGGGGCCCAGCGGAAGCATGACGGAACTCGCGCGCAGATGGGCGGCCACGGAGTCGCCGTAGGCGTCGCGGCCATAACGGCCGATGAACTGCACCGGATGGTCCAGGCGGGCCAGCCCAACGGCAACATTCAGGGGACTGCCGCCCACGTGGGCTTCTATTCCGGAGGCGCGCTGGACGACGTCCACCAGGCCCTCGCCGATGACAGTGAGCATAGTCATACTCTGCCAGAGATGCGGGCCCCGGACACCCGCGTTGGCTGCCCCATGAGCTCCTGCACCAGCTCGCGGCACTTCTTGTGGGCGGCTGACCTGGGATCGATGAGGGCGAAGTGATCGCCCGGGACCCTGGTCAGCTGCGGGGGCGATTGTGCCCTCCGCCCGGCGGCGACATAGGCCTCCGCCTGGCTCAGCGGAACATCGTGGTCGTCCACGGCGTGGACGACGTGGACGGGAACATCCAGCGGGAGGGCGGACATGGGGTCCGCGTATTTGTGGCGCAAGGGGTATTTCGACGACGATCCGCCCAGCAGGTTGCTCACCGCACCGCTGCTGAGGTCCTGCTTCTCGGCTTCGGCCAGGTTGAGCAGCCCCGACTGGCTCACTACGCCGGTCAGGAGGACAGCATCGGCGTCAGCCCTGCGCCGCACCTGACGGTCAACGTCCGCGAGTCCCAGCCGCGGGAGCCTGCTCCTGCCCGCCGCCCAGGCTGCGAGATGGCCGCCGGCGGAATGACCCAGTGCCACCACCGAGCCCAGTTCCAAGGCATGGACGCCGGCGATCTCGCTGAGCTTGTCGATTCCTGCCAGCACGTCTTCAAAGGTATGCGGCCAGCCCCCGCCGTTGCCTGCGCGGCGGTACTCCAGGTTCCATGCGGCCATCCCGTGTGCAGCCAGGTCCCTGGCGAGGGGTTCCCCCAGCTCTGCGCCGTACTGCGAACGCCAGTAGCCTCCGTGGATCACCACCACCACACCTCGGTGCGCGGCACCGTCCGGCAATTCAGGCAGGAAAAGCTCACCCCACTGGCTGGAATCGCCACCGTACTGATACTTGTGCCGTTTCACTGAATCCTCCCCACTGGACCTTCCGCCGTGGCCGGGCCCCGGACTGCTGCGCCACGGACAACTGCGCCCGGACTACTGTCCGGGACAATGGGCGGCGCCAAACATCTGCCATGTCCCGAGCCTAACAGCGAGGTCCACAGCGGCAGCGGCCCGGCAGCGCGGGGCTATCAGCGGGCCGTGACCGTAAAGGCACACTTCTGCACTATTGTTCGCTTGGAAACACGAGAACGAACAGAACCAGGAATGTGTATGTGCCAGGGGCCCTCGACCCTCAGTTCCGCCGTCAGCCGTCGCGTCGCGATTTCGGCTCTTGGGGCCTCCCTGATGGCAGGACTGGGTGCCTGTTCCGATGGCCCGTCCAATCCCGCCCCGGCCAACCAGAACCCTGCGCTGGCTGTCTCGGATACAACATCGCAAACGGCGTTGGCGGCCGCAGGAAGCGCCACTACTCCGCCGTCTCCCGTGGCCACCAAAAGAATCAGGAAGAGCTTCATACCGGACGTTGGCCTTCCCCCCGTGGTCAACGGACTCGCACCCGTCATCACCCGGATCCTGACCAAGCACCCGGTCGTCTTCCTCACCATTGACGACGGGGGCACCAAGAATCCGGAGATGGCTGCCCTCATGTCGCAATATGACTACCCTGCCACGATCTTCCTTGCCCAGACCTTCGTCAAGGACAACCCCACGTTCTTCCAGCAGTTTCAGGCGCAGGGAAGCCTGGTCGAAAACCACACGATCAGCCATAACGTCAACATGGTGCAAAAGCTGGGCTACGCGGCGCAGCTCGCCGAAATCACCGGCATGCAGGGCTTCGCCAAGGACCACTACGGGAGGACGCCCACACTGTTCCGTCCCCCGGGAGGCGCCTACTCGAATGTGATGAGAAAAGCGGTTGCCGACGCGGGCCTTAAGGCCATCATCACGTGGGAGGCAAAGGCAAGCGCCGGCAAGATGGACTATCAGTACGGCAATGCGCTGCGGCCCGGAGACATTGTCCTGATGCACTTCCGTCCTGAATTCGCCGCCGACCTGGCGGCGTTCCGCCAGGCCCAGATGGCGGCCGGACTGGAAGTGGTGCTGCTCGAAGACTTCCTCGGGGTCAGATAGGCGCCGGCCTGTCGGACCCCCGCCGTAAGCTGGGATCATGCCGAGTAACTGGGACAGCCTGGACGTCAGCCTCCGCGAGTCCGTGCAGCAGAACGTGAAGATCTATGAGCACGTCCGTCCTGCCCTGAAGCTGGTCACCAAGGACGTCCTCCACATCCTCCGCGACATGCTGAAGGACACCGAGGTCACACCCCTTTTTATCACTGGCCGCACCAAGTCCGTGGAGTCCTTCCGCGAGAAAATCTCCCGGATCGAGGAGCCGCTGGAGCCGGGCGGGCCGCCCGTGCTGAAATTCCCGGACCCGTTCCGCACGCTCAATGACATGGTGGGCGTCCGGGTCATCACCAAGCTGCCGGCGGAGAACGCCCTGGTGGCCAACCTCATCAAACGCCAGCGCCAGGTCTTTGACTGCCGCGGGGACCGCGAGAAGGACATCGGTTCCATCGAGTCCGGCACCTACGGCTACTCCAGCCGGCACCTGATCCTGCGGACCATCCAGAACGAGGCCGTCAGGGCGTACCAGCAGGTCTTCAATCCGGATATCCAGCCCAACGGCAGCTACTTCTTCGAATGCCAGATCCGCACCGTGTTTGCGCACGCCTGGAGCGAAATCGAGCATGACATCCGGTTCAAGGCCGAGGATCCCCGCGCCTGGACGCCCCACTTCGACAGGCAATTCACCGCCACCGCCGCCATGCTGGAAACGGTGGAGAGCGCCTTCTCCGACCTGCATGAACGCTACGAGGAAGTCCGCAGCTACTGGGATATGGACGGCGAGGGCGCTGCGCAGCTCACGCCCAACCGGATCCGCGATGTCTGGCGGACGCTGCTCCCCCACGTGGACCGTAAAGTGGATGATGACTGGGGCTGGGCCGCGGAACTCATGGCGGCCCACGGGCTCAACCAGACGGTCCAGCTGGCCGGTCTGCTCAGCGCCAACCGGATCACCGAGGTCCGCAAAGCACTGGACCACCGCTACTCCCCTGGCCCGGACCGCCTGCTGGATGACCTCCTGCTGTGGCAGTACGGCACCAAACACATCGACCTCACCGCCGAGGCGCCCGACTCCGTTCCGCACCCGCGGCGCGACAGCCTCCTGCGGCGGCTGAAACAGATCGAGCGCTACCGCCAGACCGTGAAATAGGAACACATGCAGCCCTTGCAGCTCCAGTCCGTCCGGGCCACCCTCCGTTCACCCCGCCGACTCAAGACGGAAGCGCTTGCAGGACTGGTGGTGGCGCTGGCGCTGATTCCAGAGGCCATCGCTTTCTCGGTGATCGCTGGCGTGGATCCGCGGATCGGGCTGTTCGCCTCCTTCACAATGGCCGTCACCATCTCCTTTGTGGGCGGCCGGCCCGCCATGATCTCCGCAGCCACGGGTGCCGTGGCGCTGGTGATTGCCCCTCTGATGCGCAGCCACGGGCTGGACCACCTCATTGCGGCCGTGATCCTGGCCGGGATTTTCCAGATCCTCCTGGCCGTCCTGGGCGTCTCCAGGCTGATGCGGTTCATTCCCCGCTCCGTGATGGTTGGCTTCGTCAACGCCCTGGCCATCCTGGTGTTCATGGCCCAAATTCCCGAACTGATCGGCGTACCGTGGATGGTCTATCCGCTGGTGGCCGCGGGCCTGGTCATCGTCGTGGGCCTGCCCAGGATCACCACAGCGGTTCCCGCACCCTTGGTGGCCATCGTGACGCTCACCCTGTTCGCTGTGCTGGCCGGAGTGGACGTACCGGCCGTCCGGGACAAGGGCCAACTGCCCGGGAGCCTGCCCTCCCTGTTCGTTCCCCAGGTGCCACTGACCTGGGAGACGTTCCAGATCATTGCCCCGTTCTCCTTGTCCATGGCCCTGGTGGGCCTGCTGGAGTCCCTCCTGACCGCCAAACTGGTGGATGACATCACAGACACCCGCTCCAACAAGACCCGGGAGTCCTGGGGCCAGGGAGTTGCCAACATCGTCACGGGCTTCTTCGGCGGCATGGGCGGCTGCGCCGTGATCGGCCAGACGATGATCAACGTCAAAGGTTCCGGTGCGCGGAGCCGGGTGTCGACATTCCTGGCCGGTGTTTTCCTGCTGGTCCTTGTGGTGGTGCTGGGCGGCGTCGTGGGCCTTATTCCCATGGCGGCGCTGGTGTCGGTGATGATCTTCGTCTCCGCCATCACCTTCGAATGGCACTCGATCGCTCCGCAGACCCTGCGCCGGATGCCGAAGTCGGAAACGGCCGTCATGCTGATCACCGTGGGCGTCGTCTCGGCCACGCACAACCTGGCAATCGGGGTGGGCGCAGGAGTGCTGGCGGCGATGGCCATGTTCGCGCGGCGAGTGGCCCACTTTGTCACCGTGGAGCGCACCGTGGTGGCGCTGAACGGAGCGAACGTTGCCACCTACACCGTGGACGGCGAGCTGTTCTTTGCCTCCTCCAACGACCTGTACACGCAGTTCGAATACGCGCTGGACGCGGAGCCGGACATTGACCGGGTGGTGGTGGACCTGCACGCCTCGCACCTGTGGGACGCCTCCACGATCGCCGTGCTGGATGCCGTTACGGAAAAGTACCGCCGGCACCGACGGGCTGTGGAGCTGATCGGGCTGAACTCTGCCAGCATCCAGATGCGCGAGCGACTGGCGGGCAAGCTCAACGAGGGCCACTAGGCCTGTCTCCCGCTGAGCGGGCCCGCAGTGTTATCCGTCTTGTCTACCCGCCGCTACGGCCAGAGCGCCTTCCGCAGCAGAGCCTTGAGCTGGGCGGTCTCATCCTCCGCGAGGCCGGCCAACGCTTCCGCCTCCGCCCGGTGCACCGCCTCGCCCGCGGCCAGCAGGAGATGGGACCCTTTTGCCGTGGCCGTGACCGTTTTCGCCCTGCGGTCCTGCTTTCCGGGGGCCCTGGTCACCAGCCCCCGCTTTTCCAGCTCATCCACCAAGGCAACAATCTGGCTCGGATCCAGGCTGAGGAAATCCGCCAGTTCGCGCTGCGTTGGCTCAAGGCCGCTGTTGGCGAGGATCAGCACCGAATAGGAGCGTTCCTTGAGGTCGAACTCCGCCAGCGCCTGATTGTTCAGCACTGACGCGTTGGCGCGCAGTTTGGCAAGCAGAAACCCCACGTCATTGGTGATCTGTGCTGCGATCAGCTTGTCCCCTGCAGCAACCTGCTCCGCGCCCTGCATCCCGACCGTCATACCAGACTCCAATAATCCTCAAAATAAACCGTTGACTTTTTCAACTATCCGTATTCTCATGGATACAGAACAGCATCCCATGCCCAACGGCGGGATGCACGGACATCAAGCAAAGGAGCAGCGATGAGCCTGTCAGGCAAAGTAGCAATCGTCACCGGAAGCGGACGGGGGCTTGGACTCGCCTACGCGAGGGAACTCGCCCGCCAGGGGGCCGACGTCGTGATCAATGACGTGGATGCAGACGTCGCTTCCGAAGCGGTCCGGACGATTGAGTCCGACGGCGGGCGCGCCGTCGCCGTCGTTGCCCCGGTTGGCAGCACCGAGGTTGCCAGGCAGCTGGTCCGGAAAGCGGTGGACGCCTTCGGGCGGCTGGATATCCTGGTCACCAACGCCGGGATCCTGCGGGACAAGTCCCTTCTGAAAATGACCGACGAGGACTTCGACCTGGTCATCAACGTCCACCTGCGGGGGACCTTCACCTGCGTCCGCGAGGCCTTCGCCTACTTCAAGGAGAACGGCGTTGCCGGACGCATCATCACGATCGGCTCCCCCACCGGGCAGCGCGGGACCTTCGGCCAGACCAACTATGCCGCGGCCAAGGCCGGAATCGTGGGGATGGTGCGCACCTGGGCGCTGGAAATGAAGAGGGCCGGCGTCACCGCCAACGCCGTCATTCCCATTGCCGCCACTGCCATGACAAAGACCGTCCCGTACTTCCGGAAGGCAGTGGAAGCGGACGAGCGCGGGGAGGCCATGCCTTCCTTCTTCCGCCACGAACTCGGCTTTGGAACGGCCGACGACGTCTCCGGACTGGTCGCGTTCCTCGCCTCCGACGCCGCTGCCGGCATCACCGGCCAGGCGATCGGTGCCGGCGGCGACCGGCTGCAGGTGTGGACGCATCCGGAAGCTGCCGCCACCGAATACCGTGAAGGCGGCTGGCGCTACCAGGACCTGACCGAGAACTTCGCAAGTCTCTTCGGCGACAGGCTCCAGAGCGTCGGCGAGGAATTCCTGCCTCTGCCCGAAGACCTCAAGCCCGAACCGGCCCAGGTCCGCTGACATGGCCGCCACCCGTTACGAACCGGCCGTCGATGCCGGCAAGCTTGACGCGATCGACATGCATGTCCACCTCGAAGTGGACAGCCACGGCCAAGAGTCGCTGCCGCCGGCCCTGACCGAAGCCTCGGCGCGGTACTTCAAGGCCGAGGACCGGACCCCGTCGCTGGACCGCATCGCCGACGTGTACCGCGGACTGAACATGGCCGCCGTCGTCTTCACCGTGGACGCCCGCACGCAGCTCAACCACGAACCCAACAGCATCGAGGACCTGATTGCCGGCGCCGCCCGCAACAACGACGTCCTGATCCCGTTCGGCAGCGTCGATCCGCGCACAGGTGCCGAAGCGATCCAGGGCGCCAAGCACCAGGCCATCGACCTGGGCGCCCGCGGCTTCAAGTTCCACCCGTCCCTGCAGGGCTTCGACCCCTCCAACGAACGGTTCTACCCGCTCTGGGAGACCGTGCAGGAACTGGGTCTGCCGGCGATCTTCCATACCGGGCAGAACGGCATGGGCGCCGGCCTGCCGGGGGGTTACGGGATCAAGCTGGCGTATTCCAACCCGCTGCTGCTGGATGCCGTTGCCGCTGACTTCCCGGAACTGCAGATCATCATGGCCCACCCCTCGGTGCCGTGGCAGGACGAGGCCAACTCGATCGCCACCCACAAGGCGAACGTGTTCATCGACCTCTCCGGCTGGTCACCCAAGTACTTCCCGGAGTCCTTGGTGAAGGCTTCAAACTCGGTGCTGCAGGACAAGGTCCTGTTCGGCACAGACTTCCCGCTGATCACGCCACAGAAATGGCTGGGCGCGTTCGCGGACCTGCCCTTGAAGGACGAGGTCCGGCACAAGATCCTTAAGGACAACGCGGTGCGGCTGCTCGGACTGGGAGGCTGAAATGGGCGCTGCCACGGGAGAGCAGACCCGGCTCTACGGTGTCTGCGACTATTACGACGCCGAGTCCCTCCTCACCGGGAACGAGCGCCGGGTGCTGGGCCGTCTGCGGAGCTTCCTGGACCGGGAAGCGCAGCCGCTGCTCGCCGATTACTGGGAGCGCGGCGAGTTCCCCACCCAGCTGGTACAGCCACTGATTGGCCTGGACCTGATGGAACCGGCCGAACTGGCCGGGGCCCCGGGTGCAGGACGAGGTGCGGCCCGCGGCATCTACCAGGGCTTCCGGATTTTCGAACTCGCCCGCACCGATGCCTCGCTGGCCACGTGGTACACCGCCCAGGCCGGGCTCTTCCGCACAGCCATCCGCGTGGGTGCTTCCGAGGAGCAGCAGAAAGAATGGATGCCCAAGGTCATCGACTTCACCCTCAAAGGCGTATTCTCGCTCACCGAACCGGAATCCGGGTCCGACATCGCCGGCGGGCTCTCCACCACGGCCAGGCGTTCCCCGGACGGTGACGGCTGGGTCCTGGACGGCGCCAAACGCTGGATCGGCGGCGCCGCCACCGCGGACGTGCTCGCCGTCTTCGCCCGCGACGTTGCCGACGGCCAGGTGAAAGCCTTCCTCGTTGACCGTGAGGCCGACGGCGTGACCCTGGCGAAAATCCACGGCAAAACCGCCCTGCGGATGATGCAGAACGCCCACATCACCCTCACCGGCGTCCGGGTTCGCGAGTCAATGCGCCTGCACAACGTGAAGTCCTTCCGGGACGTCGCGGCGATGCTCCGGGCGATGCGCTCGGACGTCGCGTGGATCGCCACCGGAATCCAGGCCGGCGCGTTCGAAGCGGCCCTCCGCTACGTCACCGGACGCAGGCAGTTCGGCCGCCAGCTGGGCTCCTTCCAGCTGGTCCAGGAAAAACTCGCCCGGATGCTTGGCAACGTCACCGCATCGCTGTCCCTGGTGGTCCGGCTCACGGAACAGCAGGCCACGGGCATCTACCGGGACCAGGACTCGGCCCTGGCCAAGATGCAGACCTCCCTGCTGATGCGCGAAACCGTGGCCCTGGCCCGCGAAGTGGTCGGCGGCAACGGCATCACGCTCGGCACGGACGTCGCCCGGTTCCACGCCGACGCCGAGGCCGTCTACTCCTATGAAGGCACCCACGACATCAACGCCCTCATCATCGGCCGCGCCCTCACCGGCGAAAGCGCCTTCACCCGCTGAACGCGGCGGACTAACACCCGCGTCCCTGACCCATCCGCCTTAGCCCGGCGCCGCCGTCGGACATTCCCCTACCCACCCATCTCCACAGGAGGCAAAGATGCCCAATCTCGTCGTCGACTTCGACAAACTGCTCACCCTCGCCGGCACCGACCTCGGGGTCAGCGAATACCGTGAAATCACCCAGGAACAGATCAACAAATTCGCCGACGCCACCGGCGATGACCAGTGGATCCACGTGGACCCCGAACGCGCCAAGGACGGCGCCTTCGGCGCCCCCATCGCGCACGGCTTCCTCACCCTCTCGCTCATCATCCCGTTCTGGAGCGAACTGTTCGACGTCGACGGCGTCACCACCAAGCTGAACTACGGCCTGGACAAGGTCCGCTTTACATCCCCCGTAAAGGTCGGCTCGCGGATCCGCATGCAGGCCACCATCGCCGAAGTCACCGAGGTCAAGGGCGGCGCCCAGATCAAGGTTGCCGGCACCATCGAAATCGAAGGGCAGGAACGCCCCGCCGTCGTGGCGGAGTTCCTCGCCCGCTTCTACAAGTAAATTCCCCTATCCCTGTTTCTCCGTTCAAAGGAAAAACCATGTCCGGACTCACTCAGCTTCAAGGTATGGGCACGGCCGAGCGTCGCAAGGAAGCACGCACGGTCATCGCCTCCAGCTACCTGGGCAGCACCATCGAGTACTACGACTTCCTCCTCTACGCCACCGCAGCAGCCGTGGTCTTCCCCAAGGTCTTCTTCAGTGGAATGGACGACTGGGTGGGCGTGGTGGCCGCCTACGGCACCTTCGCCGCCGGGTATGTGGCCCGCCCCCTCGGCGGCATCATCTTCGGCCACTTTGGTGACAAGGTGGGCCGCAAGAGCATGCTCATCGTTTCCATGCTGGTCATGGGCATCGCCTCCACCCTGATCGGCGTGGTCCCGGACGCCTCCATGGCCGGCCCGTGGGGTGCCGTGCTGCTGGTGATCCTCCGCGTATTCCAGGGCATCGCCGTGGGCGGCGAGTGGGGCGGGGCCGCCTTGATGGCGCTCGAACACTCCGAATCGGGGAAGCGCGGCTTTGGGGCATCATTCGTCAACGCCGGCGCACCTACCGGCGCGGTCCTGGGGACCCTCGTCATGGGCGCGTTCTCCGCCCTGCCCAACGCCCAGTTCCTCACCTGGGGGTGGCGGGTGCCATTCCTGCTCTCCTTCGTGCTGCTGGGTGTCGGCATGTTCGTCCGCCTGAAGGTTTCCGAAAGCCCCATCTTCAAGGCCGCCCTTGAACAGGAGAAAGCAGAACGGAAGCTCGCAGAGCAGGAAGCCCTGAAGCAGGGCTTGACGAGCAAGCAGGACATCCCGCTGCTCCAGGTGCTGCGCCGGCCAAAGACGTTGATCTTCACCATGCTCGCCGGAGCCGCCGGCTTCGCTCTCCAGGTGGTTATGGCAACGTTCTCGGTCACATTCGCCGTTTCCAAGGGTGCGGACCGGCAGGGTGTCCTGTACGCCTTCGCCGCGGCGTCGGCCCTGTCCATCGTGTTCGTCATCCTCGGCGGACGGCTGTCGGACAAACTGGGCCGGCGTCCCGTGATGATCGGCGGTCTCGTGCTGTTCATCATCTACCTCGTGCCCATGTTTGCGCTGCTCTCCACGAACAACATCATGCTGATCTTCGTGGCCTTCGCCGTGGGCCTGATGATCCACTCCACGCTCTTTGGTCCGCTGGCGGCCTTCGTGTCGGAACAGTTTGGCACCACATCCCGCTATACGGGTGCCTCCCTGGGCTACCAGCTGGCAACCCTCCTCGGCGCAGGCTTCACGCCGGGCATCGTCGCCCAGATCTTCAAGGACTCGGGCCAGGACACAGCGTCAGTGGTGACCTATCTGGCCATCATGTCCGTGGTGTCCATCGTGTTCATCCTGCTCACGCGGGAGCCCAGGAACAACGACCTCCTCACGGTCAGGTCCTGATCCTTTGCCCGCCACAACGGACTAATCTCACAAGTAGAAAGGATTCGCCGTGGAAAACTTTGGCATCGGCTCGTGGCTGCAGCGCCGCCGCCCCAAGTCCGGCAACAAGACCGCGCTGATCAGCGGGGAACGGGAACTGAGCTACGCAGAGTTTGCGGACCGGAGCGTCCGGCTGGCCAACGCGCTGCGGGAGCGTGGGCTGGGCAAGGGAGACAGGTTGGCCTACCTGGGCGAGAACCATCCGTCGTTCCTGGAAACCTTCTTCGCCTGCGGACTCCTCGGGGCTGTCTTTGTCCCCCTCAATACGCGCCTCGCGCCCCCGGAGATCCAGTTCCAGCTCCAGGACTCCGGAGCCATGGCCCTGGTTCATGCCCGCGGTCTGGACGAACTCGCCGCCCGCGGGTCTGCCGGCACGGCAGTGGCAAGGCGCATCGTCGTCGAGGATTCCGCCACAGGACCAGCCGGGGCGGCCGGCTTCCCGAAAGCGGAATCGGCCGGGAAGCAGGGGCCGACGGCGGTGGAGGACTTCGAGGCTACAGTTTCCGCAGGCTCGGCCCAGTTCATCGATGAGGACGTGGCCCTGGAGGACGGCGCGGTGATCCTCTACACCTCGGGCACCACGGGCCGGCCCAAAGGAGCGCTGCTGACCCACGGGAACATTGTGTGGAACTGCCTGAACGTGATTGTGGACTTCGATTTCGCCGCCAGCGATGTGGCGCTGATGATCTCGCCGATGTTCCACGTTGCCTCCCTGTGCATGGGGGTGCTGCCGACACTCCTGAAGGGCGGGACCGTGATCCTGGAGCCCAAATTCGATCCCCGGCGGACCCTGGATCTGATCGAAAAGTACCGCGCAACCACCATCAGCGGAGTGCCCACCACGTATCAGATGCTCTGCGAGTATCCGGCATGGGAGGGCACCGACCTCAGTTCCCTGAACAAGCTGACCTGTGGCGGTTCAGCCGTTCCGCTGCGGGTCCTTGAGGCATATGAACGGCGTGGCCTGCATTTTTCGAACGGCTACGGCATGACCGAGACCGCACCGGGGGCCACCACGCTCCCCGCGGCCCGGTCCCGGGAAAAGGCGGGATCGGCGGGACTTCCGCATTTCTTTACCGATGTGCGCGTCGCCGACGCCGATGGCGCACCCGCAGCCCCGGGAGCCGTTGGCGAAATCCAGATCAAGGGCCCGAACGTCATCGGCGGCTACTGGAACAGGCCGGATGCCTCGGCCGGTTCCTACACGGAGGACGGCTGGTTCAAGTCCGGAGACATGGGCTACAAGGACAGCGACGGATTCGTCTTCATCTCCGACCGGCTCAAGGACATGATCATCTCCGGGGGAGAAAACATCTACCCTGCCGAAGTCGAGCAGGCCATCAGCGAGCTGGAGGCGGTAGGAAGCGTCGCCGTCATCGGGATACCCGATGACAAGTGGGGCGAGGTCCCGCGGGCCTTCATCCTACTGCGCAACGGCGCGCAACTGACCGAGGAACAGCTTCAGGAACACCTCAACGGGCGGCTGGCCCGCTACAAAATCCCGAAGTCTGTCGTGTTCGTCAGCGACATGCCACGAACAGCAAGCGGAAAGATCCGGAAGGCCCAACTGAGGCAGCAAATCGCCAGCACTTAATCCGGTCCGGCCGGGAGCGGCGCAGCCAAGTGCTGTCAGGCCGGAGGCGGGGCCGTTGATTCCCGGACCACCAGGTGGGTGGCAAGCTCCACCCGCCTGGAATCCGGGACCTCCCCGCGCAACTGGCGCAGCACGGTCCGGAGGGCCGCGCGTCCTATCTCCTGGAACGGCTGTGCCACCGAGGTGAGGGAGGGGACGGACTCCTCCGCCTTGCTGGTGCCGTCATAACCCACCACGCTCAGGTCCGCCGGAATCCTGATGTTCCGCCGTCGGGCCTCCGCCAGCACGCCCAGGGCTATGCTGTCGCTCGCCGCGAAAATGGCCGTCGGTGGCGGGTCCAGCTGCAATAGGGCGTCCAGGCCGAGGGCACCGTGGCCGGCTCCGAATGTTCCGCCGATGATGTAGTGATCCTCCACGGGGACATCGCATGAGCGCAGTGCGGCCAGGTAGCCGTGAAGCCGCGCCTGGTTGCATTCAACATTGTCGGGGCCGCCCAGGTAGGCGATCCGTCGGTGCCCCAGCTCGAGGAGGTGCGTTGTGGCGTCCTTGCCGCCGGCCCAGTCCGTTGACCCGATGCTCACCACATCCCCGGACGGCGGATTGAAGGGATCTATGACCACCACCGGAACGCCCCGCCGCTGGAAGGCGCCGAGTGAGGCGTTGCCGAACGCCGAGGTCACCGCGATCATGCCGCAGCGGCCTTCGTCCACGATCCGCTGGGCACGCTTTTCAGGATCCAGCGGCGAGGCACCTGCCAATCCCGTGACATGGAGCAGGACCTCAACGCCGGATTCAGCCGCGCATTCCATGACGCCGTTCAGCACTGCGGCGTTGTAGCCGGAGTTCAGTGAATCAAGGACCACCTCTACCGCCGGCCTGTCGGCCAGCGTCCGGCGCTGCTGGAGCGGGGATTTGTAGCCAGTGCGCTCCAGCACCCTGACCACTCTGGCGCGGGTTTCCTCCGCCACATCGTGGCGCCCGTTGATGACCTTGGAAACGGTCGGCGCGGAGACGCCGGCTTCCCGGGCCACGGCGGCCAGCGTCAGCCGGGCCGGATGTTTGGCCGCCATGTGCCACTCCTTCGGGTTCGAAATATTTCGTTTGCTGCCAGAGAGCAAGTCTTGACCGGACATCTGCAAAGACACTAGATTCTATGCCACTGACATTATCGGACTTCGAAATATTTCGGAACAGCTTCTGCATCAATTAAGGACGAAAATTGAGCATCCCGCCACTGCGCATCGGCATGATCGGCTACGCCTTTATGGGCGCGGCGCACTCCCAGGCATGGCGGACTGCGCCTCGGTTCTTTGACCTTCCCCTTGATCCGCAGCTCACGGCAGTGGCAGGCCGCGACGCCAGCGGTGTGGAGGCGGCGGCGGCCAAACTGGGCTGGTCATCCTGGGAGACTGACTGGCGGCGGCTGATCGAACGGGACGACATCGACCTGATCGACATCTGCACCCCTGGCAACACCCATGCGGAAATCGCGATCGCAGCCCTGGCCGGCGGAAAGCACGTGCTCTGCGAAAAGCCCCTGGCCAATTCCGTGGCGGAGGCCGAGCGCATGACAGAAGCGGCCAGACAGGCTGCGCAAAAAGGTGTTTTCGCCATGTGCGGCTTCACCTACCGCCGCACCCCTGCCCTGGCTCTGGCCAAACGGATGGTGGAGCAGGGCCGCCTGGGAAACATCCGGCACATCCGTGCCCAGTACCTGCAGGACTGGCTGAGCGACGAAAACGCCCCCATGACCTGGCGGCTGGACAAGTCAAAGTCCGGATCCGGATCGCTCGGCGATATCGGCGCACACAGCGTCGACGCCGCCCAATGGGTCACCGGCCGGAAGATCACCGGCGTCTCCGCCCTCCTGCAGACGTTCGTCCCGGAGCGGCCCCTCGCCGGCGACCTCGTGGGTCTCGGTGGCCACGGTGACACTGCCGGTAGCGCCCCGCGGGGACAGGTCACGGTCGATGACGCGGCCATCTTCAGCGCAAGGTTCGACGGCGGCCCTCGTTCCGCCGGCGCTGGTTCCGCCGGCGCCATTGGCGTCTTCGAAGCCACGCGTTACGCGCTGGGCCGCAAGAACGCCATGCGGCTGGAGGTCAACGGCAGCCAGGGTTCGCTGGCCTTCGACTTCGAAGATATGAACGTGCTTTCCTTCTACGACGCCGCTGAAAGTCCCGACGCCGGCTTCCGGCGGATCATGGTCACCGAGCCTCAGCACCCCTATGTCGGCAACTGGTGGCCTACCGGCCACGGCCTCGGCTACGAGCACGGTTTCACCCACCAGGCGGTGGACCTGGTGAATGCCATCGCCGAACAACGCCAGCCCGAACCGTCGTTCGCGGATGCCCTGCAGGTCCAGCGCGTGCTCGCAGCCGTGGAGGCGAGTGCTGCGGAAGCCAGCCGCTGGCACGAAGTCTGAACGCACTCCCCGGTCAGTGGGTGGGGTCGCTGCGGGCTGTACGGTTCCGTCCCAAAGACTTTGCGATATAGAGTGCCGCATCGGCCGAGGCGATCAGCGCCTCCACACCCGACGTGCCGGCGTCGTACAGGGCAATGCCGTAACTGGCGGTGGGCATCTGCGGACCCCCGGGCTTTGAAGCCTGTGCGAGCCGCAGGCTGATCGCATCCGCGATTCTTTCGGCGCTGTCCGCGGTGCCGCCGGGAATGAGGAGGACAAACTCCTCGCCGCCGTACCGCCCCGCCAGGTCCGTTGACCGCACAGTGTCCCGGCAGGCCCCGGCGAAGGCCTGCAGGACCTCGTCCCCGGCGGCATGGCCATAGGTATCGTTGACCGCCTTGAAGTGGTCCAGATCGGCGAGGATCAGAACCCCTGACGGCAGGGCCACCGCCGGATCGGCGAGCTGCTCCGCGGCCAGGTCCAGAAACGCTTTACGGTTCAGGAGGCCGGTGAGGTCGTCCCTGGTGGCCACCATCCGAAGGGCGCGGGTCTGCTGCTCGTTGCTCAGGGCGGCCATGCTGAAGGAAGCCACCACCAGCATCACCATGGTTACCAGGGTGGTGACCTCGGACCCAAAGACCGTCACGAAGGTGGGTCCGGCCTGGCCGTCCAGGAGGAAGGCCACCAGGCGGCCGAAGTAAAAAACGGACACGCCCGCCGCTGCCGCCGCCATGGGGATCCTTACCCGCGAGTACCCGGGTTCCAGGCGCCACAGCTCACGGGATCCGAGGCCGATTGACAGGCTCATCCCGGCGAGGAAGACGGGACCGCCGGCCCAGACATTGGTGGCGGGATTGTCGACGGCGGATGCAACCAGGGTGGCCAGCGGAATCCCGGTGAACGCCCAGCGCGGCGGCGGCACCGTCCGCAGCGAACGCGCACCTGCCCAGACAGCCACTCCGCCGTGGACGAGCAGCACATTCCCCAGCGGGTTCGCCCACCACTGTTGCGGGGTGCCGTCGAGGAGGAAGGCGGCGGAACCGGAGAGGAAGAACACCAGCGCCAGGCACCACCAGCCGCTGTACGGGGAGCGTGTGATCCGGTAGGCCGAGAAGTAGAACAACAGCCCCAGCGCCAACGCGATCAGCCCGAAGGCGAACCTTAGCGTCGCCGTATCCAGAACCATTTTCCGAAGTCCCCCTGAACGCCAAATGCTGCACGCCCAGTATCGCACCGCTCCGCGCCCTGGCGCCGCCGCCACGGAATACGTCTTTCGGAGTGCACAAAGCCCGAAGACCACATCTGAAAAGGCGAGCTGTTTCGAGTTTTTGGTCATCGATTCGCGGTCCCGCCCCGCAGATGAAAGCATTATTGGATGCTTGAGGCAACCAGATCCACGCAGAATGCGACCCCCGACAAGGCAGCACGGGACTCCCGCCCAGGAGCCCTGAACCCCGCCCTGGCCGCGGAGGCAAAGATCGCCCGTATCGCTGTCACCGTGTTCCCACTCCTGGTGGTGGCGGCGGGCGTCCTGGGCTTCCTTGTTCCCGGCGCTTTCAAGCCGCTCGCGCCCGCCGTCCCCTACCTGCTGGGCATCATCATGTTCTGCATGGGACTCACGCTGACGCCGCCGGATTTCGCGTCCGTGGCCAAGCGTCCGTGGGCGGTGGTCCTGGGCATCGTGGCGCACTACGTGATCATGCCGGGAGCCGGTTGGCTGATCGCCGTGGGTCTCCAGCTGCCGCCGGAACTCGCGGTGGGCGTCATCCTGGTGGGCTGCGCTCCGTCCGGCACCGCCTCCAATGTGATGGCGTTCCTGGCCAAGGGTGATGTTGCCCTGTCGGTGGCCGTAGCCTCGGTGTCCACGCTGATCGCGCCGGTCGTCACGCCCGCTCTGACGCTGCTGCTGGCCGGTTCGTTCCTGAACATCGACGCCGGAGCCATGGTTTTGGACATCGTCAAGACGGTGCTCGTGCCGGTCATTGCGGGCCTGCTGGCCCGGCTGTTCCTCAAGAAGTACGTCGCGAAGGTGCTGCCGGCACTGCCGTGGGCATCCGCCGTCGTGATCGCCCTGATCGTGGCCATTGTGGTGGCCGGCAGCGCCAGCAAAGTCGTGGCGGCCGGCGGTATCGTGTTCCTGGCCGTGGTCCTGCACAACGGTTTTGGCCTGGCGCTCGGATACCTGGCCGGAAAGGTGGGCCGGCTCGACGACAAGGCACGCCGGGCCCTGGCGTTCGAAGTGGGCATGCAGAACTCCGGACTCGCGGCAACCCTGGCCACGGCGCACTTCACGCCCCTGGCCGCGCTGCCGTCCGCCGTCTTCTCTTTGTGGCACAACATCTCCGGCGCCATCGTTGCCGCCTGGCTCGCGCGGCGGCCGCTCCAGGACGCTCCCCGCGGCTGACATCCCGGTTCATGCGACGACGCCGGAAGCGTTGTCTGCGCCGCTCCGGACCTGGACTCCTCATCGGCGGCCCCGCCACGCGCAACCTCGCCATCTACCCTGAAGTCTTGAGCGGCTCAAAAGTCTTGACCCACCGAAATGTTAGCGACTAACATTCTTCTATGCGAAAAGCCGCTGCCACCAGGGCGCTCCTGCAGGAGCAGGCCATGGCCCTCTTCGTCCAACGGGGTTTCGACGAGACAACCGTCTCGCAGATCGCGGAGGCGGCGGGCGTTTCGCAGATGACCTTCTTCCGGTATTTTCCGACAAAGGACGCCGTGGTCTTTGATGACCCCTACGACCCGGTGATCGCGGACCTTGTCGCCGCCCAGGACCCCGCACTGCCGGCGCTGGAGCGTGTCCGGCTCGGCCTGCTGGCGGGATGGAGCTCGGTGCCCGAACCGACAACCGACGCGACGCGGGAGAAGATCAAACTGATAGCAGCGCACCCGCGTCTTTCCGCCGGCGTCTGGGAGAACAACCGCAGGACCGAGGACCTGATCGTTCAAGCCCTGGTGCGAACCGGCGTCGGCCGCGTTGAAGCACGGGTCGCCGCAGGAGCCTGCCTCGGCGGGCTGACGGCCGCGCTCATGGATTGGGCATATGAGCCGGATGGGCAGGAACTGCGGGACCGGATGACTGCGGCCCTGAACCTGCTGGGCGAAAGCAGTACGGCGGTGCGGGCCAATGACAACATCAGCGGCCATTAGGGCGGAGCGGGTATCGGTAGCCCTGGGCGGACTCACCGTTCTGGACGACGTGTCCCTGGACGTGGGACCGTCTGAAATCCATGCTCTTGTAGGGCTGAACGGTGCAGGAAAAACCACGTTGATGCGGATCCTGCTGGGCATGCTCAGGCCGGACCGGGGCTCGGCCCGCTTGGCGGGGATCCCTGTAGCGGGAACCGGCCCACAACTATGGTCAAGGGTCGGGCAGATGCTGGAGACCCCGTTCGCGTACCCGGAGCTGACTGCGCGCGAGAACGTGTACTGCTCCGCCCGGCTGCACGGGACGGACCGGAACGCTGCCGGGTCTGCGGCGGGACGGGCGTTGTCCAGCCTGGGTCTGGAGCAATATGGCAGCCGGCGTGCCGGGACGCTGTCGCTGGGAAACCGGCAGCGTGTGGGTCTTGCCGCGGCCCTGGTCCACGGACCGGACGTCCTTGTCCTGGACGAACCGGCCAACGGGCTGGACCCGAGCGGTGTCATCGTTCTCCGCCGGTTACTGCAGGATGCCTGCCGGGACAGGGGCGCCGCCATCCTGGTCTCCAGCCACCACCTTGATGAGGTGGCACGCATCGCCGACAGGATCAGCGTGCTTCACCAGGGAAAGATCATCGGCACGCTTCAGCCCGGGACCGTGGACCTGGAACGACGGTTCTTCGACCTGGTGCTGCAGTCCGACATGCACGAACAGGAGCAATGATGGGCGCCTCCGGACCGGCCCGTGAATTCAAGGCCCTGAAATTCCGCCGGGCAACGGTGGTGCGGACGGTGTCTGTCCTCATCGGTGTTGCCCTGCCGGTGCTCGCAGCGGTCTTCATGGTCGCCGCCACCTCCGACGGGACCAGCCAGATCGGCCTCAAAGCCGCCGCCATGATGACAGGTACAGGCTGGGCGGGGTATCTGGCGATGGTGGGAATGCTGCTGTCCGTCGGCGTGCTGATGGGGATCGGTTTCGTGGTGTGCTGGTGCTTTGGGCGCGAGTTCACCGAGAAAACCCAGGCCTGCCTGTTCGCCCTGTCTGTCAGCCGCCGCCGGCTTTCCTACGCGAAGTTTACGGTGATCCTCGTCTGGGCCCTGTTGCTGTGCCTGGTCAGCGTCGCGGTTGCGCTTGTTGCCGGCGCCGTCATCGGCCTGGGCGTGCCCGGCCCGGAAGACCTGGTGACCGCAGGCAAGGCGTGGTTCGCCGGGGCCCTGTCGGCCCTGCTGGCCTGTCCCCTTGCCGTCGTCGCCAGCGTTGCCCGCGGCTACCTTCCCGGCGTCGGCGCACTGGTGCTGCTGGTGGTCATCACCCAGCTGGTGACGGCATTCGGAGCCGGTGCGTGGTTTCCCTATGCCGCGCCCGGGCTGTGGATGGGAATGGGCGGCGCGGCGGCCGCCGAAACAGTCAACCCGTTGCAGCTCTTCCTCTGCGTCCCGGTCTCCGTGCTCGGCATCGTCATAACCGGCCAATGGTGGAAGACCATGCAAATCAGCACCGGCTGAAAGCCGGTCAGGCCGGCGTAACCTCGTTCATCACCAGGAGCGCGTTAAGGCTGCGCGGATAGCCGATATAGGGCAGAAGCGGCGTGACGACGTCGATCAGCCTCGCGCGGTCGTTTCCGACATTAAGGTTGGCGGCCACATGCCCCTTGACCTGGGGCTCGCACCCGCCGAGGGACACGAGCATGGAGAAGGTCAGCAGTTCCCGGGTGGGAACATCAATGCCGGTACGGGTCAGGTGGTCCCCGAAGCAGTTGGCGGACAGATAGTACTGGAAATGCTTTTTCGTCATCGGCCGCCGAAGCGTAGAGGCGGTCGACGGCCTCTGCGCCGACGATTTGCTTTTGCATCGCGAGTCCCATCTCCGCCCGGTCCTCGGGTGTGGTCGTTGACTGGCCTGGAAGCGGAAGCTCTACGCCGAGCTCGGAAAGAATCCTGTTCGTGGCATGGATGAAGTCGGAAACTCTTGCCATGCCCACGTACGGGACGGCCTGGTACACAATCTCCTTGACCTCGACGGGCGTGACCCCGGCAGTGAGGGCGGCCCCGAGCATGACCTGGTACTCGCCCAGGGCCTGGACCGCAATCATGGAGGCCAGCTGAACCATGAGGCGGGTCCTGGTGTCCAGATTGCCGTGGCGGAGCACCTCGTCGAAGGCAAAGTTGTCAAAATACTCAGTGAGTTCGGGGTCTGTCACCCTCAGGCCCGAAACGTGCCCGGGGAAAAGCTCGTCGTAGTTCTTGCGTGCTGCTTCACTGATAGCCATCGCCATCCTCCTCTTGGGTGCTCCTTGGCTCTGCGGTCAGGCCCCGGCTGTTAAAGCTAGGCAACACCCAAAACGTCATTTTGGGGAGCACTTGCTGTTCCACGCGCTGACAGGCCCTCCCTTAGGTAATCTGGAACCGCTCCCGCTCCGCACCGTTTGAAGGGCCCGCATGCGTCACCGCACGTCCTCGTTTCCGCTGTCCAGCGTCCGGCTGCTGGACAGTCCATTCAAGAGGGCCTAGGACGTGGACGCACGGTACCTGCTCAGCCTCGACGCCGACCGCTTGTTCGCGCCCTTCCGCCGGGAAGCCGGACTCCCGACGGCGGCTCTTAGCTACGGCGGTTGGGAGGCCGAAGGCCTGGACGGGCACCTCGGCGGGCACTATCTCTCCGCGTGCGCGCAGCTCATCGCGGCCACCGGCGATCCGCTGGTCGGCAACAGGCTGAGGTATGTCCTGGACATCCTGGCTGAGTGCCAGGCCGCAGCCGGCGACGGATACCTGGGCGGGGTCCCTGGCGGCCGGAAGCTCGGCGAAGAGCTGGCGGCCGGCAACGTGGACGCAGACCTGTTCACCCTCAACGGCCGCTGGGTGCCGCTGTACAACCTCCACAAAACCTTTGCAGGCCTGCTGGACGCCCACACGTACACCGGCGCAGGGCAGGCCCTGCCGTTGCTGACCGCCCTCGCGGACTGGTGGCTGGGAATCTCCGTCGGCCTGAGCGATGAGACCTTCGAGGACATCCTGCATAGCGAGTTCGGCGGGTTGAATGACACGTTCGCTGCGCTGGCCGGGATCACGGGCAAGGAGGAGTACCTGCGCGAAGCCCGGCGATTCTCCCACCGCGCCGTCCTGGACCCGCTGGCCGGCGGACGGGACGAGCTGGACGGGCTGCACGCCAACACCCAGATCCCCAAAGTGGTCGGCTACGCGAGGCTCGCCCTCGAAACGGGCGACGAAGAGATGACCCGTGCTGCGGATTTCTTCTGGGACACCGTCCTCGCCGGCCGCACCGTCTCCATCGGCGGCAACAGCGTCCGCGAACACTTCCACCCCTCCGGGGACTTCACGCCCATGGTCACAGACGTTCAGGGGCCGGAAACCTGCAACACCTACAACATGCTCAAGCTGGCCAAGCTCCGCTTCGAACGGACCGGAGATCCCGCCTCGATCGAGTTCTACGAACGGGCCACCTACAACCACATCCTGTCGTCACAGCACCCGGAGCACGGCGGTTTTGTCTACTTCACCCCCATGCGCCCGGGCCACTTCCGCGTCTACTCGAAGGCACAGGAGTCCATGTGGTGCTGCGTGGGCTCCGGCCTCGAAAACCACGCCCGGTACGGTGAACTCATCTACAGCCACACTCCGGATGACCTCCTCGTCAACCTCTATATCCCGTCCGAACTGGACTGGGCCGGGCGCGGCGTCCGGGTCAGGCTGGTCACCGACTTCCCGCGCTCCGACGTCGCCACGCTCCACATCACCGCCGCTGCACCCGCTGACTTCACGCTCCGGCTCCGCCGTCCCGGCTGGGCCGCGGGTATGGAGGCCGACGTCGACGGGCAGCCTTTCGAGGCCGCGCAAGGTAACGGGGAACACCGGGACATCGCCATCCGCCGGATCTGGGAAGGCAACACTGTGGTGACTGTCCGCCTTGAGGCGGAGATAACGGCCCAGGCGTTGCCGGACGGCACGCGATCGAGGAGGTTGCCGGCGGCACCGTCCCGGAACTCCTCGCCTGTAACATCGGGGGTCTGCACGCCAGCGTGAAGAAAACCCTCGTTGGGATCAGTGAGGAAGTGCGGGCCGGCTACTTTGCCAGCGGCCGC
>DATCNU010000033.1:0-35341 GCA_036565085.1 Arthrobacter sp.
CCCAACGCGGCCAGCGTCAAAGGCAAGGCCGTGCTGAGCTCCCGGGACTCCGCCAGTAGGGCACCGGCCGCCCGTTCACTGACGGTCAGGACACACGCGACCTCCGCAACCACGGCCATCTCCTGCGCGGTGTGCTCGGCCGGACTGGCAGCCGGCGAAGCCAGGGCCGCGGCCTTATCCGCGTATCCGTGGCTGAGTTGCACCCTCACGGCGGCCAGCATGGCTTCGACCCGGGCCGATTCGGCCAGCCCCTCCAGGCACGCATCCGCCTGCTCCCGAAGAGGATCAGAACCCACGGAGACGGAACCGCCTCTTCCGCGGCGCACATGGGAAACCAACGCAGCAACAGAAGCCTCAAAGGCTTCCAACGCATCCAACCCGTCCACCCCGGCTCTGATTTCCATACCCAAATCATCCCAACAGGCACCGACAAAAACCCGATAGCAGATGGCCTATGTGGATATCCCGCGGCCAACCGGGCCTTCGTGCGAGGGGCTGCCAAAGAGCCTCGACTGGCAGGCCATAAGATAATCAGCTTGCTTATGACTTTCGGCTTTCCTAGGCTGGAGATGTCAGGCAAACACTCTCGAAGCGGGCTCCGCATTCTCCTGCGCCGCGCCCCAAAGCAGTGCCAAATGCGGCCGGAACCCGCCCCACACGAGGAGGAACAATGTCAGAACGAGCAATGTCAGCACGGAAAATGTCAGAACACAGCATCAACGGCAAGAAGGTCGCTTTTCTGCTGACCGACGGCGTGGAGCAGGTCGAGCTCACCAGCCCGTGGCAGGCCGTCAAGGACGCCGGCGGCGAGCCCACCCTGGTGGCACCGTCCAGCGGGCGGGTTCAGGGCTACAACGGCACGGACAAGGGCGATACCTTCAACGTGGACCTCACGGTGGCCGAAGCCAACGCCTCCGACTTCGATGCCCTCGTACTGCCGGGCGGCGTCGTGAACGCAGACCACCTCCGGGTGGACAAAGACTCGCAGAACTTCGTGCGGAGTTTCTTCGAACAGCACAAACCTGTCGCCTCCATCTGCCACGGGCCGTGGCTCCTGATCGACGCGGGCGTCATCCGGGGCCGCAACGTGACGTCCTACCACACGCTCCAGACAGACCTGAGGAATGCGGGGGCAAATTGGAGCGATGAGGAAGTGGTGGTGGACCAGGGCCTGGTGACCAGCCGCAGCCCCAAGGATCTGCCGGCCTTCAACGGCAAGCTCGTGGAGGAAATCTCGGAAGGACTGCACGCCGGACAAAACGCGTAGCCAGAGGTCGCGCCATAGATCCCTCAGGGATAAGAAAAAACGCGTGCGGAGGAATTACTCCAAGCGGTAGAGTGTTGGAATCTGCAGCGACGAGGCTCGCGCACCAACAACCTGATACTCCCTGAGGGAACATCCATGTCTACTGAACTGTCTTCAAACCCCCACGGCGAGCCCGTGCAGGCCGGGCAGGCGAAGCCGTCGGCGCCGGAGAAGATGTCCCGTGAATCGGTGACCATCATCACTACGCTGCTGGTGGCGACGTTTGTGGTGATCCTCAACGAAACCATCATGAACGTCGCCCTGCAACGGCTCATGGTGGACCTCCAGGTGGATCCCCCCACGGTGCAGTGGCTTTCCACCGGCTTTATGCTCACCATGGCCGTGGTGATCCCGACCACCGGCTTCATCCTGCAGAGTCTCTCCACCCGCGCCGTCTTCATGCTCGCCATGGGACTCTTCTCCGGCGGTACGGCGCTGGCGGCCGTGGCCCCGGGTTTTGCGCTGCTGCTCCTGGCCCGCATCATCCAGGCCGGCGGCACGGCCATCATGCTTCCGCTGCTGATGACCACCATCCTCACCCTGGTCCCGGTGGCGAGGCGCGGGGCCGTGATGGGCAACGTCAGCATCGCCATCTCCGTGGCTCCCGCCATGGGGCCGACAGTTTCCGGGCTGATCCTTGAACACTTCAGCTGGCGCTTCATGTTCGTGTTTGTCCTGCCGGTGGCTCTCGCGGCCTTCGCCCTCGGCGCCAAATACCTGACCAACGTCGGCGAGACGGAGAAGACCAAGCTCGACTTCCTCTCCGTTGTCCTGACCATTCCCGCTTTCGGGGGCGTGGTCTACGGCCTCAGCCAAATCGGCGGCGGCCAGGGCGGGCAGGGTCCCGGCACGGCGGCCATCGCGGCGCTGGTCATCGGCGTCGCCAGCCTGGCTGTATTCGTCCTCCGGCAAGTCCGGCTGCAGAAAGCCGAAGCTCCGCTGCTGGACCTCCGCGCCTTCAACTTCCGCATGTTCACGGTCTCGGTGCTGCTGATGGTGGTGGCCATGATGGCCCTGTTCGGCGGCGTGATCCTGCTGCCGCTCTATCTCCAGGAGATCCGGGGCCTGCATTCCCTTGAGACAGGGCTCGCGCTCCTGCCCGGCGGCCTGGCCATGGGCCTGTTGGGCCCTGTCATCGGCCGGATCTTCGACAAGGTGGGCCCGCTGCCGCTTACCGTGAGCGGTTCGGTCCTGATGGTGTTGGCACTGTGGCAGTTCTCAATGCTCGACGCCGGCACACCCGTCTGGTGGATCATCACCCTTCACGTGGGGCTGAGTTTCGGCCTGGCGCTGCTGTTCACACCCGCATTCACCACCGGCCTGAACCCGTTGCCGCCGCACCTCTACTCGCACGGCTCGGCCATCATGAGCACCACCCAGCAAGTGGCAGGTGCCGCTGGGACCGCGCTGCTGGTGTCCATCTTCGCCGTAGTCTCTGCCGCCTCAGGACTCGTCGCCGGGATGAACGCAGCGTTCCTGACGGCCACAGTGATAGCCCTCGCCGCCGTCGTGCTTTCTGCCATGATGCGCCAGACGGAGGGCGCCGCTCCCCACGGAGCTGCCCACTAGCGCAGCGGACCAAGCCGGCGAGTCCACCGGCAGGTCTCCGGCCGGGCGGGCCTGCCGGGAAACGGGTCAGCCGGCGTAGAAGGCGGCGAGCTCGGTGATGAGCTTGTCCGGTGCGCGGAGGACGCTGTCGTGGCCGAGGCCCGGCAGGATGGTGTAGCTGGAGCCGGACAGGACATCGTGGATCTGGCCGCAGGCCACCCCGAAGTAGGCCGGGCTTTTCTCGCCCACCACGATGAGGGTTTCCAGGGGCAGTTCCAGGAAGGGCTCGGCGGGCATGTCCGCCGCGATGATGGCCTTGATTTCCCGTACGCCGGTACGCATGAGTTCGCGCATCTGCTTGCCCATGGTCGTGCCCGCAGTGAGCTTGTTGGCGATAGTGAGCATGGACAGCGGCATCCTGGAGAACGCCCCGCCGGTCTCCAGGCCTTTGGTCAGGACGGCGAGGGCGCGGTCGTCATCACCGGCCGCCGTTGCGCGTTCGTACTCCGCGGTCCAGTCCGCCTTGACGCTGCCGTTCACCGACACAGCGGGGTCATAAACGGCAAGCCTCTCCACCGGAAGGGTCCGGGCTGCGTGCAGGGCCACGGCGCCGCCGAAGCTGTGCCCAAAAACATCCGTGCTGGAGGTGTGCTTCATGACGGTGTCGAGGTCCCGGATGTCCACGTCCAGCGTGTAGTCCTCCGGCTGCGGTGACGAGGTTCCCCGGCCGCGGCGGTTGAACGTGTGAACCGGGCGCCCCAGGGCTGCACTGAGTTTCTGGGCAAACTTGGTGTAGTCAGCAGCGGTCACCATGGAGGGCGGCACAACCACCACACCCGAGCCGGCCGAGGCCAGCTCGGTGCCGGTGGAGAATAGCTCCAGCGTGCCGCCGTCGGGGGTCCTGATGTTCTCGCGCGTCATGCTCAGAGCCTATCCGAGGTACCTGTGTACTGGCAGCAGATATGTGCCGAGGGATCCGGCTGTCACTGCTGCCCCAACCTTCCCGCCGGGCCATTTGCGCCATTTGCGCCGGAGATGAACCGGGCCATCCGCAAGGCCAGCCCCTTGCCCGGGCGGATAGGGCCTTCGTGCAGCTGGCCGGGCACCAGCGCGAACTCGATGGAGGGCACGGCGCGGGCCAGCTGCCGGGCTGTTTCGGCGAAGTATGCCGGGCTCCAGGCGCCGCTGAGCATCAGGATGGGGCCGGTCAGGGCTCTGAAGTCATCCAGTTCGGCGTCCGCATCAAGGACCGCGCGCATCTCAGCGACTGCCGTGGGCAGAAGTTGCCGCATTTCCGCCCCGAGATGGGTTTTCGCGGAGAGAATGCTCAGCATCCGCAGCGCACCAAGGGGCAGGTGCGCTACAGGGCCGGCGGTTGCCAGGCCCTGGACCAGAAGCGCCCAGGCCTGGTCCAGCTGTCCGGCCGTGACGGCGTCCTCCAGCTCTGGCCGCCACCGGTGCGCAAGGTTTCCGGAGAGCGAGACTGCCGCGTCATAGGTCACCAGCCGGCCCATGGGCAGGGTTCGCGCGGCCTGCAGTGACACAAAGCCGCCGTAACTGTGCGCCACCACGTCCGTGGATCCGGTTTCCCGCATGACAGTTGCGAGGTCCCCGATTTCGGTATCCACCGAGTAGCCGTCCGGCTGCGGCGCCGAACCCGCCCGGCCGCGACGGTTGTAGCAGTGCACCGGCCTGTCCAGCAGGACGCTGAGCTTCCGGGCGAAAGGCCGGTAGAGGGCGTCGGTGACCAAGGTGCCGTGGATGAGGACGACGCCGGGAGGTCCCGCCGTCGTCGGCTCCCCGTCCCGTGGGGTGACGGCTGTCGTGGCGTTTGGTGTGGCCGCCCGGGGGAGGAAGGAGTGCACTTCCAGGCGCCCGCCGTCGTCCGTCCCAACCGTCCTCGTCTCCACAGCCTGAGTCTATGCCGACCTCCCACCCGGGTCTTTGTCCAGCTAATGCCCGTTGAAGGCGGCAAAGTCCGACGGACAAAAACGCGAGCGGGGGAAGGCGCTGCGGTGGTCGGAAGCCGGCAACCGGAAGTCCCGGTAAACTTGGGGATTGTGACTTCCCAAAACACCCCCTCATCCAAGAGGGCCCCAGAGCCGCTCGACGCCAGCGAACAGATGCGCATCCGCATGGAAAAGCGCGCGCGGCTGATCGAACGCGGCGCCGAGGCTTACCCGGTGGGTGTGGAGCGCACACATTCCCTCACCGAGATCCGCGAAAAGTACTCGCACCTTGAAGCTGACGACACCACCGGCGACATTGTGGGCGTCACCGGCCGGGTGGTGTTTGTCCGCAACACCGGAAAACTCTGCTTCGCCACGCTTCAGGAGGGCGGTGTTGACGGTAAGGGCACCCGGCTGCAGGCCATGCTCAGCCTCGCCAACGTCGGCGAGGATGCGCTGGCGGACTGGAAGGCCCTGGTTGACCTCGGCGACCACGTGTTCATCAAGGGTGAGGTCATCTCCTCCCGCCGCGGCGAGCTGTCCGTCATGGCCGAGTCCTGGTCCATGGCCTCCAAGGCCCTCCGCCCCCTGCCGGTGCTGCACGCGGAACTGAATGAGGAGACCCGCGTCCGCCAGCGGTATGTGGACCTGATGGTGCGCGATGAAGCCCGGGAAATGGTCTACACCCGCGCCGCCATCACGCGCTCCATCCGCGAGAGCCTGCACCGCCACAATTATGTCGAGGTTGAAACCCCCATCCTCCAACTTGTCCACGGCGGTGCCCTGGCACGCCCGTTCGAGACCCACATGAATGCGTTCGACCAGAAGATGACCCTGCGCATCGCCACCGAGCTCTACCTCAAGCGCGCTGTGGTGGGCGGGATCGACCGCGTCTACGACATGGGCCGCGTGTTCCGCAACGAAGGCGTCGACTCCACCCACAGCCCCGAGTTCACCACCCTTGAGTGCTACGAGGCCTGGGCGGACCAGTTCGTCATGGCGGAGCGGATCAAGGAGATCATCCTGGACGCTGCGGACGCCGTGGGTGCGGGCCGCACGCTGCAGACCGACGCCGGCGAGATCAACCTCGACGGCGACTGGACCTGGCTATCCGTTTACCCGGGACTTTCCGACGCCGTCGGCCAGGACGTCACGCCGGACACTTCGCTTGAGGTGCTTCGCGGCATTGCCGAAAAGCACGAAGTGAAGGCGGACCCGAAATGGGACGCTGAGAAACTGGCCGTGGAACTGTTCGGCGAGATCGTGGAGCCCACGCTGCTGAATCCCACTTTTGTGTACGACTATCCGCCCTCCGCCCAACCCCTGGCACGCCCGCACCGGAAGGACGGCAGGCTGATCGAGGCCTGGGACCTCATCATCGGGGGAATGGAGCGCGGCACGGCCTTCTCCGAACTGATCGACCCCGTCATCCAGCGCGAGCGGCTCACCGAACAGTCCCGGCACGCTGCCGCCGGTGACGAAGAGGCCATGCAGCTGGACGAGGACTTCCTGCGGGCCCTCGAATACGGCGCTCCTCCCATGGGCGGCATCGGTCTGGGCATCGACAGGCTCGTCATGTTGTTTACCGGGGCCGGCATCAGGGAGACCATCCTCTTTCCGCTCCTTAAGCCCGAAGGGCACTGACCATGGAATATGTCGCAGTAATCCTCCCATCGCTGGTGGTGGGACTGCTTTTTTGGTTCGCCATGAAATCGATCTTCAACGCCGATAAGGCGGAGCGGCAGGCAGAAGCCCAAGCCCAAGCCGAAGCGGATGCACGTACCTCAGAGCCGTCGAACGGCCCCGCCATGGACACCGATAAATAAATCGAAAGAACTTTCTCCGAATATCCACAGGAACCATTCGGCGCTTTGACGCGTTGCCATAACGAGGGTCATACTTTTTACAGGACATCCTGTTTTCGGAAAAAACCCCGACCTTTCCAAGAGGAAGACAATTAAATGGCACAAAAAGTAAACATCATCCTCGTAGATGATCTGGATGGGGGATCCGCGGACGAGAATGTCCGGTTCGGCCTTGATGGGGTCAGCTACGAAATTGACCTGTCGGCTGCGAACGCAGCCGAGCTCCGTTCGGCCCTGGAGCGGTTTGTCGCCGCGGCCCGCAAGACATCCGCTGGCCGCCCCACCCGGACCAAAGCGGCTACCGGAGCTCGAAGCAACGACTCCGCCCAGATCCGTCAATGGGCGCGCGAGAATGGCTACACGGTAAACAGCCGCGGCCGAATTCAGGCCGAAATCCAGGAAGCCTACCAAAAGGCAAATTCCTAGAACTGGGCTTCCGGACGTTCCCTTTAACCCTGTCTTCGCCCGCGGGCGAAGACAGGGTTTTTTGGGCTCAGAATGGTTTATCGGACTTACCGCCGCGGGCGCCCGGAATACCTCGCGCATTCGCGCCCCGCCCGTTGCCAATGGCAGAAATCCATGGCCCATTTCGTGGCCTGCTTCGGGGCCCGCCTGGGCACGGATGCCGGGCACGGCGCCGTCCGGACCCCGACTGCTGCACGCCATCAGGACTCCCGCCGTCTATTCCCGGCCAGGCCCCGGTTTCCCCCGTGGCGAACACGCTCCACAATGCCGGGTCCGGCACGTAGCATCAAAGTACGTCGTAGCTAGGAGTGTGGCGAAATGTTTGAGCGATTTACGGACCGTGCCCGTCGCGTAGTTGTGCTTGCCCAAGAAGAGGCACGCATGCTGAACCACAATTACATCGGTACCGAACACATCCTGTTGGGTCTGATCCACGAGGGTGAGGGCGTTGCCGCCAAGGCCCTTGAGTCCTTGAGCATCTCGCTCGACGGCGTCCGCGAGCAGGTGCAGGAGATCATCGGCCAGGGCCAGCAGGCCCCGTCCGGCCACATCCCCTTCACCCCCCGGGCCAAGAAAGTCCTGGAGCTCTCGCTGCGCGAGGCCCTGCAGCTGGGCCACAACTACATCGGCACCGAGCACATCCTGCTCGGCCTCATCCGCGAGGGTGAGGGTGTTGCCGCCCAGGTGCTGGTTAAGCTCGGCGCCGACCTGAACCGCGTCCGCCAGCAGGTCATCCAGCTGCTCTCCGGCTACCAGGGCAAGGAAACCACAGGTGCCGGCGTCGGTTCGAGCCAGCCCGAGGGCACCCCTGCCGGTTCCGTGGTGCTGGACCAGTTCGGCCGAAACCTGACCCAGGCCGCCCGCGAGAACAAGCTGGACCCGGTGATCGGGCGCGAGCAGGAAATGGAACGCGTCATGCAGGTCCTTTCCCGCCGCACCAAGAACAACCCGGTCCTGATCGGTGAACCGGGCGTCGGCAAGACGGCGGTCGTCGAGGGCCTGGCCCAGGCCATTGTCCGCGGCGACGTCCCTGAGACCATCAGGGACAAGCAGCTGTACACCCTGGACCTTGGTTCCCTGGTGGCAGGCTCCCGGTACCGCGGTGACTTCGAGGAGCGCCTGAAGAAGGTCCTCAAGGAAATCCGCACCCGCGGCGACATCATCCTCTTCATTGACGAGATCCACACCCTGGTGGGTGCCGGTGCCGCGGAGGGTGCCATTGATGCCGCGTCCATCCTGAAGCCCATGCTGGCCCGCGGCGAGCTGCAGACCATTGGCGCCACCACCCTGGACGAGTACCGCAAGCACATTGAGAAGGATGCCGCGCTGGAGCGCCGTTTCCAGCCGATCCAGGTCAAGGAGCCCTCGGTGGCGCACGCCATCGAGATCCTCAAGGGCCTGCGTGACCGCTACGAAGCACACCACCGCGTCACCATCACCGACGGCGCCCTCGCATCGGCTGCGAACCTCTCCGAACGCTACATCTCGGACCGCTTCCTGCCGGACAAGGCCATCGACCTGATCGATGAGGCCGGCGCACGTCTGCGCATCCGCCGGATGACAGCCCCGCCGGAGCTCAAGGCCATGGACGAGCGAATCGCAAAGCTCAAGATGGAGAAGGAATCCGCCATCGACGCGCAGGACTTCGAAGGCGCAGCCGCACTCCGGGACAAGGAGCAAAGGCTCATCACCGAACGCTCGGAGAAGGAACGCCACTGGAAGTCCGGCGGGATGGACGACATTTCCGAGGTTGATGAGGATCTCATCGCCGAAGTATTGGCCAACTCCACGGGCATCCCGGTGTTCAAGCTGACCGAGGAGGAGTCCTCGCGCCTGCTGAAGATGGAAGACGAACTGCACAAGCGCGTGGTCGGCCAGGACGAGGCCATCAGGTCTCTGTCCCAGGCGATCCGCCGCACCCGTGCGGGACTGAAGGATCCGAAGCGCCCCGGTGGCTCGTTCATCTTCGCCGGACCTACCGGCGTCGGCAAGACAGAGCTCGCCAAGGCCCTCGCCGAGTTCCTGTTCGGTGAAGAAGACGCCCTGATCACCCTGGATATGTCCGAGTACTCGGAGAAGCACACGGTTTCGCGGCTCTTCGGTGCGCCTCCGGGCTACGTCGGATACGAGGAAGGCGGGCAGCTGACCGAAAAGGTCCGCCGCCGTCCGTTCTCCGTGGTTCTGTTCGACGAAGTTGAGAAGGCCCACGCGGACCTCTTCAACTCGCTCCTGCAGATTCTGGAAGACGGCCGCCTGACCGACTCCCAGGGCCGTGTGGTCGACTTCAAGAACACGGTGATCATCATGACCACCAACCTCGGCACCCGGGACATCTCCAAGAGCGTTGCCACCGGCTTCCAGTCCGGCACGGACACGCAGACCGGCTACAACCGGATGCGCGCCCGCGTCACGGAGGAGCTCAAGCAGCACTTCCGCCCCGAGTTCCTGAACCGTGTGGATGACGTTGTGGTGTTCCCGCAGCTGACCCAGGACGAGATCATCGAGATCGTGGACATGTTCGTCGGCCGGCTGGAGAAGCGGCTCAAGGACAAGGACATGGGCATCGAGCTCACCAAGGCAGCCAAGGTGCTCCTGGCCACCCGGGGCTACGATCCCGCCATGGGTGCGCGGCCGCTGCGCCGCACCATCCAGCGCGAGATCGAGGACCAGCTCTCCGAGAAGATCCTCTTCGGCGAGATCCACGCGGGCGACATAGTGGTGGTGGACGTGGATGGCGAAGGTGACGACGCCAAGTTCACGTTCGCCGGCAATGCCAAGCCGCTCATCCCGGAAATCGCTCCGAGCGTCTAGCAACAAAGGTCCGTCCAGCAACAAAGCTCAAGGCCCCGCCCGCTCCCGCAAGGGAACAGGCGGGGCCTTTGCCTTGAGTGCCGGGGGCGCGGCACTGGAGCCATCTGCCGCTGCCTGCTCCTTCGTCGCTTTGACGCAAGCTACGCAAATGCCTCCAGTGCCGCCGCAGCGCGGGGCAGAGTCCTTCCTGATTCGCTACGCCTCGTAGGATTGAGCTGTGACTGACTCCTTCCATATCCGTCCTGCCCGCACCGGTGATGTTGCCGCCATCAAGCGACTGGTGGCGCCCCTGGCAGAACAGAGGATCCTGATGGCCAAGGAGACTGTTGCCTACTACGAAAGCCTGCAGGAATTCCGGATCGCCGAATCCGACGACGGGGAAGTCATTGGCTGCGGAGCCCTGCACGTGATGTGGGAGGATCTGGCCGAGGTGCGCACCCTGGCTGCGTCGGATGCGTGGCGCGGGAAGGGCGTGGGCCACGTCCTGGTGGAAAGCCTGGTGGAGGGAGCCCGCGCCCTGGGCGTTACGCGGGTCTTCTGCCTCACGTTCGAGGTGGACTTCTTCAAGCGCCACGGGTTCGAGGTCATGGCGGACCAGACGGCGGTGGATCCGGTCGTCTACTCGGAACTGCTTCGCTCGCATGACGAAGGTGTGGCCGAGTTCCTGGACCTGGCCCGCGTCAAGCCGAACACGCTTGGCAACACCCGGATGATCAAGTTCCTCTGACTCGCGGGGCTGTCCGCTGCGTTGTCCGGGAGGCGCAGCCACAGCTTCCGCCGCCCCTGCGGCGGTAGTAGGGTCAAAGTGACTTCCTCCCGGAAGTGCCCACAGCCAGGAGTTCCGCCATGAAAAAGCTCATCAACGATCCCCGTTCTGTGGTGGACGAGTCCGTGGAGGGCTTCGGCCTCGCCCACGCGGATCTCGTGACGGTCAGTGCGGACCCCACGTTCATCACCCGAAGGGACGCGCCGGTGGAAGGAAAAGTGGGTTTGGTATCCGGAGGCGGAAGCGGGCACGAACCGCTCCACGCCGGCTTTGTAGGGGTGGGAATGCTCGACGCCGCCGTGCCGGGGGCGGTGTTCACGTCACCGACGCCGGACCAGATCCTTCCGGCGACGCTCGCGGTTAACGCCGGTGCCGGCGTCGTACACATCGTGAAGAACTACACCGGCGACGTCCTGAACTTCGAGACCGCGGCTGAGTTGGCGCAAGCTGAGGGGGTGGAGGTCCGCACCGTCCTGGTGAACGACGACGTCGCGGTGGAGGACTCGCTGTACACCGCAGGACGGCGCGGAGTCGGCGGAACCGTCCTGGTGGAGAAAATCGCCGGGGCGGCGGCCGAACGTGGAGACGGGCTGGACGCGGTTGCCGCGATTGGCCGCCGGGTCAACGCCAACGTCCGCAGCATGGGTGTTGCGCTGTCAGCCTGCACCGTGCCGCACGCCGGAACGCCCAGCTTTGACCTCGAGGATAATGAGATCGAGATCGGCATCGGCATCCACGGCGAACCGGGCCGGCACCGGATCCCGATGGAGAACGCGGACGGCATCACCGACCGTCTGCTTGAACCGGTACTGGGTGATCTGGGCATTGCCTCGGGCGATAAGGTGCTGCTGTTCGTCAACGGTATGGGGGGCACGCCATTAAGTGAGCTTTATATCGTCTACCGGCGGGCGGCGCAGGTGATTGCGGACAGGGGCGCCAGCGTAGAACGCTCGCTGGTGGGCAACTACATCACCGCCCTCGAAATGCAGGGCTGTTCCATCTCGGTGCTGCGGCTGGACGACGAGCTGACCCGGCTATGGGATGCCCCGGTCCACACGGCTGCCCTGCGCTGGGGCGTGTAGCCATGATGCTGGATGTGAACTGGGCGGTGAAATGGCTGACGCTGTGCGCGCAGGCCATGGCGGAGCACCGGGTTGAGCTCATCGAACTGGACCGCGCCATCGGGGATTCGGACCATGGTGAGAACATGGACCGCGGCTTCCAGGCCGTGCTGGACAAGCTGGCTGAAGCGCCGCCGGAGACTCCGGGAGCCGCCCTCAAAATGACTGCCATGACCCTCATGTCCAAGGTGGGCGGGGCGGCAGGTCCGCTCTACGGCACCGCGTTCCTTCGGGCGTCCACTTACCTGGGCGACGCCGCCGAGGTGGATCCGGCCGCACTGGCAGGCGCGCTGCTGGCCGCCCGAGACGGAATTGTGGCCAGGGGCAAGGCGGAGTCCGGCGACAAAACCATGGTGGATGCGTGGACGCCGGCCGTCGAGGCCGCCCAGGCCTTTGCTGCCGGCGGAAGCGGCAATGTCCTTGCCCTGCTGGTCGCCGCGGCGGAGGCCGCCGAGGCAGGTGCCGTCGCAACGGATCCGCTCGTGGCCCGCAAGGGCCGGGCCAGCTACCTGGGGGAGCGGAGTGCAGGCCACCGTGACCCCGGCGCCGTTTCCAGCGCCCTGATTCTTCGCGCTGCTGCCGGGGCTGCGGCGTGACCGTCGGCATCGTGGTGGTGTCCCATAGCGAAAAGATTGCCGACGGCGCGGTGGAACTGGGCGCCCAGATGGCGCCCGACGTCGTGATCCTGGCGGCCGGCGGCACCGCCGACGGGCGGATCGGCACAAGCCTGGAGAAGGTCATGTCCGCCCTGGGCAGGGCTTCGGACGGGGACGGTGTGGTGGTCCTGACCGATCTTGGGTCAGCCGTGATGACCGCGGAGTCGGCGATGGAATTCGCGGACGATCCAAGGGTGCTGCTTGCCGATGCCCCCTTGGTGGAAGGTCTGGTGGCAGCCGCCGTGGCGGCCCAGGGCGGGGCTGATGCTGAGGCCGTCAAACATGCCGCCGAGGCCGCCCGCGGTCCAGCGCCGGGCGCCTCTTCCGTGCCGGCTCCTGCCAGCACCGTTTCGGAAGGGTCCGTCACAGGAGGAGGGCCGGACTTCACCGGCGATTTTGAGCTGATCAACCAGGCCGGCATGCATGCGCGCCCGGCCGCCAGGATCGCGGGCGGCATCGCCGCCCTGGACGCGGAGGTCAAGGTCAACGGCGTGGACGGGGCCTCGATGACCGGCCTGATGACATTGGCGGCGGGAAAAGGATCGGTGCTGCACGTGGAGGCCTGGGGCGCCGACGCCGAGCGGGCAGTGAACTACGTGGGCGGGCTGGTGCAGGCGGGCTTCGGCGAACCGTAGAGTTGCTTCACCCGACGTCGGACACCGAAACGAGGCCATGTGATGACACCCGACGCTGATGGAGTCGGCTTCCGTTCCAGGCGGGGCCCTGTCCTCATCGCCCTGATGCTGTCGAGTGGCCTCGTCGCCATCGACGCAACCATCGTCGCGACGGCAGTGCCGTCCATAGTGCGCGACGTCGGGGGTTTCTCTTCGTTCCCGTGGCTCTTCTCCGCCTACCTGCTCGCGCAGGCCGTCTCCGTGCCCGTCTATGCGAAACTCTCCGACATGGCAGGCCGCAAACCCATCATCCTCACCGGCATTGGCCTGTTCCTGCTCGGCTCGGTCCTCTGCGGGTTGGCCTGGAGCATGCCGGCGCTGATCGCGTTCCGCGTGGTGCAAGGGCTGGGTGCCGGGGCAGTCCTTCCCGTTGCCATCACCATCGCCGGAGACATCTATTCCGTGGCAGAGCGCGCCAAGGTGCAAGGCTACCTGGCCAGTGTTTGGGCGGTCTCGTCCGTCGTCGGACCCACCCTCGGCGGGGTTTTCTCCTCGCTCGGCATCTGGCGTGGAATTTTCCTCGTCAACGTCCCGCTGTGCCTTCTGGCCGGATGGATGCTGGTTCGGGCTTTCCATGAGAACATCGAGCGCACCAAGCACCGCGTGGACTACCTCGGAGCTGCGCTGCTGACCGTCTCCTTGAGCCTGCTCATCCTCGGCGCCCTCGAAGGCGGGCAGGCGTGGGCCTGGGACTCGCCGGTCAGCATCGCCTCGTTCGCCGTCGGGACGGTTCTGCTGGCTATATTCCTCGTTGTCGAACGGCGGGCGGCCGAGCCTGTCCTGCCGCCATGGGTCCTGTCCCGGCGCCTTCTCGCCACGACGACGTCAATTTCCTTTGGCGTCGGAGCAGTCATACTCGGCCTCACCTCCTACGTTCCGACGTTCCTTCAAGGAGCGCTGGCGACCTCGCCGGTTATCGCCGGGCTATCGCTCGCGGCCCTGACGATCGGATGGCCGATCAGCGCTTCACAGTCGGGACGGCTCTACCTCCGGATCGGGTTCAGGGCGACAGCGCTCATCGGCATCTCGGTTACTGTCACCGGTTCGGTGATTCTTGCCTTCACCGCGTACACACCCAACCCCGTCCTGGTCGCAGCCAGCTGTTTCATCGTCGGGCTCGGGCTCGGCCTCGTTGCAACGCCTACCCTCATCGCCGCTCAATCCAGCGTTGAGTGGAACGAGCGCGGCGTGGTGACGGGTACTAACCTTTTCGCACGGTCCATCGGCAGCGCCCTGGGCGTCGCAGTCTTCGGCGCGGTAGCAAACGCCATCTACGCTGGCAGTCCCAACGGCCACACAAACCCCGACGCCGTCGTGGCGGCCTCCAGCGCCGTATTCCTGGCAGTTGTGTTTGCTGCCGTACTCACCGTGGCTGCTGTGCTGGCCATGCCGTCCGCGGTGCATGGGCCCGGCTCAAGCAAGGCCGATGCCGGCACCCCTCCCGGCCGGACAGCTCCGCCCGCAGAACCCTAAGGCCGGGGCGCGCGGATGGCCGGCAAGGGGACCCGGTCCCGATCGCACACGAGGTGTCCGTCTTCCACATCAAGCCGTGCCACCTGGATGGAGGAACGCCGGCTGCGCACGGCGGGGTGGTCCTGCCCGGTCCGCTCCGGATGCGTGAAGTAGAAGATCCACGCCTCGTCGCCGTCGACAACCACGTCGGCATGGAGCCCGGGACCGACGTCGTCCGTCCTGGCGTGTTCGTCGCCAGCGGAACCGCCCAGTATCGTGCCTGCCGGGGTCCAGTGGTCAAGATCGGGCGACCGGAATGCCAACTGACCGCTCCAGCTGTCCACGATCAGCCAGTAGGAGTCCCCGTGGAAGAAGACGTTGGGCCCCTCGTGGCCGCCCGGCGTCGTGAGCACCCGTCCCCGGACAGTCCAGTCGTAAAGGTTGTCGCTGTCCGCGGCCCAGGTCTCGGATTCATGGGACTGGTCCTTGTACCACATCCTGAATCCACCCTCCGGGAGCTCGATGATGCAGGCGTCTATGACCTGGTTGGAGCTCAGTGTAATGGGCCCGTGGTGGTCCCAGGCGATGAGATCCTTGCTGGTGTAGTGGTGGATGAGCACCTCAGCGTCGGGACATCCCAAGGGAATGCCCTGGATGTAGCTGACATACATGTGGAAAATTCCGTGGTGCTCAAAGACCTCGGGGGCCCAGAAGGTGTTCTGTCCCCATTCAAAATCCAGTCCTTCCAGCGTGCCGCGGTAACGCCAGGTGGCACATCCGTCGGTTGACGAAGCGACGCCCAGCCTGGAGCCGAAGAGCCAGCTGATCCCTTCCGCATGCGGGACAGTGGTTGGCCTGTTGGTGTAGATCATCCACCACGCGCTTTCGTGCGGGTTGTATACCAGCACCGGGTCCGCCGCTCCGTCCTCCAAGGGGTCTCGGTACAAAGGGGCAGGGGCGGACTTCAGGTCAGTGGCAATCAAGGAGTTCTCCGAGGGGTGTGGATGATTGTTCCAGCCAATATACAGCGTTGTAGACGATGGGTCCACGGTCCTCGCCGGATAACGTGAGGCCCCCTGATCCGAGGTCCAGGGTATTGCGCAGGAAGGCGGACACGCTAAGGTGCCCGCCTTCCTGCCCTTTAAAGCGGCGCCCCTAGGGGAGGTTCGCTGAGGGAGAAGGTGTGAGGTCCTTGACCCGGCTGGTCTGCGCGAGCCGGAGCTTACGGGTATTGGGCCCGAAGAAGGCGAGGGCGAGAGCTCCGAATAGCCATGTTCCTGCGATGAAGAAGAAGACGCTCTGATAGCCGCTTCCGTTGTAGAGGGCCGCGATGATCAGCGGACCGGCAGCGTTGGAGAGCCGGCCAAGGCCATAGGATACGCCCGTGCCCAGGGACCTGCCCGCGGTGTCAAACAGCTCCGGGGAGTATGCGTAGGCAAGGGCCGTGTAGCCCCGCTCGAAGAGGTTCACGAGGAAGCCGAACACGACGATCAGGACCGGGTTGAAGGTCAGGCCGTAGAAGAGGCCGCAGACGGCGATGGTCGTTCCGAAGGCGACGAGGCACCACTTGCGTTCGAACCGGTCAGTGACCAGTGAGGCCAGGTATGAGCCCAAGGGCGCCCCCACGGTGGTCAGCGCCACGTAGAAGATGGAATTCTCCACGCTGAAGCCTTCCTTGGACAACAGGGTTGGTGCCCAGCTGGAGTACCCGAAGAAGCCGACCGTCTGGGTGACCCACAGAACGGTGAGGAGAAGCGTAGGGCCAAGATATCTTTTCTGCAGCAGGAGTTTGAGCGGCGCCTTGGTCGACGGCACGGCGGGCAGCGGTGGTGCCGGGGCTGCCAGGGGACCCTTCTCCGCAGCGACGCGGGCCTCGATCTGGGTGAGTGCGGCATCGGCCTTGGCGTACTCGCCTTTGTTCTCATACCAGCGGGGGGATTCCTTCAGGTGCCGGGTCAAGAAGATGAAGACGATGCCGAGTGCTCCCCACAGGAACACGAGCCGCCATGACCAGTCGCTGAGCGGGACGACGACGCTGGCGATGAGGTTGGTGGCCGGCGTACCGCAGATGCCGATGACGATGGCGTAGGCCTGGTACTTGCCGCGGACTGCGGCCGGAAAGATCTCGTTGACGTAGATGACCGCGACGACGGTCATGGCCGAGAGGCCGGCCGAGGTCAGGATCCGGAAGACGCCGAGGGAGACGATGTCCCAGGAGAAGACCGCGGCGAACGAAAAGAGCGAGAACCACAACGTGGTGATGACCAGTGCCTTCTTGCGTCCCCACCGGTCAGCCAGCCAGCTGGCAATCAGGGAGCCGATGAACATGCCAACGAACGACGCCGAGGTGACGTACGCGATGTCGTTGATTGACACTCCCCACAGCTTGATCAGCTTCGGGACGGTGGTGGCGAAGCTGTTGATGTCGGCGAATTCGAAGAAGTAGGCGAAGGAGACGGCGACCAGGGTGATCTTGTGGAATCGGGAGATGGGCAGCCGGTCCAGCCGGTTCGCCGCATTGGAGTGCATCATTGGAGTCCTTTGGGGGATGGTTTTTGGAAAGGGTGGCTAGGCGTCTTCGCCGGGCCAGTAGAGTCGCATCGGGTTCGTGACGAGCATTTTTTGCTGCTGTTCGGGGGTCACCGCGACCTGCGGGATGTAGTCCACGAGGAGTCCGTCGTCGGGCATGTGGCCGGTGAGGTTGGGATGGGGCCAATCGGTTCCCCACAGCACCCGGTCCGGGAACTCCCCGATGACCCGGCGGCCGAAGGGGACGGCGTCGGAGTAGGCATGCTGCTCGCCGTCCAGGGCGAAGGGTCCTGTGGCGCTGAGCCGTTCCGGGCAGCTGACCTTGACCCACACGTCGTTAGCCTCGACGAACCTGAGGAAGCGGCTGAACTCAGGGCCGCCGGCGGGTTTTGCGACGTCCGGCCGCCCCATGTGGTCAACCACCAGTGGTGTGGGCAGGGAGCCGAAGAATCCTTCCAGGTCTTCCAGGTCTGCGCCCTCGAAGTAGATGACGATGTGCCAGCCGAGGGGGGCGATCTTCTCCGCGATCAAGGCGAGTTCATCCTGCGGGGCTGCACTCACCAGCCGTTTGAGGAAGTTGAACCGCACGCCGCGCACGCCGGCCTCATCAAGCCGTCGCAGCTCCGCGTCGGTGACGTCCGGCCGGACCGTTGCGATGCCGCGTGCCCGGCCGCCCGAGGCCCGGACAGCGTCGACCGTCGCGCTGTTATCCGCGCCATGGCAGGTTGCCTGCACGATGACGTTGCGGCTTACTCCGAGGTGGTCGCGGAGTGCGAAGAGCTGGTCTTTGCCGGCGTCCCCGGGGGTGTATTTGCGTTCGGGGGCGAAGGGGAATTCGGCCCCGGGGCCGAAGACGTGGCAGTGGGCGTCCACTGTCCCTTGCGGGAGGATGAAGCGGGGGGTGGAGGGGTTACGGTACCAGTCCAGCCAGCCGGGGGTTTTGGTGAATTGGGTGCTCATGGGGGTCTCCTTGACCGGGATCCGGGTCAGTCGATGTACCGCAGGCCCGCCGCTTCGAGGGGCTGGCGCATCGAGTAGATGTCGAGTCCGAGCTCGCCGGCGGCAAAGCGCTGGCGTTTTCCCTCCTCGTTGGCTTCGCGTTGCCGGGCGGCTGCGGCCACATCGCCGGCGAGGCTGGCAGGTACCACGACGACGCCGTCGACGTCGCCAATCACGACGTCGCCCGGGTTGACCAGGGCGTTGGCGCACACGATGGGGACGTTGACGGATCCGATGGTGGCCTTGATGGTGCCCTTGGAATTGATCGCCCGGCTGAAGACGGGGAAATCCATCTCCTGCAGGGCGTCGACGTCCCGGCAGCCGCCGTCGATGACAAGACCCACGGCCCCCTGGGCGCGGACCGAGGTGGCCAGAAGCTCCCCGAAGAAGCCGTCCTCACACTCGGTGGTGCAGGCTGCCACCAGGACGTCCCCCGGCTGCAGCTGCGCCGCTGCAACGTGGAGCATCCAGTTGTCGCCTGGCTGCAAAAGGACCGTCACGGCCGTCCCGCAGAGCCTGGCCCCGGGGTAGACGGGGCGGATGTACGGGCGCATGAGGCCAAGGCGCCCCATGGCCTCATGGATGGTGCTGACGCCAAACGCTGCCAGTGCGTCAACGTCTGCGCGGGCAGCGCGGGTGATGGTGCGGTGGACGACTCCGAGTTCCTGCATGGGCTCTGCTCCTGGGGGTATTTTAGCGGCCCTGCTGCTTGAGCAGGGCGTTAAGGCGGGGGTAGACGGTGCGGACGTTGTGCTCCTGGATTGCTGCCAGGTCGGTGGCGGGCAGTCCGGAATCCTGGATGTACCGGCGGGTGTCATCGAAGGCATGGCCGCTGCAGGGGTCGATGTCCCTGACCGCGCCGATCATCTCGGAGGCGAAGAGGATATTGCGGGTAGGGATCACGTTCAGGAGCAGGTCAATACCGGGCTGGTGATAGAGGCAGGTATCGAAATAGACGTTGCCCATCACGTGTTCTTCCAGGGGCGGCTTCTTCAGGGCCATGGCCAGGCCCCGGAACCGGCCCCAGTGGTAGGGGACAGCGCCGCCGCCGTGCGGAATGACCAGCCGGAGCGTGGGAAAGTCGGCGAAGAGGTCCCCCTGGACCAGCTGCATGAACGCCGTCGTGTCGGCGTTAAGGTAGTGGGCGCCGGTGGTGTGGAAAGCCGGGTTGATGCTGGTGCTCACGTGCACCATGGCCGGGATGTCGTACTCGACCATCTTTTCGTAGATCGGGTACCACGAGCGGTCGGTCAGCGGCGGGGCGGTCCAGTGGCCGCCGGAGGGATCCGGGTTCAGGTTCAACGCGACCGCCCCGTACTCCTCGACGCACCGGATGAGCTCGGGAAGGCAGGTGGCCGGATCAACCCCGGGGGACTGCGGAAGCATTGCAGCGGGCACGAATCGCTCCGCGTACAGCTGGCTCACCCGGTAGCACAGCTCATTGCAGATCGCAGCCCACTCCGCGGAGGCCTTGAAGTCACCCACGTGGTGGGCCATGAAGGAAGCCCGGGGCGAGAAGATCGTCATGTCGATGCCGCGCTCATCCATCAGGCGCAGCTGGTTCGCTTCGATACTCTCCCGCAGTTGACCGTCCGTAATGTTCAGTTCGGTGGGTGCCGGAGCAGCGGACGGATCCGCGAGGCCTGCTATCTGCCGGTCTCGCCAGTGCTCCAGTTCTGCCGGGGCGGTGGTGTAATGGCCGTGGCAATCGATGATCATTGGTGCTGTTCCTCACTGGTACTTGTTCCGGGATGCCAAGAGCGGCGGGGCACAAAGACGTCGCCGGCCATGATCAGCCGTGCCGTGCGCAGCAGGGCGGACTTCGTAACGTGCTGCGGGTTGCCGGGGTCAAGGCCCAGTTCAACACTGAACTCCCCGGCCGGATGTTCGACGGACACGACGATCTCGGTGCCCGTGGAAACGGTGGCAATTTCATGCGCGACAGTGCCCTCGATCACGCACGCAGTTGCCGCGGTGACCGCGGCCAGAACACCGATTGAGTCGTGACAGACGTGCGGGATGAAGCTGCGTGTGTTGATCGCCCCGCCTTGGGCCGGCGGGGAAACGAGAGTCATCTTGGGATAGTTCCTCCGGGTCACGTTGCCCAGGCCCATCAGCTTGCCGCAAGCCAGGCGCAGTGCCTCCAGGCGGGACTTCAGCTCCTGGTCCTCGTTTAGCTCCGCCGTCGACTCGTAGCCGGTGCGTTCGAGCGCGGACGCGGCAACGATGACCAGCGGCTGACCGTTGTCGATGCAAGTGACCTCAACGGGGCCCACGCCTTCGATTTCGAGCCGGTCGCGGACATTGCCCGTGGGCAGGAGCGAGGAAGAGACCGAGCCCGCGGTGTCGAGGAAATTGATGGAGATCGGAGCGGAGGCTCCGGGGACACCATCGATGCGGGCGTCCCCGGCGTACTCCACATACCGGCCGGACTCGCCTTGCGGGGTAGGCACCGTGATCTCGGCAACCAAACCCGTGTTGAGCGTGAGCACCCGCACCGTTGTGGCGTCACCCTGCGCAACGATGAGGCCTGCCTCCAGCGCGAACGGCACCACGGCAGCAAGCATATTTCCGCAGTTGGGCGTCAGGTCCACAACGTCGCTGTCGGGCTGAAGCTGGACGAACTGGAATTCCAAGTCAGCGTCGCCACGACGACCGGGGCCGACTATGCCGGCCTTACTGGTCAACGGGTTGGCGCCTCCGAGACCATCGATCTGGCGGGGGTCCGGGGAACCCATTGCCGCCAGCAGCACGGCATCGCGGATGGCGGGGTCTTCCGGAAGGTCTGCTGCCCGGAAGAAGGGTCCCCTGGAAGTGCCTCCGCGCATGAACCAGCAGGGAATCGCTGTCTGGCTGCCCTGCAGTCGCGAACGTGTGGTGTCCAGTGTTTGGACCGGCGCTTGAACCACCATGTTGTTCTCCTTTGAAGTGATGCAGTACACACAACAATAACCGTTGACGATATTGTTAGCAATATCTACAACCAAGTTGTTGACGTCGAGATGGGTTTTCGGGGCCGCCTGACAAAATTGTTTACAATGAAGGTCAAAAGGGGCGCCGAAAAGTTCAATGGAGACAGTTCAAGGGGAACCGCATGACAACGATCGACGAGACCACGGGAACGGCCCTGTCGGCGCCGGAGCTCGTGAATATCCTGCGTCAGGCGATTGTGACAGGCGAACTGGTGCCAAAACAACGGCTCGTGGAGGCCGATCTCGCCGCGGAGTACGGGGCCAGCCGGGGGAACGTCCGGGTTGCCTTGTCGGAACTGAGTGTTGAGGGCCTGGTTGAACGGGTCCAGAACCGGGGCGCAAGGGTGAGGGCCGTATCGGTCGACGAAGCGCTGGAGATCACCGAGGTGCGGGCCGCCCTCGAGGCTCTATGCGCCCGCAAGGCCGCAGAGCGGATATCTGATGTTGAGTCGGATGAGCTGCGCGGACTGGCCCATCAGATGGAAGATGCAGTCGCTCGCGGGGACAGGGAAGCATATTCGGCCTGCAATCAAAGCCTCCACGCCAAAATCATCTCAATCAGCGCGCAGCATACTGCTGCCGCCACCATCCGGCGGCTGCGCGGACAGGCTGTGCGTTTCCAGTTCCAATTGGCCAGGCAGCCAGGGCGGCCGGGCGTTTCCCTTCCCCAGCACCTGGCAATCATCGATGCTGTCTGCCGCCATGACCCGGATGGGGCAGCCGAGGCCATGAGGCTGCATCTGGAAAGCGTCGCCGAGGCCATCCGAGCCACCAACACCTGATTCTTGCGCCCGGATGAGGCTGAACAGCGCGAACTGGCAGCAAATGACCTCAACAGGCGTTGCTGAAGGCATCTGCTGCCAGTTGGCGCCGCCCGGGGGAGAGCTGCCTCAGAGTGGCTGACTTAGCCCTGGCTGCAGAACTTGGTGTAAGCGGCGCCGGCCTCTTGGTAACCGCCCTGGAGCGCGCTGAGCTTATCTGGGTCCGGAGTCTCTTTGGCGGATTCGTCCGTGTATTCGATGATCGACTTCAGTGCCGATTTCAGGTCATCTGAGGCCACGGCCTGGATCGGCCGGATCTGGTTGGCGAGGAGGGTCATGCCGGTCTTGCCAATGGCGTTGGCCGGGCTCGACACCGCGATCTTGATCCGGTCGCAGGTCTCTGCAGTGGACAGCTTGGCCGGTGCGGCGCAGGCCGACGCGGAGAGGATGAGCCCGGTGGCGAGCAGGGCCGTGGTGAGTTTCTTCATGGTTCCCTCAGTAGTTGATCGACGCTTTTATCCTACGTTGCCGGAAAACCGCCGGATTAGGAAACGTCGTGCATTAGGAAACGTCGTGCAGCCCGTCGGCGTCGAGCGTCACGGACGCGGTCACAAACCGTCCGCACTGTTCCCCGAACGGATAGACACCGCGGGGGCGGAAATCGAGCGTTCGCACGGGCAGGGCAGCCCCGTCAGGGGCGGTTCCGGTAGCCGTCAGCGCCATGGGCGCTTCCGTCAGGGAATCCAGCATCAGCATCCCCTTCATGGTCCCGTCAGGCGAAGAGGTGGCCGAGCAGACGCCTTCTGGCCTGCAGCCCTGGTCCACAGAAACGGTGCCCGGGAAGAGTTCCAGGTCCGCTTCCTTGCATCTGCCGTCCTGGCAGGCCTTGAGGTGCAGCGTCTTGACCCGGGGAACGTACTCGCGCACCACAGTCACTGACACTACTGACGCCTGGGCGATCATCGGGCACGGCGCCGCGTATGGGAAGCAGGCAGAGGTGAGCACCGTCGTCGTGATCAGTGTCAGCAGTACCCCGGCCTTGCCCATAGTTCAGCGTATGACCGGCCTGCGGCGGAGCCCAACGGTGCCGGTGAAGTGACGCAAATATCGTTATGGCTCCCGCGCCGGCAACTGCCGGAATGAGACCTTGGGCGCAAGGAAGGGCCAGGCAAGGAGGGGATCAGGCGGGAAGCCGGTAGCCGCCGTGCTGAAGTTCAGCCAGGCCGTCGTCGAGGAGCCCCGCCAGCGCGCGCTCCAGTTGCTCGGGCGCAGAATTCAGACGGTGGAGGGCGGACAGCGGAACGGCGATCCCTTCCGCGTCGATTGCCTCCGGTCCGAAGCCGAGGTCAGCCGGTTCCCGGAGGAACAGCTCGGGCGGAACCGGCGTGTCCGCGAGGCGCAGCACAGCCATCACGGCTCCGCGGACCTGGCGGTCGGTGCCGTGCCACGCCTGCCCTTTGGGGGTGTAAGACGGCGGCGGCTCGCCTGCTGCCCGCCACGCGCAGGATTCCCGTACGGGGCACGCGGCACACTTCGGCGCCCGGGCGGTGCATACCAGCGCCCCCAGTTCCATCACCGCAGCGTTCCACCGGACAGAGGCACCGTCGTCGTCCGGCAGCAGTTCCGCCGCAAGCCGCATCTCTGATGCCGTCAGGGACGGTGACGGAAGGGCGACGCCGGAAATGAGCCGTGCGTGCACTCGCCGGATGTTGGTGTCCACCACCGTTTCCCTGCGCCCGAAGGCAAAGGCGGCCACGGCGGCGGCGGTATAGCTGCCCACCCCCGGCAGGGTCAGCAGCTCGGCGTAGGTGCCGGGGACTTTGCCGCCGTGATCGCGCACAATTGCCCCCGCGGCCGCATGGAGCCTTAGCGCGCGCCGGGGGTAGCCCAGCCTGCCCCACGAACGGACGGCTTCGCCCGCAGGCTCACCGGCCAGGGCCGCAGGGTTGGGCCAGCGACTGAGCCATTCCTCCCAGACCGGAAGTACGCGGACCACGGGGGTCTGCTGGAGCATGATCTCGCTGACCAGCACGCCCCAGGGGGAACAGCCGGCCTCGCGCCAGGGGAGGGTCCGGGCTGTCTCCTCGAACCAGCCGATGATCCTGCGGTGGAGGGCGTCCAGACCGGATCCTGGGTTGCGGGCGCTCGCGGAAATGGCTGGGGACTTGGTTGTAGCGTCGATCCCAACACTGTAATGGATTCGCGGCGGAGGATGCTGCAGCGGGTGGGATTCGGAGGCCGAAAACGAACTGTGACCATAGCGTTGGCCGGCCCCCGGCGTGGTGGGAGGGCAGAGCCCGGACAGTTCCCTAGCCTAGAAGGATGGGCAGGCAAGGCAATTCATCACCACGCAAAACGGCGTCGAACTCAAGTTCCCGGGCAGTGCGGGGGCCGAGTGGCGCCGTCTACCGCCGTCGCCGGCTGTTTGTGGCGGCAGTCCTGCTGGTGGTGGCCGCGACAGCATTCGGAGGCTTTGCAGCGGCCGGTGCCTTTAGTGGAAACGCCGAAAAAGTGTCCTCCACAAACGATGCTGCAGCGGCTGCCTCCACCTCACCCGGCACCGCAGCCGGCAACACTGGCAACACGGCAACGGCCAGCAGCACGCCGACGGCCACCCCCACGTGCGACCAGAACCTCGTGACAGTCTCGGCGTCAACGGACAAGGCGTCCTACGGCCCGGAGGAAAACCCGTTGTTCACACTGAAAGTGACCAACGGCGGGCAGCTGCCCTGCGAGGTGAACATCGGCACGTCCCAGATGGAGTACCTGGTGACCAGCGGTTCGGACCGGATTTTCTCTTCCAGGGACTGCCAGGCCAAGAGCGAGGACCTGATCAAGACCATTCAGCCGGGGGCGAGCGAGACGGCGAACTTCCCCTGGCCGCGGAACCGCACGGTGGAAGGCTGCCAGCCCATCCAGGCCAAGCCCGGAGCCGGCGGGGCCTACTACGTGTTCACTGCCAAGCTCGGCTCCAGGACCAGCCCCAAAGCCGTGTTCCAGCTCAAATGACGCTTCCCCTCCATCGGGTGTTCCGTAAGTGCCGTTTTGATGGTTCAAAAGGGCGCATGCGGAGCAACCGGTGAGGGGTCAGAGGAACCGGTCCAGCAGGCTGGCCTCGGCCATGCGGCTCAGGCCTTCGCGGACGGTGCGGGCGCGCTGGTCGCCGATGCCGTCCACGGTCATGAGATCGTCGATGGTGGCGGCCATCAGGTACTGCAGTCCGCCGAAGTGGTCTACGAGCCGGTCGGCTACGGCCCGGGGAACTGCCTTGAGCCCGGAGAGCAGGCGATACCCGCGGGGCTGCACCACGGCATCGAGTGTGTCCACCCCGCCGGCGAAGCCGATGATTCCGGAGATCTTGCCGAGGTCGATCAGCTCCGTGGGGCCCAGGTTCACCAGGGCGCTCACAGCCTTTTCGATGTCGTCGGGGGAGGCGTCGGGGCCGGCGTAGTCCCGGATGATGATGTCGCTGCCGGGGCCGCGGCCCACCGTGAGCTCGTCGAGCTGGAGGGACAGCAGACGGCCGTCTTCGCCAAGTTCCAGGACGTACTGGGAGATTTCCTCCGAGATCCGCCGGACCATTTCCTGGCGCTGCAGGGTCACGGCCACATCCCTTACCGTCACCATGGCCTCGATCTCCAGCGCGGACAGCGAACTGGTGACCTGGTCCAGGCGTGAACGGTACCGCTCCAGGGTGGCCAGGGCCTGGTTGGCGCGGGCCAGGACCTTTTCCGAGCCCTCGAGGACATGCCGAAGCCCGTTCACGTACAGCGCGATGATCTGCATTGACTGGCTGACAGAGATCACAGGCACGCCCGTCTGGATCGCCACGCGCTCGGCGGTGCGGTGGCGGGTGCCTGATTCCTGGGTCTCGATGCTTGAGTCCGGCACCAGCTGCACGGCGGCCCGGAGGATGTTCCCGGCGTCCTTGTCGCAGATGATGGCGCCGTCCATCTTGGCCAGTTCACGGAGCCGGGTGGGGGAGAAGTCGATGCCGATGTCGAAGCCGCCGGAGCAGATGGATTCGATGGTCCGGTCCGAACCCAGCACGATCAGCGCGCCGGTGCGTCCACGGAGGATGCGTTCCAGGCCATCGCGCAACGGCGTGCCTGGAGCCACTCTGCCCAGAGTCGCCTTGAGCGATTCTTCGGGGCTCCGAGCCATAGGGTGTTCCCTTCAAAGGTGCGGACGGCCGCCCGCAGGTATGCCGGTTTCCATTGTCCGCCGGCAGGGTCAAAAGTACTCAGTTTCCCGCTAGGTCAATGATAGGGGTAAAGAGCGGGCTGTTCCGCACCAGCAAGCCTCAAAGTGCCCCATTCCGGGTCCCTTCCGCGATGGCGGGAAAGGCCCCGGAGCCGGGGCATGCAGGGGGCATTTTCGTTGCCGGGCCAGGATGGTCCCGCACCCCTCACGCGAGCCGGATCAGGTGCCCGCCGTCGTGCCACAAAGCGGCCCACTCGGCGCTGCCCGGGCCACTGCGATAAACTTGGAACTTGGCTGTCAGCCAGTCCTGTACCCACTTAGCGATGTCCCGTCAAGCGCCAGGGGTATTTCTCCCCAACGCAGTGAAAGTAGCACCGTGTCCCAAGAAGTCCTCAGCCCCGCCAGGGTCCACGAGATTCACAAACAGGCGGCCCGGCGTCGGACCTTTGCTGTCATTTCGCACCCCGACGCCGGCAAGTCCACCCTCACTGAAGCGCTGGCGCTGCACGCCAAGGTCATCGGCACTGCCGGTGCGTCCAGCGGCAAGGCCAACCGCAAGGAAACGGTCTCGGACTGGATGCAGATGGAAAAGGACCGCGGCATCTCCATCAGCTCCGCGGCGCTGCAGTTCTCCTACCGCGACACGGTCATCAACCTGCTGGATACCCCGGGCCACGCCGACTTCTCCGAGGACACCTACCGCGTCCTGGCCGCTGTTGACTGTGCGGTAATGCTGGTGGATGCCGCCAAGGGCCTGGAAACGCAGACCATGAAGCTCTTTGAGGTCTGCAAGCAGCGCAACCTGCCGATCATCACAGTCATCAACAAGTGGGACCGCCCCGGCCTGGACGCGCTCGCCCTGATGGATGAACTCACCGAGCGCACTGGCCTCCAGCCGATGCCGCTGACCTGGGCCGTGGGCATCTCCGGCGACTTCCGCGGCGTCTGGGACCTGCGCAACGACCGCTTCGCCCGGTTCCAACGGAACAACTCCGGCGCCAGCATCGCACTCACCGACTACTTCACCCCTGAACAGGCGGCGGACAGCCAGGGCAGCAACTGGACCGACGCCGTGGATGAGGCGGGCCTGGTGATCGAGTCCAACCTGGAGTTCGACGTCGGGAGCTTCCATGCCGGCACCGCCACCCCTGTCCTGTTCAGCTCGGCTGCGCTGAACTTCGGCGTCAAGGAACTCCTGGACGCCCTGGTCGACTTTGCCCCGCCCGCGGCGCCCCGGCCGGACGTTGAGGGCAGCCGGCGGGCTGTCGAATCGCCGTTCTCAGGCTTTGTCTTCAAGGTCCAGGCCGGCATGAACAAGGCCCACCGGGACCACGTCGCGTTCATCCGGGTCTGCTCCGGCGTCTTTGAGCGCGGCATGGTGGTCACCCAGACCCGGACCGGAAAATCGTTCGCCACGAAGTACGCCCAGCAGGTCTTCGGCCGTGAACGCGAGGTCATCGACGAGGCCTACCCCGGCGACGTCGTCGGCCTGGTCAACGCCTCGTCCCTGCGCGTGGGCGACAGCCTGTTCCTGGAGGACCCGGTGGAGTTCCCCGCCATCCCGCTGTTCGCGCCCGAACACTTCCAGGTGGCACGCTCCAAGGATCCCAGCCGCTTCAAACAGTTCCGCCGCGGCATCGAGCAGCTCGAACATGAGGGCGTTATCCAGGTGCTCCGCTCCGACGTCCGCGGAGACCAGGCGCCCGTCCTCGCCGCCGTCGGCCCCATGCAGTTCGAGGTGGTGGAGGACCGGATGGCGCACGACTTCAGTGCGCCCATGCGGCTGGAACGGCTGCCGTATTCCATCGCCAGGATTTCGACGGCGGACGCCATGCCGGCGCTGGCCAACGTTCCCGGCGCCGAGGTCCTTCTGCGGTCCGACGGCGAATACCTCGCCCTGTTCAACGACGTCTGGGCGCTCCGCCGGATCGAGAAGAACCACCCTGACCTGACCCTGGTGCCGATCGGGACCCACAACCCCGCAAAGTAGCCGTTCCGGCTGCCCGTGCGCACCGCCGGCCGGGTGACCGCGGACCTCACGGCCCTCCTGTCCATCCGCGAACAGAAGCGTGGACCGCGGCGGGCAGCTTGCGGCCACTACTGCTTCGGACTGGAAACAGACTGGCCCCGGGGCGCAGCCGTTTGGCGCCGGCCGGCTTGTTCCACCAGTTCCGCCAGCCAGGGGCGGTGCCCCTTGTGGAACACCATGCCGTCCGGCAGCCCCTGGACCGAGGGGACCGAACCGGTTATGTCAATGGTGATCCTGCCGCCTGCCATGGGCGCATTGGTTATATGCAGGTCACCGTACGACTCCGGGAGCACGGGATCCATCCACACGCCACCGCGGGAAACATGCGCGTCATACCGCATGAGGCTCGTCACCAGCTGGATTGGCGTGGTTGCAGCCCAGGCCTGCGGCGAGCACGCCGTCGGATATGGCACAGGCTCGGCGAACTGCTCGCGGCTGAAGCCGCAGAACAGTTCTGGCAGCCGGCCGCCCGAGTAGTCCGCTGCCTCCAGCAGGGCCGTGGAGATCCGCTGTGCTTCGGCCACGAAGCCGTAGCGCAGCAAGCCGGCCTGGATGATCGCGTTGTCGTGCGGCCAGACCGAGCCGTTGTGGTAGCTCGCCGGGTTGTAGGCGCCCATGTCGCTGGCCAGGGTGCGTACGCCCCAGCCGCTGAACATCTCCGGGGACATGAGCCGTTCGGCAACCAGCGGCGCCTTGTCCTCATCCACGATGCCAAGCCACAGGCAGTGGCCCATATTGGAAGCGCACGCGTCCACCTGCCGCTTCCTGCCGTCCAGCGCAACGGCATAATATCCGCGGTCCGGCATCCAGAACTGCTCGTTGAACTGCTTCTTTAGCTGCGCCGCTTTATCCGCAAGTTCATCCCCTAAGGCCGATTCACCCGTGTCGTACGCCAGCCATGCGCGTGCCATGTACGCATCGTAGACATACGCCTGCACCTCGCAGAGCGCGATGGGCCCTTCCGCCAGCGTGCCGTCGGCGAAGTTGATCCCGTCCCAGGAGTCCTTCCAGCCCTGGTTGACCAGGCCCTGGGGGTTGAGGCGCTCGTACTCGACAAACCCGTCCCCGTCCTTGTCCCCGTAGTCCCGGATCCACTCCAGCGCCCGGTCCGCATGCGGCAGCAGTGCGGCAATCGTATCCGGGGCGAACCCCCAGCGGCTGACTGATGCAAGGACAATCACAAAAAGCGGAGTGGCGTCGACGCTTCCGTAGTAGACGGATTTGCCGCCCAGCGACAGCCCGCTGGAGACGTCCAGCCTGACCTCATGCAGGATCTTGCCCGGCTCCTCCTCGCTCAAAAGATCCACGACGTCGCCCTGCCGGTCCGCCAGCGTCTGCAAAGTCCCCAGAGCCAAGGAGGGGTCCACGGCCATCGCCATGATCGATGCCCAGAGGGAGTCGCGGCCAAACAGAGTCATGAACCAGGGGGCGCCGGCGGCCACCACCACCCTGTCGGGGTGGTTGGGATCCTCGATGCGGAGGGCGCCCAGGTCGTCGTAGCTGCGCCGCAGCGTCCGTTCAATGGATCGGTTTCCCATATGGAGCTTCGGAATCTTGGCCACCCACTCCCGTCGGCGCACGTCACGGGGGGACACCCCCTCCGAATCGGGATGGACGAACGACGGCGGAGGCGGATTGGCTGCCTCGCCGCTGGGCACCACGGTAATCACCGTGCTCCACTGGCTGTGCGGCGCGATGGTCACCTGGTACGTCAAGGCGTCCTGGGTGACGTCGGCTCCGGGTGCCTGGACCAGGATGCCTTTCCGGAGATCCTGCCAGGCTGCCCGGATGGTCAGCGAATCACCGTCCACGTCCCGGGTTTCCTCCCAGCGCCGCTGGATCCGTGCCTCCTTCACCTCGAAAAGATCGGCGAAGTCGGCCTCAACCTGGAAGGAGATCAGGCAGTCAGCCGGCTCGAGGGAGTAATTGCGGACAGTGACCTGCTCCTGGATGCCGGCCCCCACTTCACGCAGCCGCTCCACGATCAGCGGGCTGTCCGCGTATCCGTCCGTGCGGGGGACCCGCCCGGCGAGAAGTGCCCGGTACGGCTCCTTGGTCTCCGCCGCCAGCGGCTCAAGCGGCATGCCGTTGACGGTGAGGCACCAGCCGGAGAGGATACGCGTGTCGAGGTGGAAAACACCATGGGGATGTTCCGGATGGATGTCCCCGTTCTGCAGGGAAATACAGAAGGACGATCCCTCCACCAGGGTGACCGTCCCGGCACCCAGCGGCCCGGCAGCAGTGTCAGCATTCCATCCAGCCATCCCGGCCCCCTCAAGAAACCGACGCCAGCGTGCCTTGGCCCTGTGGGTGAGGCTGCCTGCCGTCGCCGCCAATTCTTCAACTGACGCTACCCTTGCCGGGCCCCGGATGCCAGACCTCGTTCAGCCTCTCCGCCGGCCACGTCCGGGCCCGGATGAGTCGCCGTCAACCGGCATGGCAGCGCGGCCCTGGAGACAGGCCCTCACTGGTTATGTCCGGAAGTGCGGGTGCGGACTTCTCCGCTGCTGGTGAGCTGATCGGCCACATCCCTGAGCTTGGAGTTGGTCTCTGAACTGGCGCGCGTGAGGATGACGAACGCCTGCTGCGCAGTGATCTTGAACCGTTCCATCAGGATCCCTTTCGCCTGGCCGATGACGTCGCGGGTGTCCAGGGCCTGGGTGAGCTGGGATATTTCCCGGGCGTCGGAGAAGGCCACGGCAGCGTGGGCCGCAACGAGCAGGCCCACCTGTTCCGATTCCTCGTCGAACACGTTCACATCGTCCCCGTAGATGTTGAGGGCGCCCAGGTTGTCCCCTTCAACAAAGAGCTGGATGGACAGCATGCTCCGTGCCCCGGAATCAAAGGCCGCCTGGGCGAAGTCGGGCCAGCGTTCCTCGTCGCTGAGGTCCGGAACGCGAACCACCCGGTGGTCATAGGCCGCGTCAAGGCAGGGCCCCTGGCCTGTTTCACTTTGCAGCGCGTCAATCCGGCGCGGGAGCTCTCCGGATGCTGCGCGGGACTGGACGGTCCTGTGTCCGGTCACAACACTGATGGAAGCTTCGGCGGCGTGGGGGACCAGTTCCAGCACCGCGTGGACGATATTCTCGAGGATTGAGTCGCTGTCCTGGTCCTGCTGGAGTTCCCTGGCAACGCTGCTCAGCCGTTCGGCGAGGTCGTGGCTGACGGCGCGTGCGGGATCGGACTGTTCCCCGCTGCGGATGGTGTTCGACGTCGACATTGATTGTTCTGTCCTCAAGTTGCCTATATTTGATCGTATTCCGCTTCACACCGATTGACTATTCTGTGGCGGAAGTTTTTGCCCGGATCCTTACCCGATCAGCAGACTCAGCGCCTCGGTCAGGTGCTCCACTTCCCGCACCGAGAAGCCGGCCGGGATGGGGCCAGGACCGTTGTGGCTGGCCGGGACCACGGCATGCGTGAATCCCAGCCGGTGCGCTTCCTGGATGCGCTGGTTGATCCCGGGCACAGGACGGACCTCACCGGCCAGGCCCACCTCGCCGAAGGCAATCAGACGGATGGGCAGCGGTTTCCGGGCTTTTGCCGAGGCAACAGCCAGCGCCACCGCCAGGTCCGTCGCCGGTTCGCTGAGCTTCACGCCGCCCACCGTGGCAACGTACGAATCGTCCTTGTGCAGCAGGCATCCCGCCCTCTGCTGCAGCACTGCCAGCAGCATGGATACCCGGGAGCTGTCCAGTCCGCTGGTCGCCCGGCGAGGCTGGGAGTTGGGGCTTTCGGCCAGGAGGGACTGCACCTCGGCCAGCAGCGGGCGGCGGCCTTCCATGGTCACCGTGATGCAGGTCCCGGACACCGGTTCCTTGGTGCGGCTGACGAAAAGCCCGCTCGGGTCCGCAAGGCCAACGATGCCGTCCTCGTTCAGGTCAAAGCAGCCGACATCATCTGTGGGCCCATAGCGGTTCTTCACCGCACGCAGGAGGCGCAGCCGGGAGTGCCGCTCACCTTCGAACTGGCACACCACGTCCACCAGGTGCTCCAGCAGCCGCGGTCCCGCGATGGAACCGTCCTTGGTTACGTGTCCCACCAGCAGCGTGGTCATGTTCCGGCGTTTGGCCGCGGCAATGATGGACGCGGCTACTTCCCGGACCTGGGAAACGCCGCCGGCGCTGCCATCCACGTCTGCGCTGCTGAGGGTCTGGACCGAGTCCACAATGAGCAGTCTGGGTTCGATTTTCTCCACCTGCCCCAGGGCCTGCCCCAGGTCTGTCTCTGCGGACAGATACAGGGAATCCGCGACGGCGTCGATCCGTTCGGCGCGCAGCTTAACCTGCGCTGCGGACTCCTCGCCCGTGACATAGAGGACGTCCTGCGCGGTGCGGGCGAACTTGGCGGCAACATCCAGCAGCAGCGTTGACTTCCCGACTCCCGGCTCGCCCGCCAGCAGGATAACGGCGCCGGGCACCAGGCCCCCGCCCAGCACCCGGTCCAGTTCATCCACGCCGGTGGGCAGGAACGCCGCCGTGGTGGCGTCCACCTCGGCAATCCGGCGGGCCGGCTCCAGAACTGTTGTTGCCGCCGTCGTGCGTGCAACGGCGGCGCCGGTTTCCTCGACGGTGCCCCAGGCCTGGCACTCGCCGCAGCGGCCCACCCACTTCACCGTGGTCCAGCCGCATTCGGCGCACTTGTAGGCCGGCGCCTTCGATGCCCGGGAAGTCTTGGTTGCCATGGGTTCCACCCTAGCCGCGGGGGCGGACAATCCCCGCCCGGGCAAGCGAGGTCAGAACCTACAGAGCCGGCAGCACGTCCCGCGCCTCGCGCGAATCCATTCCGGTGGCCTCCAGCAGGTCCACCATGAGCGGCCGGAACAGCATCACCACGGTCTCGCCCTCCAGCCGCTGCACCTCCAGCAGTTTCGGGTGGAGCCGCAGCGCGATCCCGCTCAGGTCCTGCCTTGCCGTCCGGAGATGCGCGCGGCGGGCGCCGTCGTGCGTTTCGGCCAGGCCCAGCGAAAGCTCGTCGATGGCGGCGGCCGTCTCCTGCAGGACCTCCGCGATGTTCTCCGTGGCGTCATCGGAGAGGGCGGCATGATTGATGGCGCTGGTCAGCCGGCGGGCAAAAACCCGGCTGTTACGAAGCGCGAGATCGATGAAATCCAGCGACTGTTCCATCCGGGCCAGCTCTTCCTTGTGCCTGCGGTAGGCCGGAGCGAGGGTGGCCACCTCACCGGAAGCGCGCAGGGAATGGCGCATCGCGTCCACGAGGGGCTGGCAGTTCCGGCCGCGGATCAGCGCATGCCACGCCTGCGTGGAATCGCTTCTGCTCAGCGCCTCTGCGCATTCCCGCAGCACTTCGGCGAGCTCGTGCAGTAGTTTACGGACATCCTTCCGGGGTTCGCGGCGCGGATCCTTGGGGATGAGGACGGTGACCAGAAGGGCGAACAGCCCGCCCACGATTGCATCGAGGCTGCGGGTGAACGGGCCGCCGGCGGGCGCCGGCAGCAGCACCACCAGGAGCGACTGCAGCCCCAGCTGCGTGGTGAAGATGTTGCCGCTGTCCAGGAAACGCGCCAGCAGGATGGAGGTGAGGAGTACGACGGCGGCCACCCAGATTTCGCCGCCCAGCCAGTGCAGGAGCAGGTCACCCACCGCAATGCCGATGGTGCAGCCCAGGCCCACCTCGACCACCCGGCGGAGCCTGGGCTCCCGGGAGAAACCCAGCGCGATCAGTGACGACGTCGCCGCGAACAGGGGACCTGAATGCCCCAGCACGTACTCGGCGAAGGCATATGCCCCCACCGCACACCCAGTCATCTGGATGGCGGGGACCAGCGAGTTGCGGCTGCGGACCAGGCCGGTGCGGATGCGGCCGCGCAGGAAACGCCCGCTTGCTGAAAGTCCTGCTGGGATGGCCATGCGTTCCAGTGTATTCACTGGCGTTGCACTACGGCCCGGGATGTGATCAGCGCAATGGTGATGCCCCAGATGTAAGCCAATATCCCGCCGTCGTTAATTTTCCGTTCACTTTGGGCAGCCCATCCCGTTACCTGCGGCCCATAACTTCAGAGGAGGTACACAACGTACGCATCGCGCTGCAGGGCGTCTCCGGTCCTGCCCGCAACTGAATATCCCTGGAAGGGGTACATCTAGTGAAGGCACTCCGCTTCGGCCGCCACGCGGCCATCGCTGTTATCGCAGCCGGCGCACTCGCGCTCACTGCCTGCGGTTCAGACAACGCCACGGGCAGCACGCCCGCCGGCAACCAGACTTCGGCGGGCCCCAAGGTGACCGGCACGCTCACGGGCATCGGCTCGTCCGCCCAGGGTGCGGCCATGGATGCATGGAAGACCAGCTTCGCCGCCGCCAACCAGGGCGCCACCGTGCAGTACTCCCCGGACGGCTCCGGCGCAGGCCGCAAGGCGATCCTCGATGGCTCCGCGCAGTTCGCCGGCTCTGACGCCTACCTGACGGACGCCGAGCTCGCCAGCTCCAAGGACAAGTGCGGCGCCGACGGTGCCATCAACATCCCCGTCTACATTTCCCCGATCGCCGTCGCGTTCAACCTCCCGGGCCTGACCGAGCTGAAGCTTGACGCCCCCACAGTGGCCAAGATCTTCCGAGGCGCCATCGCCAAGTGGAACGATCCCGCCATCGCAGCCCTGAACCCGGGCGTCACGCTCCCGGACACCAAGGTCACCCCGGTGAACCGCTCCGACGATTCCGGTACCACCAGCAACTTCACCGACTACCTGGCGGCAACCGCCCCCGAGGTCTGGACCGATAAGTCCTCGGGCGTCTGGCCTGCATCCCTTCAGGGCGAAAACGCCAAGGGAACGTCCGGCGTGGTCAAGACCGTGACCGACACCCCCGGCGCCGTGACCTACGCTGATGATTCCGCGGTCAGCGGCAAGCTCGGTGTTGCGCAGATCAAGGTCGGCGACTCCTTCACCAAGATCTCTGCAGATGCGGCTGCAAAGGCCGTCGACGCCGGTAAGCCCGTTGAGGGCCGCTCGGCCAACGATCTGGCCATCAAGCTGGACCGCAAGACTACTGCTGCCGGCGCCTACCCGGTGGTCCTGGTCTCCTACCACGTGGTCTGCACCACGTACGCCACGCAGGCAACCGTTGACCTTGTGAAGGCTTTCGAGAACTACGTGGTCTCCGACGCCGGCCAGAAGGCAGCCGCTGACTCCGCCAAGTCGGCGCCGCTCTCCTCAGCCCTCGCCGAGAAGGCCGTGAAGTCCATCGCCTCCATCAAGGTCAAGTCCTAGTACCTGCCCC
>DATCNU010000034.1:0-26063 GCA_036565085.1 Arthrobacter sp.
GTCCCCCACCGGGCCGCCGGAGTCCGGCCCAGGATCCAGGCATTGAACTGCCCGTCATCCACCAGGTTCTGCGTCATCTCCGTATGGATGTACCCCGGGGCGATGGCGTTGATCTGCAAACCGGACCCCGCCCACTCCGCCGTCATCGCCCGCGTCAGGTTCCGCAACCCGCCCTTCGCCGCAACATACGGCGCGATCGTGGGCCGGGCCAGCTCCGCCTGGACCGAGCAGATGTTGATGATCTTCCCGCGGCCGCGCGGAACCATATGCCGCGCCGCCTCGCGCCCCACCAGGAAAGCGCTGGTCAGATCCGTACTGATCACCCGCTCCCAGTCCGCCACCTCCAGCTCCAGCATCGGCACCCGGTGCTGGATGCCCGCGTTATTCACCAGGATCTCCAGCGGACCAACATGCTCCTCCACCCAGGCCACGCCCCGCGCCGCCTCGGCATCTTTCGTCACGTCAAACGCGCAGCTGTGGATCCGCCCGGGCGCAAAATCCGCGGCCATAACAGTCTCCGCAGCCTTCAGCCGCTCCCCGTTAATCCCGTTCAACACCACGGTGGCCCCGGCATCAGCCAAAGCCCGCGCAAGCGCGTTACCGATCCCCCGGCTCGAACCCGTCACCAGGGCAACCCGCCCCGCCAGATCAAAAAGCGCACTCATGCGAAGGGGCCGTTCTGCACCAGGTTGGCCGGGGCTATGCCGGCAGCCAGGGCTTCGAGCTGCTGGCGGAGCAGCTTCCGGATCCTGGGCTGGAAGGCGGACGCGTTACCGCCGATGTGCGGAGTGATCAGGGCGTTGGGCGTGGACCACAGCGGATGGTCCTGGGGCAGCGGCTCAGGGTCGACAACGTCGAGGGCACACTGCAGGCGCCCGGACAGGACTTCCTTGGTCAGCGCAGCCGTATCCACCACAGAACCCCGGCCCACGTTCACGACGAGCGCCCCGTCGGGCAGTGCGGCGAGGACCTCTTCACCGATCAGCTGGTGCGTCTGTTCGTTCAGGGGCAGCACCGAGACCAGGATGTCGTGGGACGCGGCAAGCGCCGCCAGATCCGCGGAGGCGTGCACCTCGCCGTGTTCGTCCCTGCGGGCCGAGCTCGCCACGCGGGTGAGGGTAACTTCGAAAGGCTCCAGCCGGCGCGCGATTTCGTGCCCGATCCCGCCGACGCCCGCCAGCAGCACGCGCCTGTCGGCCAAGGACTGTCGCCGCTCCGGCCGCCAGAGGCCGTACTGCTGGTCCCGCACTGCCTGGTCGATGCCGCGAAGCTTCGCCAGGATCAATCCCACGGCAAGTTCCGCGGTAGCAGCCGCATGGACACCGGAGGCAGTGGCCACGCCCGCCGCCGGGCCGGCAGCCTCGACAACCCCGTCGTACCCGGTCGACTGTGTCTGCACGAACTTCAGACCGTCGACTTTGGCGAGGGATCCCAACACTGCGGATGCATCGATGTATGGGAGGATGACGCCGTCAATCTCACTGGCCGTCCCGCCGTCGGGGTTCGACTTCAGGTCCCACACCACTCCCTTCAGCCCTTGGGGCAGCGGCGAGAGATCGGCGAGGAGTTCCCGGTCGGGGAAGCTGATGGTGCGGACTGTTTGCATCGGGAAAACCTATCAATGGTGGGAGTGAAGGGAGCCGGATTTGTGCGGTCAGCGTCTGTCGAAGGTGAGCCCGCCGGGTACCTGGAACGTTGGCATGAGTTCGAGCATGCCCACGTTCACGTGGCGGGGCGTCTCCACCGCGTAGTCCAGTGCGTTGACAATGTCGTCCGTAGTCAGGGACTCGTAACCCTCGTAGTACGTCTTCCACGCTTCGTCCATGGCCTCGGGTGTGCCGCCCATGTTGCGGCCGAAGATCTCGGTCTCAACACGGCCGGGGCAGATCTCTGTGACGCGAATGCGCTTGCCGACGGTGTCGTTGCGGAGCTGGCGGGAGATCTGGTGCACCGCCGCCTTGGTGGCGTGGTACACCGTGTGGCCGTAGAAGTTGTACACCCCGGCGATGGAGCTGATATTGACCACGTGGCCGTTGTCCCGCGCCACCATGCCAGGAAGGATCAGGCGCGTCAGCTGAAGGAGCGAGCGGAGGTTGACGTCCACCAGCTCGTCGATGTCCTCTTCCGAGGAGTCGAGAATGTTGCCGGGGCGGGACACGCCGGCGCAGTTGACCAGCACGTCCACGTCGAGGCCGTCCACCGCCGCAGTCAGCGCGGCGGTGTCCGTGAGGTCGACGGCGTGCGGGATTGCTCCGGTGCGGTCCGCCAGTTCCTTCAGGCGTTCCTCATTGCGGGCGAAGGCATGGACCGTGAGCCCGCGTTTGGCCAGACGTTCAGCGATGGCGGCGCCCATACCGGTGGATGCACCGGTTACCAGGGCGGTTGAATAGTCTGAAAATGGCATGGAAGTCTCCAATGAGTGGTTTGGGTCAAGATCGGAAGGTCTTGGTGCGGGCGGCGGCCACCCGGCAACGGCGTTAGTGGTCAGGCGTCACGGAGCGGCAAGTGCGCCCGGTCCTGGACTGTGCTGACGGCGGCGAGGGTGCCCAGCGCAGTAACGACCGCGTAGAAAGCGGGCATGTAGATGTTGCCGGTGGAGGAGATCAGCCAGGTCATCAGCAGCGGCGCGGTGCCGCCGAAGAGTGCCGAGGAGATGTTGTAGCCCAGCCCGTAGGCGGAATACCGCACACGGGTGGGGAACAGTTCCACGATCAGGATGTGGATCACCGCCGTGTGGCCGGCGAAGACTACAGCCATGATGCTGGCCCCGAGGATCGCCAGGCCCATGTTGCCGGTGGCGATCAGGGCGTAGGCGGGGATGCCCACAACGGCCATGGCGATTGCGGATCCGGCGATGACCTTCTTGCGGCCAACACGGTCAGAGAGGGCACCCATGAACGGGATGGCGATGCAGATGACCACCAGGCTGCAGGCCGTGACGAGGAGTGCTTCGCCGATGGTGAAGTTGAGCTGTTTGCCTCTGAGGAAGGTGGGCATATAGGAGAAGAGGACGTAGTAGCCGGAGCCGTTCATCAGCGGGATGAACAGGGCCAGCAGCATGGCCCGGCGGTGTTCAGCGGACTTGAAGGCTTCCTTCAGCGGGTTCTCGGACAGGCCGCCTTCTTCCTTCAGCTTCACGAAGTTGGGGGTGTCGCTGATGGCCTTGCGGATGTACCAGCCGATGACGCCCATGGGGATGGCCACCAGGAAGGGGATGCGCCATGCGAAGGCACCGAACCCGCCGCCGTCGATCGCTGCCTGGGTGAGCCACGGCGACATGGAAAACGCTACGAGCGTGCCGGTCAGCAGGGCCGCGAACGAGGCGATCTGCGCGTAGGAGGTGATAATGCCGCGCTTGCCTTCCGGAGAGTGCTCAGCGAGGAAGGTCATGGCGCCCGCGGCCTCGCCGCCGACGGAGAAGCCCTGGAGCAGCCGGAGCAACACAAGGAGCACGGGTGCCGCGATGCCGATGGCGGAGTAGGCCGGGAGCACCCCGATGCCCGCCGTGGCAATGCTGATCAGCAGGATGACAAAGACCAGCAGTTTTTGCCGCCCGATCCGGTCCCCCAGGTATCCGCAGACCACGGCGCCGAGGGGACGCACGAAGAAGGACACGGCGTAGCCTGCAAAGACAAACAGCAGGGCGTTGTCCGGGTTGCCCGGGGCCAGGAAGACGAGGGCAAGGTTTCCGGCCATAAAGGCGAAGATCCCGTTGTCGTAAAGCTCCACGAAGATGCCCACGCAGCCGGCGGTTACAACCTTCCGGGCCTGCCTGGCATCCAGGCGATCGTCGTGCGGACCGGCCGCTCGCGTTGATGTTGACATCTTATTTCCTTACTGGTTTCTGGTTTCTGGGCGGGGACATGACTGGATCTCAGCTTCCCGAGGCTGGCAGGAGTTCCCGCCAGCTCGCGGGCGCCCCCACGCCCAGCAAGTCGAAGACTGTTCTTACTGAAGTGCGCAGGGTTTCCAGCTCCCGCATGGCGGCACGGTGCCGCGCGGTGGCCTCGGCCACGGTTGTCTTGCGGAACCTGACGGTGTTGCCGGGCCTGGCCTGGGCGAGGACATCCAGCGAGCGGCTGGTGACCACAGCGAGAACCGGGTATCCCGCCGTGACGCCACGTCCACGGTGGAGCACCAGTAGTTCGTCCCGGGACGGGACCTCGACGGCCCCGACCGGCACTCCCCTCGAGAGCAATTCGCCCGTCGTCTGGCGTTCCGGGAGGGCGCCGCCGAGGCGGAGTCCGATGTGGTTGCTTCGTCCGCTCACGGTGTAACTGGTTTCGAACAGGAGCTCTGCCGTGTCGCCGAATTCGGCGATGTCCGGTCCGTCCGTGACATCGATGACCGGGCTGGCACTGAATTCCGGGCGGGAAAGCCCCAGCCGGAACAGCGGTAGATCAAAGTACGGCTGGCGGATAGGTGGCACGGTTTTCCCTACCCCGAGGACGGTTCCCTCCGCGAGCTTCAGGCCGAAACCGACGACGGTGTCCGGCGCACAGCTGTCCAGCAGCGTCGGGGCGTCCAAGGAACCGTGAACCGCGATGTATGCGCGGAGCCCGGTGTTCATCGCGCGCAGGGCCACAGTTTCCCCGGCCAGGACCGAAACCGGTTCCCATTGGGGACATTCGCGTCCGCCGACAGTGAGGGTCACGCCTGCGCCGGTCACCGCAATGAGCAGGTCCGTGTCCGCGCGCATCCGGAAATCCAGCGCGGTGACTTCGAGCAGCGGAACGTTGTCAGGATTGCCGGCGAGGATGTTGGCGGCCCTGGCCGAAAACTGGTCCAGCGCCCCGTTCACCGGGAGCCCGTACCGCGGTCCCTTGAACCGGCCCAGGTCGGTGACTACGGAGTGGCCTGCTTGCTGGATGGTCAGGGTCCCGCTCACTTCGATGCCTCCAGCTCAAGTCCTGCAAAGCGCTCGAACTCGCCGGCCGGGATCTCGCGGAATCGCAGCAGGTCTCCGGGCATGTAGGGAACCAGGGGCTCTCTGTCCGCGTTCAGCACCGTCAGCGGCGTCTGTCCGATGACGCACCAGCCGCCGGGAGCCACGGCCGGTGCAATCACTGCCTGCCGTCCGGCTACGGAGACCGCGCCTGCGGGCACCGACAGCCGGGGGTCCTTCAGCCGGGGCACAGGGAGCGGGAAATCCGGTCCATCCATCATGGGCGATCCGGCCGGAGCACCCAGGCAGCGGATGACGTACGACTTGGCGGTGTGGAGGGCAATGATCTCCGAAACGGACAGTCCCTCGTGGTCCGCAACCTTCTGGAGGTCAGGGCCGAACCCGCCGCCGTAGACCACCGGGACCTCGAACTGCCGGGGCGTACGCGCCGGCGCACCCACGAAATCAAGCTGGCGCATGCCCAGCAGGACAAACGCGCGGATCTGGCGGGCGGACGTGACGTAGGGGTCGAATTCAACCAGCACCGAATCATAGGTGGGAACCGCGCCATGCACACCCTCGACGTCGGCCGTCTCAAGCCATGCGGCGAGTGCATGCACCGCAGCCCAGTTCCGCTCGCGGTCAGGGGACGTTGCGACTACACGAAGGGCGGCGTCGCCCGACTCGTGTACCTCGACCGGTGTTGGGGTCACGGTCATCTCAGGCAGCTTCCACTTTGGCTGCCAGCACCTGGGCAAGCGGGGCAATGGTGACGCCGGCCGCGGTCAGCTCCCTGCGGATGAGCCGTGCCAGGTCCACAGCGCCCGGGTTGTCACCGTGCACCAGGACGGTATCGGCGGTGACGGGGAGCTTCAGGCCCGAGGAAGATTCGATGACGCCTTCGCACACCATGCGGATGGTGCGGTCCACGATGGTTGCCGGATCATGGATGACGGCCCCCGGCCGGCTGCGGGGCACCAGGGTACCGTCATCCTCATAGGCCCGGTCTGCGATGCCGACGATGCCCACAGGCAGGCCGCGGCTGTTGGCTGCCTGGGCAAGCTCCCCGTCCTGGGCCAGGATGATCAGATCGGGACGGACGCGGCAGGCTGCGTCTGCGACAGCGGCAGCGTAGTCCTGGCGGGTGGCGACGAGGTTGCCCAGGCGCCCGTGCGGGGCAACGTGGGAAACGCTGGTGCCGTGGTAGGCGGCGAAGGCCGAGAGGGCACCGAGCTGGTAGAGGACGTCGTTTCGGACCTCGTCGGCGGTGAGATCCATGGTGCGCCGCCCGAAGCCCCGGAGGTCCGGGAAACTCGGGTGTGCCCCGATCCCGACACCGCGACGGACGCATTCTGCTACCGTGCGGTCCATGATGTCCGGGTCGCCGGCGTGGAATCCGCAGGCGATGTTGGCGCTGGAGACGATTTCAAGGAGTGCGCTGTCGTCACCCAGCGAGTAGGCACCGAAGCCTTCACCGAGATCTGCCACGAGATCAACTGTGCGACCCATAGTGTGTGCCTTCCTTCGTTTTGCTGGGCTGTAATGCCCCTGTGGGAGCTGGAGTGGTTCGGCGGCAACTTCAGCCGCCTCGCCCTATTCAAGGGTGGCACCGTGCGCTGCGCCACACAAAGATGTAATCGGTGTCACGGGATAGGCCCCGGTTATGACTGGGGCCTATCCCGTGACGCTAACGCAGGGCCTTGCGCAGGCCCATCGCCCGCTCAACGACAATCACGACGCCGAGGGAGATCAGAATGAGGATGACCGACAACGCCGCGACGGCTGCGTCGGCGGAGTTCTCCACGTACCTGAGCACCTGCACGGGCAGCGTCGGCAGCCCTGATTCGGCAACAAACAGCGAGATGACTGCTTCGTCGAAGGAAACGATGAAGGCTATGACACCACCGGCGATTACCCCCGGCTGGATGATCGGCAGCGTGATCCGCCGGAAAACCGTCCAGGACCCGGCACCGAGAATCCTCGCCGCCGCCTCGCAGGAAGTGTCTGTGGTGGCCAGGCTCATCATTGTTGTCCTGATAACGAACGGGATGGTGATGGCGACGTGTCCGATGATGATTCCCGCGTAGGTGTTGGTGAGCTTCAGCGGACCGAACAGCAGCACCATGCCCAGCGCGAGGACGATGCTGGGAATCAGCAGCGGGGAGAGGAAGAAGGACTGCACGGCCGCCTTCGCCTTGAACTCGAACCTGTCCAGCGCCAGTGCGGCCGGAACACCGAGGGCCAGGACGATGACGGTGACGGTCACCGCGACGATGATGCTGACCCGCATGCCGTTCATGAAGGTGCTTTCCTTCGGAAGCATCTCGTACCACTTAAGGGTGAATCCTTCAGGCGGGAAGGAAAGGTACTGGTTGGAGGCGAAGGAGACCACGAAGACGATCAGCAGCGGAGCGAGGAGGAACAGGTAGAGCAGGAATACCAGGATCCCGAACGCCGGCCTGGCCGGACTGAAGCGTGGTTTGAAAAGGCGGGCCTCGGACATGGCTAGCCTCCGATCTTTTTGGTGAGGCGCTGGTAGACGGCGATGATCAGGCCGAACAGGATCAGCAGGATGACTGAGAGTGCCGCGGCGAACGGCCAGTTGAGCAGTCCGGTGGTCTGATCGTAGATTTCCGTGGCAAGTACCTGGACACTGCCGCCGCCGAGGAGGCGGGGGGTGATGAAGGTACTGATGGATAACACGAACACCAGGAGGAAGGCCGTGAGGACGCCGGGGAGGCTCAACGGAAGCGTGACCCTGGTGAAGACCTGCAGTTTGCCCGCGCCCAGGGATCCGGCCGCTTCTTCCAGTTGGGGGCTGAGCCGCCCGAAGCCGGAGATCATGGCGAGGATCGCGTAGGGCATGAAGATCTCGATCAGACCGATGGTCACCCCCGTCATGTTGTTCGTCAGCTTAAGCGGCGTGTCAATGAGGCCCATTCCCTTCAGCGAGGAGTTCACCAGGCCGTTTGTGCCCAGGATGACCATCCACCCGTAAGTCCGCACGACAGCCGAGGTCAGCAGCGGTGCGATGGCAATGGCCATGAGGAGACCGCGGTATTTGCTGGTGCTCCTGGCCAGGAACAGCGCCACCGGATAGGACACCAGGACGCAGAGCACGCCCACTGTGACGCCCATCTGGAAGGTATCGATGGTGACCCGCCAATAGTACGGATCGGTGAGCGGCTGGATGTAGGTGTCCAGCGTGAAGGTTTCCTCGATGACGCCGTCCGGCGCACCGCGGTTGAACGACATCCGGATCATGTAGGCAAGCGGGAAGACGAAGCTCACCAGCAACCCGAGGAGGCCGGGCAGCAGGAGGGTCAGGTAGGTCCTCCTGTTCCGGCGGCTGGTTGCCCGTTCCAGATCGCCTTCACCAGCCCCCGCCCGGCGGACAACCGGGGCCTGTGTCTTGGTGACGGTCACGCTGCCGGAGCTTTCACTGCGGCAGGCAGCAGATACGCGTCCTGCTCGTTCCACGAAAGGTAGGCCGGGTCGCCCGGGCGGGGCAGGTCACCGCTGGAGGTAGGCACCTGGGCCTGCAGGACGCGGTTGCCGGCCTTGACCGCCACGGAGATGGCATCGCCTGTGTAGTTGACGCGTTCGATGACGCCGGCGATGGTCTCGGTCGCCGCAGGCTGCAGCGACACGCGGAGCCGATGGGGCCGGATGACCAGTTCATGCGTTGAGCCGGCCAGCCCGGGTGCGCCCACGGCGCCGAACTGTCCGAGTCCGTCGATGGAAACCCGGTATTGGGTTTCACCGTTGGCGGCCGAACCCGTCCGGGACAGCACCCGGGCGGTGAGGAAGTTGGCCTGGCCGATGAAGTTGGCCACGAACCTTGTCCGTGGACGTTCGTAGACGTCGGTCGGGGAACCGAACTGCTCGATGAGCCCCCCGTTCATCACCGCGATCCGGTCTGCCATGTCCAGTGCCTCATCCTGGTCGTGGGTGACGAACAGTGTGGTGGCCCGGGTCCTTTGTTGAATGGAGCGGATCTCTGTGCGCATCGTTTCGCGGAGCTTGGCGTCCAGGTTGGACAAGGGCTCGTCCAGGAGCAGAAGCGTGGGCTCCACAACAAGTGCTCGTGCAAGTGCGATGCGCTGCTGCTGGCCGCCGGAGAGTTCCTTGACCTGCCGCTTGGACAGATGGCCGAGCTGGACCATGTCCAGCGCACCGGCCACCCGTCGTTTCTGGTCGGCTTTTGGGGTCTGTCGCATCTGCAGCCCGAAGGCCACGTTCTGTTCGACGTTCATGTGCGGGAAGAGGGCGTAGGACTGGAAGACCATGCCCATTCCCCGCTTGTTCACGGGAGTGTGCGTAATTTCCTGGCCATCGACCACGATGGATCCGGCAGTTGGATCCATGAGGCCCGCGACCATCCGCAAGGTGGTGGTCTTACCGCAGCCTGACGGGCCAAGAAGCGCCACCAGGTGCCCCTCCTCCACCTCCATGTTCAGGCGGTCGACGGCCGGTTCAAGACCGGCAGCGTATCTCTTGGTCAGATCCACGATCGACAGTTTTGTTTCAGTCACGATTTCGGTTCTCCTGAAGCAGGTGAGGGAGGGGCGTCGTAAAGACGACGGCTATTTGGTGATGATCTGGCGCTTCCAGATGTCGGTCCACTTGTCCCGGGCGGATGACAGGAATTCCACGTCCAGCGGGACGATGTTCAGGGAACCGTCGGTGGGAACCACGCGGGCCTTGACGTCGGCCGGAAGGTCGGCGTTGGAAACCGACGGGGCATAGAAGAGTGCCTTGGCGAACGCGGTCTGCGCCTCGGGCGACAGGGCGTAGTTGACGAAAGTCTGGGCGGCGGCCTTGTTGGGGGCGTCCTTGACGATGTTCACGGTGTTGATCTGGTAGACGGTGCCTTCCTTTGGGAAGGTGACGCCCATCTTCTTCTTGCTCTGGTCGCTGTAGAACTGACCGCGGGCGTTCTGTCCCAGGCCGAGAACTGTCTGGCCCGTGATCACATTCTGGTATTCATCCGGATTCGGTGCGAACGTCTGTACCCCCGGCGCCATTTGCTTGAGGCGGGCAACGGCCTTGTCGATGCTCTTGGTATAGTCCTCACCCTCCATCTTCGATGTGATGGCAGTCAGGGACAGCCCCAGCAGGGAGGGCGGTGCATTGACGTTGATCTTTCCGGCGTAGGCCGGATCCCACAGCACGTTCCAGCTGTCCGGAGGTGTGGGGAAGGTGGCCGCGTCGTAGAGCAGGCCGACGGCGTCGAGCATGACAACAGGGCCGTAGCCGTTCTTGTCCTTGAACTTCTCCGGAACGTTTGCCAGATTGGGAACCGCGGCGGCGTCGATCTTTTGGAAGAGCCCCTGCGTGTTGCCCGTGGTGGACACGGAGTTGTCCATGATGGCCACGTCAGTTGCCGGATTGTTCTTCTGCCCCTGGAGGGCACTCAACATCTCCGCCGAGGAGCGTTTGGATGAGAAGTTGATCTTGATATCCGGGTACTTGGCCTTGAACGGTTCGATGACCGCGGCCGTGTACTGGTCCTGCCAGACGCCGGAGTAGGCAATCAGGTTCACCTCACCTGATGTTGCACTGGAGTTTCCGACGCCGCTGGACCCGGTGCTGCCCCCGCAACCGGTGAGTACAAGGGCCGCTGCTGTGGTGGCGGCAGCTAAAGCGATCTTGCCTTTAGTGATAACTCTCATTTGTGTCTCTTCCTTATGAGGGGAATCCGGATTATTGACCGTCGGATTCTTAAGAAGCTCCTAAAATATAGGGAGCGCATGTTTCGGGGACGTAAAGCCAAACAGCGGTTTCTGTGAACGGAGTATTTATGCAGAACGCATATCGGGTCATCATCGCCGCTTATGCAACGAGGGGATATAATCGGGGTGTCACAAAAACTACGTTCTGAAGATCAAACTACTGTCCGAGATGTGGATCACACAAAGACCAATTGCGTATCCCTCCATAGAATCCGGATATGACCCGTCGGGGCTTCAGTGCGCCGCAGACGAAAGAAAAGCCGGTATGGACACTCGAAAACTTGCCTACTTCGTGCAGATCGTTGATTCGGGAAGCATCACCAAGGCTGCTGCGGCCCTGCATGTGGCACAGCCCGCCCTCAGCCAGCAGGTCTCAGCGCTGGAAAACGATCTCAAGCAGCGCCTGCTGATCCGCAGCAAGCAGGGAGTGAAGCCCACGGCTGCCGGGCACACCCTCTACCGGCACGCCCAGTCGATCCTGCGCCTGGTCGAACAGGCCCGGCAGGACGTCGCCGCGTCGGGGGCAGCGCCGGCAGGACGAGTTTCCATCGCGATCGCGCCGTACAGCATGGCCTCAAGCCTGACTCCGCGCATCATCGGCGAGGTAGCCCGCCGGTACCCGGACATAGTGCTCCATCTGACGGAGATCTATGGCGGCGTGCTGAGCGAGGCGATAAAGAACGGCAGGCTGGATATGGCCCTCATTTACGAGCCTGGACCCATCCGCGGCGTGCAGTTCACCACAATGATCGTTGAGGACCTGCACCTGGTGGTGAACGCCAAGAACACGTCGGCGGCCGTCTCCGCGGAATCAGGCGAAATCACGCTTGAGGAAGCTGCGAAATTCGGCTTGTTCCTGCCCGAGCAGAACCACACCCTCCGCCAGATCATCGAAAGCGGCCTGCGGAACAAGGGACTGAGTCTCCGCCTGGTGGGTGAAGTGGAGTCCGTGCCTTCCCTGACGCGCCTCCTCAGGGCGGACATGGGCGCCACCATCCTGCCGAAGTCAGCGGCGGACGCACTTTTCCATGAGGAAGACTTTCGGGTCCTGCGGATTGTTGACCCTGGCCTGCAATGCAAGATAGCCCTCTGCACCCCGGACCACGAACCGCTGTCGGAGGCCGCATCAGCAGTCCTCCTGGTCCTGAAGGAAATGCTCCAGGAAATGCTGAGTTCCAAATACGCAAGGTAATGCGCGGCCCCACAAATTTTCCTTATCATGACAGTTGGATTTGGTCTTAGTAAACGTGCCCCGGGGAAACTAATCTGGAAATGGAAGCCGGGCGAACCGGCAATCATTTCCTAACTGAAATCATTTGCTTGGGAGCACATCGTGAAGAAAATCAGCAGTGCGCACCGGACCCCTTCGAGTGGCGGCCGCCTTGCGGCAAGGACTGGATCCCATTGCCCGGCCAACGGGTTCTGGATTCCCGAAGGCCAACCAGGCCAGGCGGTCTTCGTCTTCGAAGGCAGCATCATGCCGGCCAGCGCCTCCGGTGCCACCATCTGGCTCCTGGACGAGACCGTTTCCGGCGAACCCGCCTATCCCCTCCCAGGGCCGCAGCGTTCATACGCTATGGCCCGCTCGATGGCTGGCTGAGGTCCGGTACCTGGCTGGTTGCTGACGCAGGAGGGTCCATGTCCGGCAGGACATGGACCCTCCTCGTTAATCATGGTTGGGCCGCCAAGTTCGGCTTCCAAAGGTTTTGCCGCTAAACGGGGGTGCCGCTCACAGGGTGTGCCGCTCCGCGATCCACCCCCAAGCCGGCAAAGTCAGCCGGCTTCTTCGACCAGCAGGCCCTTTGCCTTCAGTACTTCGGTGAGGTTGCACAGCTCAATGGTGGTTCCGCCTTCGTGGTACCGGCGGATAAGGTCCCGCTCGGCGTCGTCGCGTTCCTGGGACAGGCGGATAACCTCTTCCACTTCGTCCTTGCGCACTACGACTACGCCGTCGGCGTCGCCGCGCAGGATGTCGCCGGCATAGATGATCTCGTCGCCGAAAACAACCGGGTGGTTGATGGGGCCAATGGTTTCCTTGACGGTCCCCTTGATGCAGACACTGCCCGAGAAAACCGGCAGTCCCAGTTCGATCAGGTCTTGGGTGTCCCGCACGCCGGAGTCGGTCACCATGGCTGCAAGGCCCTTGGCCTTCATGGCGTTGCCCAGGACGTCGCCGAACGTACCGGCCTCCTCGTATTCGCCCGCCGCGACCAGGATGACGTCGCCCGGCTCGGCATAGTGGATGGCTACCTGCAGCATCAGGTTGTCCCGCGGGGCGCAGCGGACAGTGACGGCGGGGCCGCAGAAGGACATGGCCCGGTCGATCGGCTTGATCTTCGAGCTCAGCGCTCCCTTCCTCCCCTGGGCTTCGTGGATGGTTGCAGAAGAGAACTTGGCAAGCCGTTGGACGGCGTCCGCCGCCGGCCTGTCAACGTTTGTCTTGACGTGAATCATGTCGATGTCCTTCGGTTGGGGGATATTCAGCTGAGGGCCTGGACGGCTTTGTCGATGGCGGCCACAGATTCCTCAATGGTGGCCAGGCTGGTTGCATAGGAGATCCGGAAGTACGGCCCGAGACCGTATGCGGAGCCGGGGATGGCTGCAACAGATGCGTGGTCAAGCAGGTAGAGGACAAAGTCCTGGTCATCGCGGATGGTGGCACCCTCCGGCGTCATCTTCCCGATGACCCCCGAGCAGTTGGCGTAGGCATAAAAGGCGCCTTCCGGCGTCGCGCATGACAGGCCGTCGACGGCGTTGAGTCCGGCCACTGCCTTGTCGCGCCGTCCGCGGTAGATTTCGACACTTTCCCGCACGAAGCCCTGATCGCCCGTGAGGGCGGCGGCGCTGGCGGCCTGGCTGATCGACGAAGGGCAGGAAGAAATCTGGGACTGGAGCTTGTTGATCGCGGCGATTATCGGGGCGGGACCGGCCGCGTAGCCCAGGCGCCACCCGGTCATGGCGTAGGCCTTGGACACACCGTTGACGGCGAGGATGCGGTCCTTCAGTTCCGGGGCAACCTCGGCCAGGCCCGGCAGCCGGCCCTCGCCGAAGTAGATCTGGTCGTAGATCTCGTCGGTGAGGATGTAGACGTGCGGGAATCCCAAAAGGACGTCTGCGAGCGCACGCAGTTCAGCCGCGGAGTAGACAGCGCCTGTGGGGTTCGACGGGGTGTTCAGGATGACCCACTTGGTCCGCCCGTTGAGGGCGCCGGTGAGGGCCGCAGGCGTGAGCTTGAAACCCATGTCCTCGCCGCAGGGGACGATGACGGGCGTGCCATCGTTGGCCAGAACCATGTCCGGGTAGGAGACCCAATAGGGGGCAGGGACGATGACCTCGTCGCCGGCGTCCAATGAGGCCATGAAGGCTGTGAAGATCACCTGCTTCGCCCCACCTCCGATGGTGATCTCGGCCGGGGTGTAGTGCAGACCGGTGCGGAACTCGATCGTCTGCAGGATCGCATTCTGCAGGGCAGGGGTTCCGGTGACGGAGGTGTACTTGGTCTCCCCCTTGGCGATCGCTTCGACGGCCGCCGCCTTGATGTGTTCCGGGGTGTCGAAGTCCGGTTCGCCGACTGTCAGGTCCAGGATCTGGCGCCCTTCGGCCTTCAGCTCGCGAACACGGGCCGCGGCGGCCACACTGGCGGAGGACTTGATGCGGGATACCCGGGTGGCAGGTACAAATTCAGACATGGTCTCTTCCTAGGGGCTCAGGAGAAAGCGGTACTCACTTCCTTCGACACTAGGGAATTCCGGCTGGTCTGGATAAGACCTAAAGTGCGTGGACGGATAAGCGTCCCTTATGGCTGACCGGCTTTCTACGCGGTTGGTCCAGAACCGAGGCGTGAGAAGGGGTTCGGGAATAAGCTGTGTCCGACAGGGCCACGGGAGACCACGGGTGGCACCAGAAATTGCAGGGTTCTACAGAGAGGAGGGCACGATGGGCAACGGCCAGGCGGAGCCTGAGACGAAAGGTGTTTCGGCGCAGTTACTTGAAACTGTTGACCTTGGTCCTGAGATCGAGGGTATGGCAGGGCGCCAACTTCGAATGCGCATGGTTACCATCGAGCCGGGAGGCGTCCTCGGCCCGATCCACGACCATAAAGACCGGCCGGGCATCGTGTTCATCCTGCAGGGAACGATCACTGACCATCGGAATGGAGTCGCTACTGACTATGGGCCAGGCGTGGGCTGGCCCGAGGACAGCCAGACCACACACTGGCTTGAGAACCGAGGAGCGATTCCGGCTGTGGAGATCTCGGTGGACATTATCAGGCAGAAGTAGCCCCGGTCCGACACCTGACTACGGCAACAGGCAAATAACCGGCAGAGCCAAGCTACAGGCCAACGGGCACATCGATCAGCACCTTGCCGACAATGCTGTCTTCCACCGCAGCATGGGCCGCGGCCGTGTCAGACAGGCCAAAGCGATGCAGCGGAAGCCCGGCACGCTCTCCCACCGCCAGTGCCCCATCGGCCATGGCCGCGTTGACATCCTGGGCCGCGGCGTGCACCGTCTCCATGCCAACGGTATACAAAAGAACAAACTGGTACCGGACGTTAAGACTGAAATGCTTGCGAATGTCCAGGTTCACGTGATCGCCCCCGTTGTTGGCATATACGGCAATGGAGCCGCGGTTGCGGATCACGGCCAGATCCAGCTCGGCGTTCGGTGCAGGCGCCACCTCCACGATCAGGTCAACACCTTCGGGAGCGATACGACGGATCTCCACAGCTGCGACGGTTTCCTTGTAATTGACGATGTGGTCCGCTCCGGCCCCCGTGGCCAGGGCAGCCTTCGCGGGACTGCTGACAGTGGTGATCACCCTGGCACCGGCCCACTTGGCGAGCTGGATTGCGGCATGGCCCACCGCGCCGGCCCCTCCGGCGACCAGCACTACCTTGCCGTCGAGGGCTCCGGGCCGCAGCCGCCGCGGGCCGTCCTCGGCAACGGTCAGGGCCCGATGGGCGGTGATCGCCGGAACACCCACGCTTGCACCGAGGTCGAACCCAGCGTTCTCGGGAAGCAGGAAGACACGCTCAACCGGCAGAACCGTGAACTCCTGAGCAGTTCCGCCGTCGGCCCTCTCGTAGGCCGCCAGGGCCAGCCAGACCCGGTCACCGGCCCGAAACCGGTCAACGCCTCTGCCGACGGCATCCACTATGCCCGCGCCGTCCTGATTCGGCACGACCTCCGGGAAGGGCAGCGGCGCCCCGGGTTTGGCACCTCGGCGTGACTTCCAGTCAGTCGGGTTCACCGCGGAGACCACGATCCGGACACGCACCTCCCCGGGCCCCGGGTCACGGACCTTCCGGTCAACGAGCTCCAGAACCGAGGGATCGCCGGTGGCACGGTACACGATAGCTTTCATACTCAGGCCTAACACCGGCCCGGACCGGAAATTCCCGACGGGCCTCGGCTGCGATTTACTATGGCACTGAGGCGCCGGTGCTGCCAAGATGGCACCATGGACCCCCTGGACCTGGTGATACCTGCTCTGACCGAACCGGCGGTACTGGTTATCATGGGCGTCTCCGGGTCCGGCAAATCCACGATTGCCGCCCTCCTTGCCGGTCGGCTGGGCTGGGCCTTCGAGGAAGGCGATGCCCTGCACCCCCAATCGAATATCGACAAGATGGCCGCGGGACATCCTCTGACGGATGAGGACAGATATCCCTGGCTGGAGAAGGTTGCCGAGTGGGTCGACAGGAGGCTGGATCACGGGGAGAACGGAGTCATCACGTGTTCGGCGCTCAAGAGGTCTTACCGGAACATTCTCAACCGTCGGGGCTCCGGTGTCGTCTTCATTTTTCTGTCTGGGTCGCCCGAGACCATTGGCACGCGACTGGCCGAACGCCACGGTCATTTCATGCCCGCGGGTTTGCTGGCGAGTCAGTTCGCAGACCTCGAGGAACTGTCCGAGGATGAGCCCGGGATCCGGATCGACGTTGGCCCGGCTCCAGGCGTGATTGCCCAACGAATCATGGACAGGTTCGGCCTGCGGCCGAGCGGAACAGGAGGAGCACCATGAGCAGAATCTCCACCGTTAACAGGCCCTTCACCGGGGTCACCACCGACAGCACCACGGACCTCATGAATCAGCCTTGGAACGGCCATGACACCCAAGTACTTGTCGTGGCAGCCATCGGCATTGCGATTGTCGTCGTCCTGATCGTCTGGGCGAAGATGCATGCCTTTCTGGCCCTTAGTATCGGGGCCCTGTTCGTCGGCATTGCCTCCGGTATTGCTCTGGACAAGGTGACCACCTCCTATGAAAACGGCGTCGGCGGTGTACTGGGATACGTCGGAGTCCTCATCGCACTGGGAGCCATGCTGGGTAAGCTGTTGGCCGATTCCGGCGGTGCGGACAAAATCGTGGACACACTTCTCCACGGCAGGCCGGCAACGCTGCCCTGGAAGATGGCACTCATCGCCGGCATCATTGGCATCCCCATGTTCTTCGAGATCGGGCTCGTGCTGCTCATACCTGTCGTGATGCTCGCTGTACACCGTTCCAAAGGTCCTGCAATGCTCCTTGGCATCCCCGCCCTCGCCGGGCTGTCGGTGCTCCACGGATTCATCCCGCCACACCCCGGCCCGCTGGCGGCGATAGGCATCCTGCACGCCAATGTGGGGGTGACTCTTGCCTTCGGCCTCCTTATAGCGGTTCCAACCGTCATAATCGCTGGTCCCCTGTTTGGCCGTTTGGCCGCACGAATGGTGCCCATCGGCGCCGCTGGCGCCGGTCTGGCCGTCACTGTCGGATCCGGCAACCTCAGATCTGGCGGGAACCAAGAGACCTCCGTGACCCGGGAGACAGGTACTCAATCCGCCCGTCCGGGCGGCGATGCGCCCCTGGGTAAGGCACAGGATCCCGAAGCCACCGGCACCCCGTCGTTCACCTGGACCCTGGTCACTCTGCTGTCACCGTTGGTGCTCATGCTGATCAAAGCCGGGGCGGACATCTGGATGGACAAAGGCGATGCGTTACGGCCGTTGCTGGACTTCATCGGCGATCCGGTCTTCGCGCTGCTCGTGGCGGTCCTTCTGGCCATGGTCACTTTCGGCACGCGAGTGGGCTTCTCGGCGACGACGCTGACGAAGAAGATTGGCCAGAGCCTGTTGCCGATTGTCGGCGTCATGCTCATCGTCGGGGCGGGGGGCGGCTTCAAGCAGGTTCTGGTCGACGGCGGCACAGGAACCGCGATCGCCAAGATCGCCGTAGCTGCCAGTTTGTCCGCTCTGGTACTGGGATGGATTATCGCTGTGCTGATCCGCCTCGCCACAGGCTCGGCGACCGTGGCCACGGTAACGGCGGCGGGCATCATCGCACCAGTGGCAACCGGTCTGGCGCCCGCTCAGTTGGCTCTGGTTGTACTCGCCATCGGTGCAGGGTCGCTGTTCTTTTCCCATGTCAACGATGCCGGATTTTGGCTGGTCAAGGAATACTTCGGGCTGACAGTAGGGCAAACGATCAAGACATGGTCCGTCATGGAGACGATAATCTCCCTCATAGGATTCGGACTGACATTGCTGCTGTCCGCTGTCGTTTAATCGAAACACCCGCGATGGACGGCGGCAGCGTCAGTACCCGAGCGACGCCGCCGAGGCCCGAAGCGCTTCCGCCGACCGCGCGAGGCGCGCCAGTTCGCCGTCGTCCATAGGTACCTCGAGGACGCGCCGTACGCCGCCCTGCCCCACGACGGACGGCAGGCTTAAGGCAACGCCGCTGATACCATACGGACCGTCGAGGACCGTCGACACGGGGAGCACCGCGTCCTCACGTCCGTTTACAGCCTCGACGATGCGCGCCGCGGAGAGCCCGATCGCGTAGTTCGTCGCACCCTTCCCGGCGATCACGCGGTATGCCGCGGTCGCGACCTCGTGGGCCAGAGCGTCAAGCGACTCCTGGGTGAAGGGCTTCGAGCCGTCGGCTGCGGTCCAGTCCTTGAGCGGCACCCCGCCAATGGTCGCACTGGTCCACAGCGGGAACTCCGTGTCGCCGTGCTCGCCGACGATGTGCGCGTGGACCGACGACGGCGAGACGCACGCCTTCTCGGCGAGCAGCCACCGCAGCCGGGACGTGTCGAGCACCGTGCCGGAGGCGAAGACGCGCCCGGCCGGCAGGCCTGAGATGCGCTGCGCCACGACGGTGAGAACATCGCACGGGTTGGTGACGAGAATATAGACGGCGTCTGGCGCATGTTCGAGGAGCCCCGGGAGCAGGCCTTCCAGGATGCGCGCATTCGTGCCGACGAGCTCAAGGCGTGTCTGGCCCGGCTTCTGCTTCGCCCCGGCCGTGATCACGACGACGTCGGCCCCCACTGCCAGCGCCACGTCCGTCCCGCCAGTAACGCTTGACGCGCCGGTGAACTGGGTTCCGTGGGCGAGGTCGAGCACCTCGGCCTCTACCTTGGGCGCGTCGATGTCGTAGAGGACGATCTCCCGTGCGGATCCGCGGATGAGCGCAGCGTATGCCGTCGAGCTCCCAACAGCGCCGGCGCCGACCACAACGAGTTTTCCTGCATGACCCACGGCGTACCCCCTGGCACATGGCCGCGCCCATCGGCGGCCGACTGACCCCAGCTTAATCGCGCCTGGGGCGCCCGGACACCACCGCCAGGAGGTGCGTCAGCTCGCCGGCGGTCAGGGGTGCCGTGGAGTCGACGGCAGCGACGTGCGGTGCGTCCGCCGATCCGCCATCATGGTGTCATGGCCTGGCTGGACGTCCTCCGCTTCGACCCGATTGCTCCGCTGCTGGCGAGTGGGCATCCGGCCGTGCGCTACTGGGCGGACCGGGAGCTGGTCCAGGGCTCCGTGAGCCGGCCCGCGGAGGAGCTCTGGGACCTTCCGGTCCCGCGCCGGATCGTTCGGCGCCAGGGAGCGGAGGGGGCGTGGGCCTACCCGGGAAGGCGCCCCCGGGCCCGGACGGACTACGACCTGCTGGAGACCTACAGGCAGCTCGGGTTCCTCGTGGAGATGTTCGGACTCACCCGCGAACACCCGGCCCTCGCCGCGGCCGCCGAGTACGTGCTCTCGCACCAGTCGGCCCAGGGCGACCTGCGGGGGATCTACGGCAACCAGGTTTCTCCGAACTACACCGCGGGCCTCATCGGGCTCCTCGTCAAAGCGGGGTACCCGGACGACCCACGCATGGACCTTGCGTTCAGCTGGCTCGAGGCCTCGCGCCAGGACGACGGCGGCTGGGCCCTCCCCCTCCGTACACGGGGACGGAACCTCGACGCCCTCGACGAGCCGGACACCATTCCCGCCGATCCGGCGCGCCCGTTCTCACACCTCATCACAGGGGTAGTGCTCAGGGCGTACGCAGCCCACCCCCGGCACCGTGCGAGCCCCGCAGCCAAGAAGGGAGCGGAACTCCTGGCGGGTCGGTTCTTCGAGCCGGACGCCTATCCGGACAAGGGGCGGGTGGCCGACTGGACCGAATTCTGCTTTCCCTTCTGGATGACGGACCTCGTCTCCGCCCTCGACGCCATCAGTGTTATCCGGCCCGACTTCAGGTCGGAGAAGACCGACCGGGCGCGGGAGTGGCTGTCCGGGCGCCAGGAGCCGACCGGGCTCTTCACTGGCCACCTGCTTCGGGACAGGTTCCATGACCTCCCGCTCTGGTTCAGCCTCGCTGTCTGCCGGGTCTTCTCGCGCATGCCCATGTGACCTCGTTCGGGTCAGGCCGGGCGGCCCGTGCAGCGGCGATGGACCCATGGCGCCAGCGTGTGGGCTGCTTCTGGTCCGTCAGGTCACCGGAGAACCCGCCTCGTCGCGGCGGACGAAACGGCAGGGACCGCGATGTTTGGAGGGCAGGAGGCAAATCCGGCCCGAGGCCATATGGACATTGCCGCACATGCCCGCTTCAGCAGCCCGTTCATCCACGGACGGGTTGTGCAAATCTGCCCTCGTTGCCGCAGCGGGAGCCGGCTGCGGCGCCGCGCGCTGTTCCCCGGTACTCATGGTGCCGCCGTCGTCTCTTGGCCAGGAATCGCCCGGTAGTCAGGACGCAAGCTGGTCCCGGGTGCGGTGCACGGCCATTGGCCGGCGGGTCCCGGACCAGTTCGGCTTCCGTATCCTGTCAGGGGCCTGCTGGGAACAGTCGCTGATTAGCCCCATACCAGCACATTCCCGCACTGCCTCGATTCCGGCCACCGCGGCCGATTTGTCCTCGAAGCCGGACGACACGGCCATCACCACTCCTCTGGAATCGAGGAGCCGGAACCTGAACTGCGATTGCGCATCAACGAATAATTCAAAAAGACCAGTCATTGGTGTTCCTCCCGAAGACGGGAAGACCCCCGTCTGACGGCCCTCGTTGGGGCCTGCGAAACCGCCTGCTGCTGGACGGACCCGGACCATTCGGACGCGGCGTTGCGTCGAAAGTGATCCGTCAAAAAGATGTGGCGAATAAAGATGTGGCGACCTGCTGTCAGCCTCTACCATCTAACCACGCGCTCTGGGCTTCAACAAGGGCCCCCAGGTCCCGTGAGAAGCCCGTCCGGAGAGGTGCGTTCGGCCCCGGATGCCGGTCGTCAAGCGCGGCGAGCAGGCCATGGCTTCCTCCGGCTGCCCGGCCTGGACGGGACCTCCGGCAGCGCGTTGACCTGCTCGCCGGAGAGGGAGCATCGGATCTGGGTGGTCGTCATCGCTTCGATACAGTCCCGGGCAACAAACCGGCGGCCTGCCCGGGTCGCCACCACGATGCCATGCAGAATATTCCCCCGTGAATCATCCAGAACCCGGTCCAGGGTTCCGAACCGAAGCCCGGACTGTGAGATAACGGGCGTCCCCTTCTCCAGGGCGGTGTAGGCCACCGGTCTGCCCTCGCCGATCACTGCAATCCCCTTCTTCACCCGCAGAGCGTTGGCGAATCATTACCAAGCACCCATTTTAAGATCCTGGTGGCGAGATTTGAAGGGATCCAGGCGCCCCGGCCAGTCCGTCGTTTTTCCTGTGGCCTTATTCGTCGAAGTGGGTTCTGACAGGACTGTTGTCGGCGACGGAGGCGATGACGCTGGCGGCGACGTCCCGAAGTTTGATGTTGCGGGTACTGGAGGCCTTGATGAGGAGCTGCAGGGCAGCGTCCTGGCTGCAGCGGTTCTGGGCCATGATTGCACCGACGGCGACGTCGATCACTGTTCTGGATTTCATCGCCTCGACCATGTCGTTGTTCGCCTCGCTCATGTGGGCGAGGCGAAGCCCCATCCGCAGGGTTTTCGCAGCCTCCTCCGCGAAGGCCTCGGCGCGGATAATGGCTTCGCGCGTGAACCCGTCCTTCTGTGGCGAATAAAGATGCAGGACCGCCCTTGCCGCTCCTTCCAACGGGAGCGGGAGTCCGAGGATGGAACCGATCCCGTGGACAGAGACGGCCGCCATATATTCGGGCCAGCGGACTTCCCCCCGCACATCCGGCATATGGACCCTGGTCCTGGTCCTCATCGCCGTCGGGCATGGGCCGTCCCGGAACTCATACTGCAGCTCCTCCAAAACCAGGGCCTTGATGTCGCTTCCCACCACGGTCAATGGTCGTTTGTTCCGGGCCACTGTCATGCCGCAGAAAAGTGCGTTGCCCCGGGCTGAGAGCATCGAGGCGGAGACAGCAACAAGTTCGTGGAGGAATTCCTCTGTGTCCGCTCGGTCAAGGACAAGGTCTTGAAGGCGTGATGCGGCGGCGTTTCGCGTGTCCTGGCCAAGTTCAGCGGCCATTGGGGTCTCGACTTCCAGAGCAGGTCTTATCTGTCCCCGACCAAATGGAGGAGGGTGGGATAAGAGGAGCCGCCCACTGCCGAACGCCATTCCAGCCTACATCGCGAAGGAGCGGCAGCCCGGCAGCGACTATCCACCGAACGGATATTTGCTATCAGAAAGTCCGCCTTCCCCGAATACTTGCGGTAAGTCACAGTGGATCCAGGACCTGCAACGAACCGATCGCAGCCAGTACCCGAAGGAATCAGCGTGGAAACTCCTCTCTCCCATCTTGCCCACCTCGAGATCACCGCCCCGGACGTCGAAGCCTCGGCCCGGTTCTACGAGGAAAAGTTCGGCATGCGCATCATTGACCGTGTGGGCGGCAACGTCTACCTGCGCTGCTGGGGCGATTACTACCGCTACAGCCTGGTCATCACCGAGGGACCGGAAGCATCCCTCGGGCGGATGGCGTGGCGGACCAACTCCCAGGCAGCCCTCGAAGCCGCCGCCGCCCGCGTTGAAGCAACAGGCGTCCAGGGCACCTGGACCGCCGGCGGCCACGGCTACGGCAAGGCATACGAATTCACCGGTCCGTACGGCCACCCCATGCGCCTCTTCTTCGACGTCGACAAGTTCGTCGCAGAACCGGAATTCGCCTCCTCCTACCCGGACCGGCCGGAGCGCCGCAGCAGCCACGCCGCCGCGCCCCGCTTCCTGGATCACGTCACGGTGGCCACGTCCGATGTCCGTGGCTTCGCGAAGTGGTACAACGAGGCCCTCGGCTTCCGCGTCATGGCGTTCACCGATCTTGACGAAGCCCCCATCACCGTGTTCTCGGTGCTGACCACCAACGAAAAGTCCCACGACCTTGGCGTCGTCCTGGACACGTCCGGCCGCGCCGGCCGAGTCAACCACATCGCGTTCTGGGTGGACACTCATGAGGACCTGCTCCGCGCTGCGGACGTGCTGATGGAAAACGGCACACCGATGGAATACGGCCCCTCCATCCACGGCATCGGAGAGCAGAACTTCCTGTACTTCCGTGAGCCGTCAGGCGTGCGCGTTGAGCTGAACTCCGGCGGCTACCGCAACTACGTCCCGGACTGGGAGGCCAGCACGTGGAAGCCGTCCGAGGGCTCGAACAACTTCTACAAGAACGGCGCCATGCCGCGTTCCATGACGGAGTCCTTCCCGCCGGCCGAAGGCTTCACTGCCACGGAAGAAGGCGCTTCACCGGAGATGAAGGAAGCCCTCCTGAACCCGTACGCCAAGCAGGGACGGGGCTAACGGGTCATGGCCGAAGCAGAGTATGCGCTGATCCGGTTCCAGGAGGGCCGCGACGGCAAGGCCCGCGTAGGCCTGCTGACCGGGGACCGGGTCCTGCCGCTGGACGGGGATATCAATTCCCTGATCGAGCACTGGGACACCATGGAGGGCCGGCTGGACGCCCTGGCTGCCTCTGCGGGCAAGGACACCGGCCTGGCGCTGGCCGACGTCGAGGTCCTCGCCCCCGTGGAACCCGTCCAGGTCCTGCAGACCGGTGCGAACTACCGCAAGCACGTGATCGACCTCGCTGCTGCGCACCGAGAACCGGGCGAGGACGCAGAGGACGTCCGTTCCAAGACGGCAGCCATGATGGACAAGCGGGCAGGCCAGGGCACGCCGTACTTCTTCATCGGGCTCCCGACGGCGATCGCGTCCGCCACGGACGATCTCACGCTGCCCTCCTACTCCAGGTCCCACGATTGGGAGCTGGAGCTGGCCGCGGTGATCGGCAGGACGGCCTTCCGCGTTATCCCCGGGGAAGCCCTGGACTACGTCTTCGGTTACACCATGGTCAACGACATCACGACGCGTGAGTACGTCTTCCGCAAGGACATGCCGGCCATCGGCTCGGACTGGTACCGCGCCAAGAACGCCCCCGGGTTCCTGCCCACCGGCCCCCTGCTGGTGCCTGCCAAGTACTTCGGCGACCCGCAGGACGTCCAGGTGACCCTGAAGCTCAACGGCAAGGCAATGCAGGACGAGTCCACGCAGGACATGATCTTCGGCGTGGCTAAGCTGGTCAGCGAAGCCTCCCAGATCATGCCGCTGCGCCCCGGCGACCTGGTCCTCACCGGAAGCCCGGCCGGCAACGGCCAGCACTGGGGCCGGCTCCTCCAGGACGGCGACGTCATGGAAGGCACCATCATCGGCCTGGGCACCCAGCTCATCCGCTGCAAGGACGAAACCACCACCGAAAGCAGCAAGCCGTGACCACCCAGGACACAGCACCAATCACCGGCACCGGGGAATCAACGGATTCCCCGGTCATCCGGCGTGACGACCCGCTCGGCAGCATCCGGGCCATGGCGGCGGCCCACAACAACTGGGGCCGCTGGGGTGACGCCGACGTCCTGGGAACGCTGAACTTCATCGATGCGGCCAAGCGCGTCGATGCAGCAGCCCTGGTGAAGACCGGCGAAGCGTTCTCGCTGTCCCAGCCCTTCGACACCAACGGACCCCAGAAAGGCTGGCGCCGGCGCACCAACCCGGTCCACACCATGACGGACACGGGCGTTGACGCCGAGCGCGGCAACCAGGGCTTCCCGCACGGCTTTGGCGGTGCGGACGACGTGATCGCCATGCCCCTGCAATGCTCCACGCAGTGGGACGGCCTGGGCCACATCTTCGACCAGGGCAAGGCTTGGAACGGCCGGGCCGCCGGGGACGTCGTCACCTCCGAAGGCGACCTGGTCACCGGCATCGAAACCGCCGCGGCGAAGATCGTCACCCGCGGCGTCCTGCTCGACGTCGGGCGGGCGCTGGGCCCGGACCTGGGAAGGGACGATGGCGAGCTGCCGGACGGATTCGCGATCACCCCCGAGCACCTCGAGCGGACCATACACCTGCAGGGACGCAGCTCAACGGTGGGCCGGGGAGACATTGTGGTGGTCCGCACCGGGCAGTACACCAGGACCCGCCGCGACGGCTGGGGCGACTACGCCGGCGGGGCGGCCCCAGGACTGTCGTTCCGCACGGCACCGTGGCTGCACCGCAGCGAAATCGCCGGGATCGCCACGGATACCTGGGGTTTCGAGGTCCGTCCCAACGAGTTCGACGGCGCCTTCCAGCCGCTCCACCAGATCGCCATCCCCAATCTGGGGCTATTCCTCGGCGAGATGTGGGATCCGGACGGCCTGGCCGAAGCATGCGCGACGGACGGCAGATACGATTTCCTGCTCACCGCGGCCCCGCTTCGCATCACCGGGGCCGTGGGGTCGCCCGTCAACCCGATCGCCGTACGGTAACGGTCGGCGGCAGGATATAACCAGCAACGAACCAAAACCAGCAGCAGAGCCGTCAATACAAAGGAGTCATCGGTGGCAGCAGTACAGAACATCGGAATCGTCGGGGCGGGAGCCGCGGGACTGACCGCAGCGATCCTCCTGGCCGACGCCGGAATCGACGTCGAGGTCCTGGAGAAGGCGGAAGCACCGCAGACCCTTGGATCCGGGATCACCTTGCAGGGGAACGCCCTGCGGATCTTCCGCCAGCTCGGCGTCTGGGAGCAGCTCAAGGCCAAGGGCTACGCGTTCAGCACTGTCGGTCTGCGCGCCCCGGACCCCGCTGGGACCGTCGTCGCTGTCCTCGAGGACATCCGGACCGGCGGCGATGACCTGCCCGCAACCCTGGGCATGTACCGCCCCGACCTCACCGCCGTCCTCCGCGAGCGGGCGGAGCAGGCGGGCGCCCGCATCACCTATGGC
>DATCNU010000035.1:0-11893 GCA_036565085.1 Arthrobacter sp.
TGAATGCCATCCTCCAGGTGCGGACAGGTCAGCTTTCACGGTCACGGTTCCGGGCTCGCCGTGATAGGTGAAGTGGACGTCGACGGTGTTGGCGAGTTTACGGAAGACCGGATCCGGCGATTTTGCGACGGTTCCGTCGTATGCCGGGCTTTGTCCGACGTCGGCGGTGTAGGAGAAGTCCATCCGCGTGCCGGTCTTGACGTGGGAGATGGCTGGTTCCTCGACGGGCCCGGACCAGGCCAACACTCCGAGGGCAACGCCCATGATTGAGAGGACGGCGCCAAACGCGGTGGAAATCCGCAGCGAGGACGGTAGGCTCCCCAGAATCTGGTGCTGGGCGGGGCGGGTGCTGGTATGGCGGGACAAGGCTGCTCTCCTTCGTTTGCGCCGGTGGCGGGTGGTGACGGCCGTACCGCCGCTGGCGAGTATTACCAATGCGGCCAGGCCCAGAACCGGGGGGCTGGCAGCCCGGCTAAGCCATGCGCCGCCCTCGGGTATGCGGGCCGTCAGGGCGCCGATAAGGTCGTTTCGTGTGGGCTGTTCCGGGTCGAGCCAGGAGTTGTTGTCGCCTTTGAAGGTGTAGTAACCGTTCTCGATGGCAACAATGCGGTGCATCACCACGGTGTGCATGAGCCCACTGTTGTAGGCCACCACGTCGCCTACCCGGTAGTCCCTTGCCGGACGGACAACTGCCAGATCCCCGGTGTGGAACCCGGGCTCCATGCTGATCCCGTACGTCGAAACGTAGGTTGTGGTTCCGCCCAGTTGCGCCGGTGCAGCAAACCACCATGCAGCAGCAAGCAGTATGCACAGGCTGATGGCAAAGCCGTATCGGGCTGTCCGAGACGTGATGGTCCCGCTCCCTTCGCGGTGTTCCGAACCGGTGTGGGATGACCCGGTCCCGGGCCATCCCACACCGTCAAGGCCTGGACTAGAGGACGGTGAGACCGGTGGTGTCGAACGCGCTGAGCAGCGGGTTGTCGGCCGTGAGGCACGTGATCGTCATCGAGCCCGCGGTGTAGGACCCGGCGGTGCAGGTGTAGGGGGTGCCGACGACCGTGGTGCCGTTCTTGAGGGTCATCGAGATCGTCTTGCCCACGGCCGACACATCGGTGGAGCTGGTGAACGCGACGCTGGCAAGCTTGGAATTATCGGTCGAGACCAAAGTGTCGGTAACCGCGGTGATGGTGGCACCGGTGGCCACGCTCTGGCCATAACCGGAGACGCCTCCAGCCGGCAGCGTGTTACTGGCGGTAAACGCGGAACCCGCAGCAACAGCAAGGCCGGCGACGGACAGGGCAGAGATGATCTTTACAGATGTGCGCATGTTGATTCTCTTTCGGTTTAGGAAGCCCGGCACCCCTGAGCGGGCCCCGCGGCGGTTGCAACCCCAGGTACAACTGGATGCCGCTGCCAACCAAGACACAGGCTCTTTTACTGCCCTGGACTTCGTTGACATCTCGAAGCTAACAGCCAAAATCAAGGTTTAATCAAGACCTTAGATTAACCTGCGGAGACCTTCGGGAAGGTGCGGGACATCGGGTTAAACAGTGCGCTGGCACCGCGGAAAGTCCGGAAGCGGAAGCTGCCTTTTCGTTTCCAGGCAAGGGATTTCGGGGTAGGACGGACCGCATACCGTTGTTGCAACACTGCAGGGAAGGCCCAAGGTTTAAGCAGGATTTGCCGATGTCAGGCTCTCCAGTCATGTGGGGGCGTAGCCTCAAATGATGGCCATTTCAGCAGCAGCCCACTCCGGCGACGTCGGTGCGAACCCCGTCGGTGCGGTGTCTTCCGGTGCACCCGCGGGGCCGGTCCCTGCCCTTGGCTGCCCGGAGCTGCCGTTGCTGGATGCGGCAGTTCTTCAGGACATGGAAGAACAGCTGGGGCGTCCCGACATTGCCTGGAATTTTGCCAATGACTATGCCGGCATGTGGGTGGAGAGGCAGCGATGCCTCGTTGATTCAGTCGAGCGTGAAGATCGCATAGCCGCCCTTGAGGCGGTCATCAGCCTGAAAGTTTCGTCCGCCATGGTCGGCGGCCTGAGGTTGGCGCGGCTCGCAGAGGCATTGGAGGCTGCTCTCCGCAGGGGTGACCTGCGTGACGGAGCGTCTGTCCTCACCATGATTTCACTCCACGGCCATGCGACGGTGAAGGAACTCCGGCAACGGTATCTACGAAAGGGCAGATAGCCGCGGGTTAGGTCGGCCTCCCGGCATGAGGGAATTAATTGTCCGTGGCCAGCCGGTACCCGACTCCGCGGACCGTCTGCAGCCAGCGCGGTGACTCCGGATCGTCGCGGAGTTTACGGCGAAGATTCCCGATATGCACCTCCACGGCCCGCTCATCGGACTCACTGATGGAGGGGTCCTCCCGGTAGTAATCGCCCCGGAGCGCGCGGGCGAGATCCTTCTTCGACACGACCGCTCCTGCCCCACGAAGCAGCTCCTGCAGGATGTCGAACTCGCTCCGGGTCAGTTCAAGTGCCACCCCGCCCACAGCGGCTCTCCGCATCCTGCAGTCCAGAGCCAACCCGTTGTGCCGGAGGACCGACCGTCCACCCTGGTTCTCCGGAGGCGAGATCTTTGGAGGCGACGGTTCCGGGGATGGTGGGGGCGGATCTTCACCCATGGTCTGTGGCCGCTCGCGGCGCATCATCGCCGTGATCCTCGCCCGCATCTCCCGCGGCCGGAACGGTTTAATGATGTAGTCATCCGCTCCGGTGTGAAGGGCGGTCAGCAGATCGGACTCTTCAGTCCTGCCGGTGAGCATAACGACGTAGGCGTTGTTGAAACGGCGGATGCGCCGCAGGACCTCGAACCCGTCAATGTCCGGCAGGCCTACATCCAGGGTCACAACATTGGGACTCGCGTCCCGCACCATTTCGACGCCTTCACGCCCCCTGGATGCGGTATGGACTTCAAACCCCGACTGAAGGAGGATTCCCTCCAGCAGGTTGCGCATGTCCGCGTCGTCTTCTATTACAACAGCCACGCCTAAGCCGCTCATGGCCCCCCCATGTTTGCCCGAAGCAGACGCATCAGCCCAGCGCAGACGCGATATTCACAGTTCTGCAGCCCCCTCCATGAACGAACGCCACCATCGATGTGGTGTGTATGCGTCACGGTACGCTCCAAAACATTAATAAGCCATACGACCGGTATGCTTTTGCCACCAGCCGGTTATGGGAAGGGATTATGCGCGTGGAACGTGGGAATTCTAATGGTGGGATGCCATCCGGCGGCGGGATGCTCTCCTTCAGCAGCCCTGTTTCGAGGGAGCTGGTACACCGCCGGGCCATTGCGGAAGTCTTCATGACCGATATCCGCAGGGTCGGTGAGGGGAGATACATGGCCGCGGCGCAGTGGCCCAGGCTGCACATGTTTTACCATTCCGTGGCCGGGATGTACGACACGGCATTAATCGCTGAATCGCTGCGGCAGGCTACGATTCTCGTTGCCCACACGATGGAGGGTGTGCCGCTGGGGCAGGCCTTTTTGATGCCGGATATGGCCGTTCACACCCTTGATGGCCTCTCGCGTCACTCCGGCGCACCGACGGAAGTCCATGTGGGCCTTGAGGTTAATGTCCCGCAGCGCAACGGACGCGGTCCGGCCGTTATGCGGGTCGGAGCGAGGTTCTACGTGGGCGGCCAGCTGATCGCAACAGGAAGCGCCGGAGCGAGGCTGGTCGAACCGGAGGCCTATGCCCGGATGCGGTTACGGTCCGCTACTGATGATCCTGCGCGAAGGATCACGCCTTTGCCGCCGGACAGGGTCGGGCACCGGTTCTCATGGAATGTTGTCATCGGCGAAAGCGGTGGAGGCGATGCGTGGCCCCTGCACGTTGACGATACCAATCCCATACTTTTTGATCATCCACTCGACCATGTTCCGGGTCTGCTCTTAGTAGAAGCGATCCGCCAGGCAATTCGGGCACAGACGGGCTTTCCAGAGCTGGATTTTCTAACGTTTAATGTCTCGTTTCTGAAGATTGTTGAACTCAACGACGACGCCTGCGTGTCTCTTCTTAGCGTCGAAACTGATCTTCAGGATGAAGGACGGGCCAGCGCGGAAATAACCATCCGGGGTATAGCATATGTGCAGTTCAGCTGCCGGTTCACGCTCAATGTGCCGAAGGAGCCCCGCCTTCAGCAGGGTCTGTCTCCTGGACGCTCAGACGGGCCAGGTTCAGGAACCCGTCCCGATTGGCTTCGGGAACCAGTGCCGGCAACAGGATCGACCACATTTCCTCAATTCGCGCCAGCACATCAGCGCGGTGCGTGAGGATTGCAGATACCATCTGGACGCCGGTAAAGGACGCGACGAGGTACCGGGCAAAAGCGCCAGCATCCACCGTGTCGTTGATCTCACCTTCGGACTGGCCCTGCCGCGTCAGAAGTTCCATGGTGCGGATCCAGTCATTGTAGGGCTCGGTCACCGACTGTCCGAAGGCGGAAGCCTCAAGCGTCAGCCGTATACCGGCGCGGACGATCGGCTCCCGGACCAGTTGCCTCCCGAAACTGCCGCACATGAGCACCATGGTCGACAGGGCACTGCGCCCCTGCTCGGCCACGCGCTTGGCCTCGTACGTGGCCATGGCATGCTGGGCTTCGATCACCGCCAGTGCCAGCTCCTCTTTGGATTTGAAATGAAAGTACAGTGCGCCCTTGGTCACCCCGGCCCGCGCGGCGACACTGCTAAGACTTGCACTGCCGTAGCCAACTTCCTCGAACACCGCCGCGGCCCCGTCAACGATAGAGCTCTTTGTGGCTATGGCGCGTTCCTGCAAAGACATCCAAAGAACCTTTCATTGAACAGGCGCAACCACTGGCTGCCGGATCCTGTCCGCCCGGATGCAGCGGTGGAATACGCCGGCAGGCGGTGTGAAGCATGAGACGGACTTCCCCCGGACCAACCGTTCTGCTCCTGGGCGCATCCGGTTTTATTGGTCAGAGCATCCTTCAATCCATTGTCGCCGATGGAGAAACCAACCTCCGTGTCCTGACAAGGCGGCCGACCCCCCTCTTACGGGACAGTGAAGTTAGCATATACGCCGGCGACATTACAGACCGTTCCACACTCGAGGAGGCAACGCCCGGGGTCGACGTCATTGTCAATGCTGCGTCCTACATCGGATCCGACCCCTTGAAGGCCGCGCAGGTCAACCACGAAGGGACGCGGAATCTCCTTGAGATCGGCACCCGTTTCGGCGTCTCCCGGTTCGTGCAGCTCAGTACGACATCTGTTTACGGAACAGGACCGCACCGGGGTGAGAGTGAAACCTCTCTTCCCTACGCCCCCGAATCCGTGACGAGCTGCTCCCGTGCAAACGCAGAGCAACTCGTCCTGGAGGCCGGCGGCAGCGTTCTCCGCACCGGATTGATCTACGGCCCGGGAGACAAATGGTTTATCCCGTCAATGATCCGCATGGCGAGAATCCTGGGCGGCCCCATAGGATGCGGCGAGTCAAAACTCTCCGTCATCGACGTCGAGCACCTGGGCCGCCTTGTCACAGGACTGCTCAGCACCGAGGCCAGGACTGATGGTCCGTTCCACGCGGCCGAGCCGGCTCCCGTCAGCGTGGGACGGATCCTGCGGCATATTGAAGATTGCGTTACCGGGTCCCGCTGGCCCGCCCGGACGGACCCCGCAGACTCCCTCGGTCTCCTTATTAAAAGCGGGTTCACCGACCATCAGGCCGCGTTGCTGTCCCAGGACCACTGGTATCAATCCGACCGGCTGTGGAAAATCGCGGAACTGGAACCGCCGACATTCAAAATTTCGACGGATGCGGCCATCTGGTACCGCCGGTTGCTCTCTGATAAGAGTATCGACCGGGACCAGGAATGCGCGCGCCTGCGATAAGCGGACGCCATGATGACGCCCACACAGCGCCGCCGCACTATGTGCGCATCCTGGTCCCGGAACGGCCGACGGCAAGCCGGCAGGTGCCCAATCCCGACACCCCGGCTATAAGAGCCGATGCTCGTCCTCAGCGTGCGGCAAAGCCAGTGGACGGAATGAGATTTCTGCCGGCCGCGTCCTCGTGGAACGGGATCCCTCCCCAATTCCCGCCCCTTCAGCGGGCCCTTGAGTGAGGTGCAGGGGCGCATTGACTGAGTATTCGAGGCTTTGAGCACCACCCAATCGTGCGGTTCAGCACCACCGATCGTACGGGAGAGCACCAGCGGTCGTGTGGCCCAGCACCACTGGCGCTCCAGGTCACGGATTACGCGGTGGCGAGGGCGGTGGGTTCCCCATCCAGCCGGCTCACCGGGTTCCTCCGGCGTAGTAGTCACCTCTCCGGACATAGCAGCCATCGTCACCCTCGGGTTCATGCGGCGAGGACGGGGCGCTGCGGGCATCTACCCTGCGAACTCAAAGCCGATGGTGATTTCGGGATCGACGCTTGCGATGATTTCGGAGTAGAACACCTCGGCCTGCTCCTTCAGCGCTGCTTCGTTTTGGGTGATGTACTTCTGCTTGTTCTCGTCACTGAGAATGTTGTTGATCATGCGAGTTTGAACGGCTGGCGGCGCTAGCCAGCTAAGCGCGTCGCTGCTCTCGAGGGGGTCCTCGAACACGGGATCGTCGAAACCGATGCCGATGAATTCAGGGATAGTCACCCGAAACGACTCTGGGCCGGTATGTTCGATCTTCACCTGTGACCCATCGATGCCTAGTTTTGCGTCGAACTTGTACTGGATCAGCGTCGTTTTCTTGCTCTCCGGTACGGCGACGCCGAGAATCTCTCCATTGCTTTCGTGCCTCGCGACACCCTCGATGTGAAGGCTGAGCAAGGCGACCTCTTGCACGCGCGTGACGGACTGAACCACCTGCGAATCGCGTTCGTTCGAGCTGCTGGTGAGCAGCGAACTGAGAGCGAGAGCGTTCAGTCCACCGAATGCGAAAGCGGCGCCCGTTCCCGCGACAACCAGCACGGTGATCAGCAGGAGAGGCCAGAGCAGAACCCTTGCTTTGAAAAAGATCATGACGATTCAGTCTCCAGTTTCGTTCGACGTCGAAACGCCCTCGGAATTCCGCGGTGTGGAGCGGCCACAACAGATCGCCGTGCCAAGTCCCCTCGAACCATATACGCAAGCAGGAACTAGCCGATTATGGCGCGCCCCACCGACCCTGCATATGCGGCTGCGAGCCGATGCGCACCGAACCACAAAGAGGGCGATGTCCACCGAGACGCAACTCCTACGATCTCCCGGTAAGCATCGTTCAGTACGACCTCGCCCTGTAACACCAGCTTCGCTTTGAGCTTCCGTACCATGACCGGTACTCCTTCCACCATGTGGCCGTCACACGGTGGAAGGGGCCTAGTGAGGTGGTGCACACCCATCCCAGCGGTGGTGCTCACCCACGCCAATCGGGCTGCCGTGCAACGGTGCTCGCCCGCACCACAGGTGGTGACCTTTAGAGCGAATATTCACATTGACGGTTGCTGCCAAAAAATCCCCGTGGTCAGGTCGAGGGGATTTCCAACCATCAGCGATAATACCGGTCACCCGTCTTGTTTCAGCTGGGATATCCGTTTAGGATCGTCTTGGCCCGGCGCTGTCATCTTTTATTGGGGGAATTCCCCGCTGTGGAATTTTTTTGACGTCGCCGGCCAACTACACATTGCATCCACTTTGGAGGGCAATGAATGAGAACCTCCCGATGCCCGTGCTGGCTGCCGGTTCACGAATGCCCGAAGATGTGCCAGCCCGCAGCCCTGCCATCGGATGCAGCTGAACATGGATGGAACCAGAGATGAAGTGCTTTCAATGAGTGAGGGCGGGCGCCTGCATGTGCACGGGTTGCACACATGTGTGGACCGATGCTCTTTTGTCCGAAGTCGGCTGCACTGTGTGGCATCACCGTCAGGAGTCCTCTGCACGGATCGTCGTCGATGATCCGTCGGCCATGGCGGATTCGGGTGGTCTCGGTGGCAGGTGCCGGTAGAGACTGGATCGGGTGATGCCTGTTTTTTCCATATTTCGGGGATGCTCAGGCCGGTGTCGCGTACGCGCCCCTCAGGGCCACCCCAGGGGTTGCCGGCAAGGCCGGGCAGGGCCGCCCGGCGGCCGAAACAACCCAAAGGGGGCTAACGCCGCAGGCGGGCCGGCCTGAGTTGCCACTACCACCCCAGCGAGCCAGGCGGCGGAGCCATCCGTAACGACCGCAGTGCGGCCATCTAGACCTGCCATAACCAGACGCAACCGCGTCATCACGTTCTCCGCGAATGCCGCCCCTATCCATGGAGTATTCCTGCCGATACCTCAACAGGAGCGGCCCGCGGTTGTTGCAGCGTCTACGGCTCCTCAGAACCTGGAGGGCCGCTGCGGTCCTTTCATGCATGTCTGGTGCAATACTGGGTGTCCATGCGGTGACGGACCGGGGGCCGGGAATGATGCTGGACACTGCGACACTGCGCGTTGCTTTCGGCGTGGTCACGGTGACCGTGTTCGCCCTGTTTTACCTCGTGACTTTCCGCCACACGCGATCCGCATACAGCGCCTGGTGGTGCGCCGCGTTGATCCTGTTCAGCACCGGATCCGCCGCCTACCTCTTCGACGGAACCATTCACCAACGATGGGCCAATCCATTGGGAAACGCCTTGCTCGTGATGGGATCCGCCGCCGTGTGGGCCGGTGCACGGTCGTTGAGGACGGTACGCCCGAAGGCGTGGCTGCTGACGGCCGGTCCGGGCGTTACCCTCGTGGCTTCCCTGCTGGACAATCCGGCCTCCAACGACTGGTCAGGGGGCGCGGTTTACCTGGGCATGATGTCCCTGATGATCGCGCTGGCCTCCGGCGAGCTATGGCTCATGGAACCCAGCTCCTCCCGGATCCAGCGGCCGATGGCTCTCGCGTCCGGCCTCCTTGCCGCCTACTACCTCTGCCGCTGGATGGTGTTCGTGGCCGAGGGCCCCCGGAGCCCTGTATTCCTTGCCTACTTCGGTTCGGCCGTGACCACTCTGGGCAACATGGCACTTATAGTGGTCGTGTCCTTCAGCATGGCTGCGCTGAGCAACGAACAGCTCACCAGGGACCTCAGCGCACGCGCGACCCGGGACGGCCTCACGGGGCTCCTCAACCGAGCCGAGTTCCTTCGTCTGGCAACCGCGGAGCTGCGCCGCCGCAGCCGCACGGGAACCCCGGTTTCGCTGATTCTTGCCGATCTGGACCACTTCAAGACAGTCAATGACAGGTACGGGCACACGGCTGGAGACTCAGCCCTCCAGTGCTTCGCCGCCGCCTGCATGGACTCCGTCCGCTCCACAGACCTCGTCGGCCGTTACGGCGGCGAGGAATTCATTCTCCTGCTCTCCGGTGCCGACGCGGACCACGCCGAGGAAAAAACGACGGAAATAAGCCGTCGCCTGGAGGCCATGCAAGCATCCGGTGGCCTCCGGCTGCCCACGGTGAGCTACGGAATCGCGTCGTCCGGGCCCGGCAACGGCGAACTTAAGGCGATGATCGCAGCCGCCGACGCCGCGCTGTACCGGGCAAAATCCATGGGCCGAAACCGCGCCGTCCGTTGGACCAGTGGCTTCGATATGGAACCACGTTCCGGGCAAATGCCGATCTAGGCACCCTCGGCCCGCCGGCGTGCGTATCGCAGAACCGCCGGAAGGGCCGAGCGGTCAAGGACAGCGAGTGAAGATCATCCGGTGTGACTGTTAACTTCGTTTGGCGGTATTTTCACAGTTGGGAATGGCGGTTCTTGTTGACGCCGAACCCGAGATTGCCCCGCACGGCACAGCAGACAGTCCGCGACATGAGGTCCAGAACCGCCATTCGAGGCTGAAAGAAAACCGCCATTCCCAACCAACAGTCACACTTAAGGGTGTCAAATTAGGATTCAAACGGCCCTCCCCAGACACGCATATTCGGATGCCACAGGTGTCATCCTGACAGCTTTCCGTAGAGTTGGTTGCGGTGACAGACCAAAGAATCGGGTATACCGAGGGTCGGGAACTCGACCAGAACGAAAGCGCCAACTCGACGGCCAAGCCCTGGATCGGACTTCAGCGACAGGGCTCCGGCCGAGGACAAAACTCAGGCCACAAACGGCCGAACTGCTTCAGTTCGCTCGTGACAGAGATATTGTCATGGTCCACAGCATTGACCCCCTCACAACGTGAATGACCTGCGTTCACTGGTCCAACCTCTGACACAAAGGCGATAGTCAGCGATGGTCGAAAACTGAGCCATTGTGACGACCACGAAATGGCTCAGTTTTCGACCATCGCTGACTGCGTCCGGCTGGAGATCACCAAGGAACACTCGGTCTTCACGGGTGAGGACCCACCGGGTGCTCCTATAAAGCAGACATAAGTGTGGACAACGTCCACACCCACTTTGGCAGGACAAACAGACCACCCGCCGCTCCCCCTAACGTCCGGGAGAAGCCCGTCCAAGAAGATTCCGCGCCAAAGCCGGCGACATCATGTTGTCCCCGCAACCCCGAACCATGAATAGGAGTTGGCCACCCAACGACCAACCAGACAGAACGGAAACGAGGAAGCACCTAACCCCATCACAGCAGGCGGAGGGCCCACCAGCCAGGACCCTACCCCGCCACCCCACACACCTGCATAGGCCCCGCGGCGGCCAGGCCACAGCCCGCGCACCAGCGTCAGAGGGACGCCACCCAAGCTTTGTACACACGTTAAAGCAAAAACCCCTCTGACGAGGGGATCTACTGTGCCCGAGGTGGGACTCGAACTGCATTCCAGCCCCTGCAAACACTGGGAACTCCCGGAAACATGCCGAATCCGGCCCGATCCGACCGATGTACGACCCAGTCCGAAGCCAAATGTGTGGACACTGTCCACACCCCCAATTCTCCCCATCAAAGGCCCTACGCCAACAGCCGCACCCCGCATCGAGGAGGTGCGGTTCTTCTTTGTGCTGAGAAAATTGATCCTGCGGGAGGGATGCACGCGTGACGGCATCCGGTAATGCCCACACTCGTTGCTGGAGTCCTGCGCAGGCCGCGCGGCACTCTTGGTCGGTGGTGTCTTCACAGCGATTCCACCTCCCTTCAGCCCATCCATAGTCCGATCGGCCGACAGCCGCATGACGCGAGTGAGGACTCCATCAACTCCCAAGCAGAATAACGAAGAACCCTGTTTCGGGGCCGTGGACGGAGCCGCCGATGCTGAGCTTGACTTCGCCGTGGGTGAGCTCGTCGACGATGTCCTTCACATCGCAATGAACAGGCCAAACGGTCGAGTTTTGTCACGACTAGGGTGTCCCCGGCCCGGCAGGCGCCCAACGCTTCCCTGAGCCCGGGTCGTGCCCGGTCGGCACCGGTGAGGCCCTGGCCAGTGAACGTCTTGTCTGGCGTCAGTCCTTCACCGCTATGCATTCCGGGCACTCCCCCGCCGATCAAAATTGCTATTTGGCAGCAGGCGGGGCCCGTCGCGTCCGTTGCGGGCAGACCGGACTTGCCGCGCAGCAGTTCCGCGGCGGCCCAGTCACCCGCGACGACCTGGGACGGCGTTGCCCTGGTGTGCCATCCGCCTCTGGAGTATGCGATGGGCGTCCCATCTTCACCTTTGATCGCATTCACCGTGACCACTCCTGCCCCGGGGACTCGCGGCGCCTTGCCATTTCAATCCAGCTTTCAGGTGATCGCGGCCGCACCCCACTCCCTCGTCCGGACGCGGACGGCCTCGTGGATGTCGATAGTCCAGATTTTGCCGTCTCCAAGATTGCCGGTGTGCGCCGCCGACACTATGGACTCCACTACGGTGTCGACAGCGTCCTCGTTAACCAGTACTTCCACCCTGGTTTTGGGGAGGAGATCTGAGTGGTAGCGCGCCCCCCGGAACACCTCGGCATGGCCCCGTTGCCGTCCGTAGCCACTGGCCGCACTGACGGTTAGGCCGT
>DATCNU010000036.1:0-11788 GCA_036565085.1 Arthrobacter sp.
GATTTCTTCCAGACCTTCGGCCCACTCTTCTACGTCCGCCACACAAATATCATCACTCACCACCAACGATTAACAGGCCACGGGCGGAAAGTCCGATTAAACCGCCGACGCAGCCCAGAATAAACGCGACTGTAGTACTAGGCATGAGGCTAATGAGGGAAACCGACGAAGACCTGTGGCGTAAGTGCATTGCAGGCGATGCTGATGCCTTCGGGGTCCTGTTCGACAGGCACGCCGATGCGGTCTTTCGGTACTGCCTGTCCCGCTGTGGTTCTTGGCACGACGCGGAGGAACTCGTCTCAATCACCTTTTTGGAGGCGTGGCGGCAGCGCAACAGACTCAGACCGGAGAGGGACACGGTCCTGCCGTGGCTGCTCGGAGTGGCAACGAACGCGAACCGCAACCGCGCCAGGGGATCCCGGCGCCACGCCAATTTCCTGTGCCTGATGAACGGCGTCGGCCAGGAAGAGGCCGCCACGACCCTCGGCGTCCGAATCGAGACAGTGAAATCCAGACTGCATCGTGCCCGGGCCAAGCTGGCCACCATGAAGCGGGACCTAGAGCCCGCCGAACAACTCGACACGACGATCGTTGAAGCGAGGCTGTCATGAACCTGTCTGAAGTGACCTACCCGAAGGACACGAAAAACCGCGTCCAGAACCTCCTCGTTCAGGAAGCCCGCCCGACGCCCAAGCTAATCCCACGGTGGCGCAAACCGGCAATGCTGACCTTCGCCGGGCTGGTACTGGCCGGCACCACGGCCGCCGGGGTCTACGTGGCATTGGCTCCGGTGGACGACAAACGGGACATCCGCTGCTACTACCACGCCGACCTCACCACCAGGCCTCCCGTCGTTGGGGTGCCCGGGGAGACAAAGCCGCCATATATCACCACCGGGATCTTCATCACAGGATTCGACGCCAAGAACAACCCAAACCCGGACGACAAGAACTCCGGAATGCAACAGGTCACCGACCCCATAAACCTGTGCAGCCGCGCGTGGGAACATGAACCTGGCCGGCATTAACGACGACCTCATCCCTAAGGGTTTCATCTCCCCGCCTCCAGGTGCTCCGGCCACTGCAGAAGCAGTTAAAGACCAGAACGGCAAGCCCCTTTTCCCGGACCCCGCCATCAAGGCGTTCGGAAATTACATACCGTTCCTGGCCGAGTGCGTCGTCGACAACACCGTCGCCGTCATCCCCGGCCCCGCCGAGGTCTGCGCCCGGCTCGGAATCCCCGCCCTGGAAAAATAGCCTAAAGCATTCAAGGCCGTCGAAAGGATCAGGAGGTGGCCCCTGGTCGCGCTTCGTGTGCCCGTGACGATGTCAAGGATGATGATCCGAGTGTTTGGCGTCAGCCGTTTCGGAGGCCTGGGTGGGCCAGGATACGGCGGAGGTCGCCGCCGCTGGCACGAAGTCCGTGCAGGATCCGGTCCTCGCGGGCTTGTTGGGCGGTCATCCCCATCGAGGTGGTGATCCACTGAACGCCGACAGAGGCGCTGTCCAGGGCGGTGCGCCTGCTGATGAAGACGTGGGGGTTCCGCGTCGACGGCCAGCACCGTTGACGGTAGGCCAGCCAGCCGGAAAGCCGGTCCCCAACAGGTTGGGCCAGCGGGATGGTGCGCTCGGCCAGATGGAGGCGTCCGTCGTGGACGTCGCTTTGTACGCCTTGGTTGTGATTTCATAGCCGACGGATATTGGGATGCTTAGGTGTGATTCATGTACCTCACCTGGTGCGAGCAGACGCTTCTGGGGGCGTCGATCATCGATGCCTGGGAAGTCGGCACAGCCCGGCATTTCGTGTTTAGCATGCCGACGGTGACCCAAACCCCATCGGTTGATCGGGGCTAAGTCTCGATGTGCGTCAGCGGGTCTTCACGGGTCGATGACAACAGAACCTACGTATCAGCCGGCCGGGTTAGCGGTCTGGCAGATCTGGTCGTTGGCCGTCTGGGCGACCACGCTGCCGGGGTCCTGGGCGGAGGGCGCTGGTTTTGTGCCCGTCGTGAAGTCTTCACCGGCGTAGAACTGCACGCCCTGGACACCGGCTACCTGCTGAACGCTCGCGGGCGGCAGCCCGAACAGTGCGCCGATGTCGCCGGCGACATCGGCGAAGCCCGGGCCGTAGTACACCATGCTATGGGCTTGGGGCTGCGCCGTGATCCTGGCAAGTTTGGTGAATCCGGCCCCGGTGAGGAGCGCCCCGATCTCGCCGCTCCTTCCGGGAACGTTGGTCCCGTTGGCTACGGTGACGGGCTGGAGCGCCTTGTCATAGTCGGGCTGCGGGGGTGAGGTGGACGGATCCGCTGACGGGGACGGTGCCGGGGCGGTCTCGGTCAGGTCGGCGCTGCGGCGCAGGGCCGCGAAGAGGTCCGTGGCCGCGGGTTCATCCAGGCTTAGACGGTTTGGATCCGACGGCGCCGGCACGCTCGGGACGGTGATGAAATTGACCTTGGCCGGGTCGATGTTCTTGAGCCGGCCGGCGAGGGTCAGCATCGTCGGAACCGAGGCGAGGCCATCATCGACCGTCAGGTTCTTCGTCATGGTGTCGGCAATGCTTAGCGTCTTCTGCGGATCGCCCAGTGTCCCGTCCGCCTTCAGCTTCCGGGTGAGGGACGCAAGGAAGGACTGTTGGGCCTTGATGCGGCCCAGGTCTCCGCCATCGGCGAAGGCATGGCGGGTCCGCAGGAATGCCAGGGCCTGATCGCCCTGGACCTGTGATGTCCCTTTGGGCAGTCGGAGCCCGGATTCAGGGTCGTTGACGGCGGTAGTGACGCAGACATCGACGCCGCCGACAGTATTGGAGAGTTCTTTCACAGCGTTGAAGTCGGCCATCATGAAGTGGTCCACTTCCAAACCGGTGATCTTGCTCACAGTATCCGCGGCACAGCCGATGCCGGCGTCGGCCATGGCGCTGTTGATCATCACATTCTGCCGCGCGTCGTGTTGCTGGTTTGTTTTAGGGTCCTTGCAGGCAGGGACATCCACCAGCAGGTCCCGCGGGAAACTCATCACGTTTACGTGGTTGTTATCCGCGGAGATGTCCAACAGCATCATCACATCGGACTGGCCGTATCCCGAGGACTGGTCAACCGTCCCGTACTGTCCGTTCTTACCGCTCCGCGTGTCACTGCCCAGGACGAGGATCTGCAGGCGGTCTTTGCTGTCGTCGACAGCTCCTTCCGTCCGGAGGCCACCGGCCCCGAGGGCAGACGTGGCGATGTTCGACTGGAGCCGCCAGAGCCAGTATCCGCCGAATGCGAGGATGCCCAGCAGCAGCACGGTGGCGGTAATGCCGGTGATCTTGAGCCAGCGCGGCCGCCGTCGGCCGGGGAGGTTGCTGGTCTCAACCAGGGTGCCGTGCCCCGGGTAGGGTACGGGGGCGGGGGATTCAAGGCCGGGCAAATCTTGACGCAATGTGGCTACCTCTCGGGGGACATTCGGACCCGACGATGATAGAGGCTGTTGCTGGGAACCCCTTTCAGGCGCATCGGCGAAGTCGAACGACTCACCGCATATGGGAAGCTCCGCCACCCAGGGATGTCATGATCGGCCAATGAGTATTTCTACTTTCAGCACACCCGTCCACCGTTCGGGCGTGCGGCTGGCCGCCATGGCCGCTGTCGGGCTTGCAGTAGCCTTGGCCGTAGGGAATTTCGGATCCTGGGCCTACGCCCCGGCATTGGGATGGGCGGCCGCGTCGCTGATCTATCTGATCTGGGTGTGGTCCGTGATCCGCCGCCTGGACGCCGCTGGCACCGCCGCCCATGCCCGCGCCCGAGGGGAGGATCCGGGCCGCGTCGTCTCGGATGTGCTGGTGCTGGCGGCGACGGCGGGGAGCTTCGGCGGTGTCGCGTTGATCCTGCTGGAGGCCGGAACCGCCCAAGGCGGGCTGAAGGCGGCCATCATTACCCTGGCCCTGGGCAGCGTCACGCTGTCCTGGCTCCTGGTGCAGACGCTGTTCACGCTCCGGTATGCCACCATCTACTACCGGGAAAGCGAAGGGGTGGACTTCAACGAGAAGAAGCCGCCGCGATACGCGGACTTCGCCTACCTCGCTTTCACCATCGGAATGACCTTCCAGGTCTCGGACACCGACCTCACAACCGATGCCATCCGGTACACCGCACTCCGTCACGCACTGCTGTCCTACGTCCTTGGCGCCATTGTCCTGGCTACAGTCATCAACCTCGTCTCGGGCCTCGTCCACTGATGTCCAGGCCGACCAGGCTGGATGGAATGCGCGCAGGCCGATCCGCCGGGTCGCAGGAGGTGCGAACGCACACACCGGAGCACGCTTCTTCTGCCGGCCTTCCCAGCAAACCCTAAGGTTCAGCCACTCATAATGGTCCCGGGGCCCGGTCGATCGCTATTTGGCCGGGCCTCGCCAATTTGGTGGCGGTCTGCCCGGCGACTCATCGATTCCGACGGCGCCGATCACCCGCCGCCGGGGGTACGGAAAACCTTCATCTTAGTTTCCCGGTGTCCCGGGTTCGTCGGTGGCGTCCTGCTCGACGGTCGACAGGGGAAAATGGGTCGGCTGCGCGAGGGCTGGTGTCGTGCCGGTCGCCGGGGGCACCGAACGGAGCCGTCGGGCCCTTGACCCGGCGATCAACCCGGCGATGAGGACAAGCGCTGCGCTGCCGAGCAGGATGCCCACCAAGGCCATCATTTGATCCTCGTACGTGACGCACGGGGCGCTGGCCAGCCGGTCCGCGACGGACTGCAGCGGAGTGACGGCGCCGGTGAGATGACCCAGGACAGACGGGCACACCGCGTCGAACCCCGCAACGCTTCCGGGAAGGAGGCCCACGATGACCCCGGCGGCGGCCAGAAGCCCCGCAGCAACGTAGGCGGTGACAGGTAGGATGCTCACGGAACGGCTCGGATGGTTCATGACAGCCTCGTTTCCCGCCCCCAGCGGGCGATCGCCACCAAGTTTACCGGGGGACACTCCGTCCCGTGCCAAGTCCGGTTCCCTGGAGGAGAAGAGCACCGCCAGGCTGGATCTCTGGCAGTACGCAGGGCGGAGTGAAACCCCGCCGGGGGCATGCACCAATGGAATCAAACCGTGAGCAGGGAAGAATGTCCTCAGAATGATCTGCAGCTTTTGAAAGTGAGCCTCCATCATGCCCGACCCCCGCACCGGCCTGCCGCCGATCTGGTCCGACGGACTCGGCCGCGCCGGCATCCGCTCCCTCCAGGCCCTTCTGGTCGCCACCCTTGCCTGGACCGTCCTCTGGTCCCTGACCCGTGTTCCGCTGGTCCTGATCCCGGTCCTGATCGCTCTCATCCTGGCCTCCGCGATCTCGCCGCTGGTCCGGTGGCTTACCGGACACCGCTGGCCCCGCGCACTGTCGACGGCAACCGCATTCGTAGGGATCCTGGCCGTCTTTGGCGGCATCGTCACCGGCATTGTGTTCCTGATTCGCGGCCAGTCCAAGGAACTGGCCGCCAAGGCCACAGCCGGGATTACCCAACTGCACGCCTTCCTGAACAACGGACCCATCCCGGTCAGCGACAGCCAGATCGCCGCCGTCCGTGAGGCCGTCCAGAATTTCTTCAGCTCCAGCAGCTTCGGGACCGAGGCCCTCACCGGCGTCCGCACTATCGGGGAAATCCTGGCTGGCATCGTCCTGATGGCCGTCACCCTGTTCTTCTTCCTGCTCGACGGTGAGCGAATTCGTACCTTCCTGATCGGCTTCCTGCCCGCCCCTCACCGCGCCAAGGCGCACCTGGCTGCCAGCCGAGGCACCCAAGTCCTGGGCGGCTACGTCCGCGGCACCGCCATCGTTGCCGCCCTTGACGGGCTCATCGTCGGTATCGCTTTGGCGATTCTGGGTGTCCCTCTGGCTCTGCCCCTGGGCGTCTTCGTGTTCATCGGCGGGTTCATCCCGATCGTCGGCGCCACGGCAGCCGGAACCCTGGCGATCGGCGTTGCCCTGATCTCCAACGGGCCCGGGGCGGCCCTGATCGTGCTGGCGGTCGTCATCGGAGCCAACCAGCTCGAGCACCACTTCCTGCAGCCGGTCCTCATGGGCAAGGTCCTGAGCATCCACGGTCTGGCGATCCTGCTTTCCCTCGCCGCCGGAACCATGCTCGCCGGCGTCATCGGCGCCCTCCTCGCGGTGCCGATCACCGCCGTCGGCTGGACAGTCTTCAAGACCTGGTCAGGCCGCGACACGCCGGAATCCGCGGCGAATGCTTTCCGTGAGAGAGTATGAGCTGGCTTGAATCGAGTTCGCGTTCAGGAGGCCAGGGGTCGAACCCCCTAAGCGCCACACAATGGCTGTCTGATCCCTGGCGGTAGTTTCCGGCCTCAATCATCCCTGGATTGGACAGATCACATGAGCCTGATCAGGCTGAACAACGTCGGCGTCGGCTTCGACAAAACACCTGTGCTGCGTGAGGCCTTCTTCAGGCTCGAACCCGGAGACCGGGTGGGCCTTATTGGCAAAAACGGTTCCGGAAAGTCGACCGTCCTCAAGCTGGCCCTCGGACAGGTGGCGCCGGACACGGGTACCGTCGTCCTTGACCAGGGGATCAAGACTGCCTATTTCTCCCAGTTCTCGGAGTTGAACGGGGAGTCGAGCATCGCGGAGGTCCTGGACGGCCTGTTTGCCCCTATCCAGGCGATTGAGTCTGAACTCGCTTCAATCGACGCCGCCATCGCCGCCGATTCCGGGGACAGTGTGGAACTGGACCGGCTGATCCACCGCCAGTCCGGGCTTTTTGAGGACATGGACCGCCTCGACGGCTGGGACTACCGGCGCAGCATCGACAAGGTACTCACCACCCTGGGGTTCAGCGCTGTCCACCGCGCCTGCGCCATTGATGAGCTGTCCGGCGGCTGGCGGAACCGTGCGGCACTGGCGAAGATCCTCCTCGAGGCCCCGGACGTGCTTTTGCTTGATGAGCCCACCAATTACCTGGACGTGGCGGGCGTGGAATGGCTCGAGGGCTGGTTCCGGACCTTCAAGGGCGCCGCAATCATCGTCTCGCATGACCGGCAGTTCCTGGACGCCGTCGTCACACGGATCGTCGAGGTGGAGAACTTCCACCTGCACGAGTATCCCGGCAATTTCGCCGGGTACGTCGTGGCCAAGCAGTTCAGGCTCAAGAGCCTGGAGAGCCAGTTTGTCCATGAGTCCGAGCTTCTGGCGTTCGAAGCCGAGGGCATTTCCGACCGCCGGGAGGCCGCCAAGGCCGCCGGCAAGAATCTCGCAGGCAAGCTGGCCAAGATCAAAAAGTCCCGTGCACCCCGGCCGGTCGACCAGATCATCACCGAAATCTATGGCGGCCTCTACATCAAGGACGTGCTGTGCCGGGTGGAGTCGCTCAGCAAGGCGTATGGCGGCAGGACGCTCTTCAGCGGCCTGAGCTTTGAGATCGGACGCGGCAACCGGATAGCGGTCCTCGGGTCCAACGGCAGCGGCAAAACCACCCTGCTGCGGGCCCTCACCGGGGAGGATCCCGCGGATTCAGGCTCCGTGACCTGGTCCAAAGGGGCGGGCATCGTCTCCTACAACCAGGTTCTTGACGAACTCGACGACGACGACACCGTCACCCATGCCGTCAACGCCATGCCGGAGAGCCTGGCGCTGACTGCCACCAAAAAGTCGGTGAACAGGTTCCTTGCCATGTTCCAGTTCTCCGAGGCAGACCTCAAGCAGAGAATCGGCAGCCTCTCCGGCGGGCAGCGGGCCCGTGTGGCCATGGCGCAGTGCCTGCTCTCCGGTGCCTCCGTGTTGCTCCTGGACGAGCCCACCAACCACCTCGACCTGTCCAGCACCCAGGTCATGGAGCGTGCCTTGCTGCATTTCCCGGGAGCTGTGGTGGTGGTCAGCCACGACCGCTTCTTCACGGACAAGATAGCCAACCGGCGGCTGGTGTTCAGCGGGGAAGCGTCCGGGCCTGGCATCGCTGAGATGTACGCCGCCTGAGCTCTTACCGTCGCTGGCGCGTGGCCGGCGCCTAGCTTCCGGCGGCTGGGTCAACCACCGGCACGTCCGCTGACTCCACGAGTTCCAGGAGCGACAGGCGGCTGGCTATGTGCGCCAGATCCATGGACAGCCCGGTTCCAAGCAGGAACAGCGTGACGTCCCGCGCGTAGAGAATGTCCACCACAGTACTGAACCGGTGCCATGCCGGCGATTTCTGCGGTGACGGGTCTGCCGCCGGCGCCGGAACGCCGTCGATGACCCAGGTTCCGTACCGGCCTGCGAGGTCTTCGTAATCGGCCGCCGGCACCTGGCTGCCGCACAGTTCGGCGAACGTGATCCACAACAGTTCGGGTTCCGCGCTCTTTGCCGTGAGCTTCAGGGTGCTGGTCCTGATGGCGCGCTGCTGCGCAGGCGACGGCGGAAACAGCCCGTAACGGCCAAGTTGGTGTTCGGTTCCGGGCGTGATGATGCGTCCCCTCGAAAAAGCAGGCTTCGCGGCGCCGTCATTTCCGTTTCCCATGTCCTACAACCAGCCTTTCCTTTTGAAGATGCCGTACATCAGGGTGGCGGTGCCGGCCATCAGTACGATTGCCATGGGGTAGCCCAGGACCCAGTGGAGTTCGGGCATGTGGTCAAAATTCATTCCGTAGACGCCGGCCACGAAGGACGGCGCAAAGAAAATTGCAGCCCAGGAGGAGATCTTTTTGACCTGCTCGTTCTGCACAGCGCTGGCTTCGTTCTGTCGGTTGGCAGTCAGGGTCCCGTCAAGCGTCAGGGCATTCTGCAGCAGGTCCCGGAAAGAGTCCGCTCGGGAGATGACCCGTTCCACGTGGTCCTCCACGTCCCGCAGGCTGTGCTGCAGTTCGGTTTCCACGCCGTACTTCTCGAACCCCCGCTTGAGCTGCTGCATCATCTCCGGCAGGGGATGGATGGCGCGCTGGAACTGGATGACTTCGCGGGCCAGTTCATAGATGCGCCTTGAGACTGAACTGTCCCCGGCGAACAGCTGGTCTTCGATCTCGTCGATATCGTTTTCGAGGCCGGCAACCACCGGCGCGTAGTCGTCCACGATCCGGTCCAGGAGGGCGTAGAGGATGGCTTCGGGACCATGACGCAGGAGATCGGGGCGGGACTCAAGCCGGCGCCGCACCCGGGCCACCCCGTCCATCTCGGCGTGCCGGACCGTCACCACAAAGTTGTTCCCGGTAAATACGTGCAGCTCCCCGAACTCGACAGTTTCAGAGTCGTCCAGGTACCGCGCAGGCCGCAGCACCGTGAAGAGGTTGTCGTCATAGCGCTCCAGCTTGGGCCGCTGGTGCGCGGAGATGGCGTCCTCCACAGCCAGCTCGTGGAGCCCGAACTCGCTGGCCACGGCTGCCATCTCCGCCTTGGTGGGCCGGTACAGCCCGATCCAGGCCATGCCTCCGTGTTCGGCGAGGGTCTCGAACGTCTGCTCCAGGCTTTCCGGTTCGGCGCTTCGGAGGCCGTCAACGTAGACGGCATTATCGATGATGGTCACAGGTGAACATTCTCCATCCGGGCGGTTGTCATGGTCGGACTCGTTAAGACATCGCCTCGATGATCGCGCAAAGTGTGTGAGAGCCTGTCCATGCTGAATCCTAGTCGTTTCGCTGGGAGCCCTGGCCTCCGGCCTGCCCTTGGCGCGGCCGTGTTGGCTGGTTGCCCGCACCGAGGACCAGCCCGCTGATCAGGGGCTCTGTCCGGTACGGAATGTGGGTGTGCAGGGCCAGGACAGTTTCTGTGCGGATGACGCCCTTGATCCGGAGGATCTGCCGCAGGGCGGCCTGCAGGTTGTGAGTGTCGGTGGCCACCACCCGGCACCACACGTCACCCCGGCCCGAGATCTCATGAACTTCCAGGACCTGGGGGAGGAGCCGCAGGGCACGCACCACCCCGTCCAGTTCACGGTGCGTCACCTCGATCGTCACGAAAGCCACGACGTCGTAGCCCACCGCCTCCAGGTCGATCTCCCTGCCGCCGTCGTGCAGTACGCCGGCACGGAGCATGCGCCGCACGCGCGACTGCGCGGTGTTCCGTGCGATCCCCAGGGCCTCGCTGAGCTCGCCGATCTGGGTCCGGGGATCGCGGACAAGTTCGAGCAGGATCTTCAGATCGGTGGCGTCGAGGGTATTCAAAACTTTCACTTTCGGTTATTTGGAGGATACGAGATTGATTATTTTGATCAATTATTCCATCAAAGACCGCTGAATCAAGCAGGCCTGCAGCATTCTGGAGACATCCGATTTCCACCCCGGGTGGCGCCCCACGAGGACGCTCCGCCCCGGAACAGCCAAAGGCACCTCGAATGACAGTCTTCAGTGAACTCCGCATGCGCCCCGGCGCAGCAGCAGCCTCCGGTTGGGATGCTTCCACTGCCGCGCGTCTGGTGATGGCGGGGTCCGTCATCTTCACCCTGCTGGTGGGTGCGAACCTGGCAACACCCCTGTACCCGCTGCTGCAGGCGAACCTTGGACTCTCGGCCCTCGATATCACGGTGGCTTTCGCCAGCTATGTGCTGGCGCTCGTGTCGACGCTTATGCTGGCTGGCCACTGGTCTGACCACATCGGCCGGAGGGCTGCCCTCATCCTTGCCGTCGTCGCGGGATTGTCCGGAGGCGCTGTCTTTGCGAATGCAGGGAGCCTCGCGGCCCTGTCCGCCGGCCGGGCCCTGCAGGGAGTGGCAGTCGCGCTGGCCACCGGTGCCAGTGCTGCGGCACTGCGGGAATTGCTGCCAGCACGTCCGGAGTGGGCTTCCCGGTTCACGTTGCTGGCCTCTGCCGGCGGTGTGGCAGCCGGTCCCGTCATCGGTGGGCTGCTGTCGCTGCTTCCTGATCCCATCGCCGCCCCTTACTCAGTGCATTCGGTAGTCCTTGCCGGGATGCTGGTGCCCTTGTCCCTGCTCCGGGCCCACCCCGCGATCAAGCCTCCGGCGGAAACCCGGCCGCTGAAGGTGCTGGCGCCGCGCCGTCCGTCGGTGTCCACGGGAGCGAAGGGCGCCTTCTGGCTGGCGTCCGCCGTCGGCTTCCTCAGCTTCTCCGTCTTTGGGTTCTGCCTGTCCCTGGCTCCCGGCTACTTTGCCCACATCGTGGGAACTGATTCACGTCCCTTGGTCGGCGCACTTGCCGGGCTGACGCTGGGTGCCTCCGCGTTGAGTCAGTTTCTGTCCGCGCGGGGGCGGTTCGTGGTTCCCTCCGGCCTGGCCGTCCTTGCCGTGTCCGTACTGCTGCTGGCCGCGGCCGCCGCCTGGAGCAGCCCGACGTTGCTTGTCTCCGCCAGCATCTCCGCCGGCCTGGGGCAGGGCGTCGCCTTCCGCGCGGTCTTCAATGACGTGGCTGGCAAGGTCGAGCCGTCCGCCCATGCCCAAGTGATCAGCACCCTTTATGTCATTACCTACCTTGGAAGTGCTGTTCCGGTGATTGGACTGGGCTGGGCGGCTGCCGGCTTCGGCCTCGAGGCATCGGTGGCTGGCTTCGTGGTGCTGTGCAGCGCCGCCGCCCTGGTCCTCGCCGGCATTACCCTGAGAGCCGCACTGCGGCCGGCCCAGCGGCACCCAGCCTAGGCAGTGCTCAATCGGCGGCCCTTAACCGGGAGGCCCTTAACCGGGCAGCGTTTAGTCGGGCAGCGGCCCGTGGTTCCCCTGGATGTGGTCGAAAACGAGGGTAGTCTCCGTGTGCCCAACCACGGGGTCTGTCGCCAGGTTGTCCAGCACCCAGTCCCGCAGGTCCTCGGTGCTCGCCACTGCTATGTGCAGCAGGTAGTCCACTGAGCCTGAGGTGTGGAATGTGGAGAGGACTGCCGGGAGGTGCGGAACCCGCGCCGTGA
>DATCNU010000037.1:0-3777 GCA_036565085.1 Arthrobacter sp.
GGAAATGAAGCCGAAGCCCTTTTCAGCGTTAAACCATTTGACGGTACCAGTAGCCATTATTTTTGTCCTTCGTGAAGGTGGAGGAAAAGTCCCGACTTTCGGGTCCTCCGGTGTGGGGTGTTCAAAACCGCTACTTCAGAAGAACGCGGACTTTCGACCGCGCGTACTGCCTGAACTACGAACTGCATAAACACAACAACAGAAACGACTCTACACGAGATTCTGAGGACCCCCGACCACCGCCTGCCTGCCTTGGGGTTGCCCTGGGGTTCACGATCGGAGGCTTCGGCGTAAACTCGGCCTACCAACGGCTTCCCCGGGGAGGAAAGAAATGCTGCGGACAACCTTTTGCGAAACCCTCGGACTCGAGCACCCTATTGTTCAAGCGGGCATGGGACCGTTCGGCAGCGGCTCCGAACTGGCGGCAGCGGTGTCCAATGCCGGCGCCCTGGGCAGCCTGGGCGGCGCGGCCCGGTCGCCTGAAGATCTGCGGCAAGAGCTGGCGGTCCTGCGGACGCTGACCGAGCGCCCGCTTGCCGTCAACTTCACGCAGCCCTGGCTTCAACAGCATCCCGAGTCCTTCGACATCGCCCTTGAAATGCATGCGCCGGTCGTGTCCCTTGCACTTGGCGATCCGGGCGATTTACCCGCCCGTGCCCATGAAGCGGGTGCCCTCTTTATCCAGCAGGTGCATACGGTGGAACAGGCGCTTCTGGTCGCCGAGCGGGGAGTTGATGTGATCATCGCCCAGGGAACCGAGGCAGGGGGCTTCGGCGGCAAGGTCTCGACGGTGGCCCTTGTCCCCCAGGTGGTGGACGCCGTGGGTCCGGTGCCGGTCCTGGCAGCCGGAGGGATCGCCGACGGCAGGGGTTTGGCTGCGGCGCTGGTCCTGGGAGCCCAGGGAGTGAACCTTGGCACCCGGTTTCTGGCATCGGAAGAGGCGTCGATCAGCGACGAGTGGAAACGGGCCATTTTGGCAGCCGGTTCCCAGAGTGCTGTGAAAGTGGACGTGTGGGATGACATTTTCGGCAAGCCCGGCGGTGGTGCCTTCGATGTTGTTCCGCGTGCACTCGAGACGCCGTTTATCGAGCAATGGCAAGTCCACCCCGCGGATGCGGCCATTGACGCGTCGCGTCTCCAGGGAGAGATCATGGCCGCCATCCAGCAGCAGCACATGGAGCTGTTCGTGCCCTTCACCGGACAGTCGGCCGGCGTGATCGGCGAGATCCTGCCGGCCCGGGACATCGTCCGGCGGCTTATCGTGGAGGCCACCGAAGCTCTGCAGAACACCTCCCGTCTTTATGGCTGACCTCCCAGGCCCGGCCTGCGGCCTCATGCGCGGGAGCGGCCCGCGCCGCCTTCGAAGCTGATGACCGACTCCGTCAAGGCGCCCGGAAGACACATTGGACAGAGCCGGACTTTCGCTGTGTTTACCCGCCGATGAGGGCCATACCGTGAGCGGTGCGGGGACCATCCCCGAACCACACATTTGGGGGAATGACATGGCTTTGCACAAAACTGTCTTTGGTACGGTAACCACCGCTGCATTGGCGATCGCCTGGACGGTGGCGGTCCCGACAGGTGCGGCCGTCGCCGCCGATACGACGACGACTTTCACGGTAAGCGGCGGCTCGCTCACCATCAGCGCCCCGACATCCGCCAGCCTCGGTAGCGGCGCCGCTGCCGGAACAGTCACAGCGCAACTAGGAGAAGTCACCGCCGCAGACACCCGGGCAGCTCTGGGCGCCTCGTGGGCCGCGACAGTGACGTCCGCACCATTCACAAATTCGACCACAGCTAACGCGGCCAGCATCACGACGGCGACCTACTCCTCGGGAGCCGCCACAGTTACTACCGGAACCGCGGATTTCATCCCAGGACAGACGACCACCCCGGCGGCGTTGTCCGCCATCGCGTTGACGGCCTTCTCGGAGTCCGCTTCAGTGGGGAACAACTCCGCTACCTGGAACCCGACCATCGTGGTGAGCCTTCCGGCCCAGGCCATAACGGGTTCCTACACCGGAACCATCACCCATTCCCTGTCCTGACCGGCAGCCAATCCTTGTGCGCAGGACACTGCTTGCCCTGCTAACCGCATTTGCAGTGCTTATGGTACTGACGCCCGGCGCCGTCGCTGATTCGACGACGGCGCCGGGCGCCATCGGCGTGCGGCTCCTGGATGCCCCGACAACCCGGGCCGATGACCCGCGGGCGCTGATCTATATCGTTGACCACCTGAACCCCGGCGCGGTCATCCATCGCCGGATCCAGATCTCCAACACCACGCCGGACCAGGCGTCCGTGGCCGTATATGAAGCCGCGGCCCGGATCGCGGACGGTGTGTTCACCGGTGCCCCGGACCGTACGGCCAACGATCTGACCTCGTGGACCACTACCGACAGCGGCGCCATGACGCTGGCGGCCAATGAGGCGAAGGCGGTAACGGTCACCATCACCGTTCCCCCGGACGCCGGGGACGGTGAGCGGTATGGAATTGTCTGGGCCGAGGTGCGGTCCCCCTCGACCCCTTCGGGCGCGGTGACCGTTGTGAACCGCGTTGGCATCCGTGTCTACCTGTCCGTCGGGACCGGCGCCGAGCCGGCGTCGGCCATGCACATTGGTTCCCCCGGAGCGGGGCGCAACGCCGCCGGGCAGCCCATCGTCACGGCGGAGGTGCGCAACACTGGCGCCCGCGCGCTGGACATCGGGGGCCAGCTCAGCCTTACCGCCGGGCCCGGAGGACTCAGTGGTGGACCGTTTCCGGTGAAGGTGCCCACCACGCTTGGGCCCGGTGAAACAGGAACGGTGACAGCCATCCTGGACTCCGCGCTTCCCGACGGACCCTGGAACGCCCGCCTCGAACTGAAAAGCGGTCTCCTGACCGAATCCGCCGACGCCACCCTCACGTTCCCGCGGGGCCCGGGCCCCTCAACGGCTCCGGCCACAGCACCTCCGTCCGGACTTCTTGGTCCGGGCATCGGGACCGGTCTTGCCATTCTCCTGCTGCTGGCGATCTACCTGGTCCGCAAGCGCCGGTTACAAGAGAGGCGCCGTCTACAGGATGTGAACGCGGCCCCGTGGCCGTAGCAGGATCCAGCCCGCCCCGATGGATGCGGATCATCGGGATAGGCGCGCTGACGGGCAGCCTGCTTGTTGCGGGCATGCTCTTGGGTCCGGTTCGGGCCCAAGCCGCCGTAACGCCGGTGGTGCTGGGTACTGCGGCCACATACCTGGTGCTGGGCGGGACGGGGGTGACGAACACGGATGCCACCGTCCTGAGCGGGGACCTCGGGGTCAGCCCGGCAAACTCGATCGTCGGATTTCCACCCGGCATCGCCTCCGGCACCACGCACGCCGCCGACTCCCAGGCCGGCCAAGCCCAGAACGACCTCATGACCGCCTACAACGACGCCGCCGGGCGCAGCCCAACCACCCCGGACTTCGCCGGAGACCAGAACGGAAACACCTTCACCCCCGGCATCCACCACACCGCCGCCGCGTTCGCACTGACCGGAACCCTGACCCTGGACGGCCAAAACGACCCCAACGCTGTCTTCATCTTCCAGATCGACGCCGCCCTCAACACCGCCGCCGCCAGCACCATCAGCCTCACCAACGGCGCCCAGGCCTCCCACATCTACTGGCAGGTCCTCGGCGCCACAGGCACCGGCGCTGACTCCTCCTTCACCGGAACCATCATGGCCCTCGGCGGAATCACCATCGGCGCCCGCGCCACCCTCACAGGACGCGCACTCTCACACGGCCTCATCACCCTGT
>DATCNU010000038.1:0-3787 GCA_036565085.1 Arthrobacter sp.
TCCCGGCCCTCCCGCCGGCCGGGACCGGGCGGCCCTTGTCGTGCTGATGATCATGTCCTGAAGCTCATAGAAGAATTGCTGGCCCGCGGCGTTGGTCATGCCTCAATGTAGAGCCGGCCACGCCGCCGCACAACCATAGCCGGGCCGGGGCCCGCACTGCAGTGAACAGCGGAGCAGAGCCGGCCGGTGCGCCCGGGCGGCGAAGGAACCGCCGAATTCCGGGGACTCTGTGCGGACGCCACCGTCGCGGCTAAAACCCGACAATCAACAGGTTCTGAGGGGGCAAAACCTGGACAGATATACGGCTTGTTCCTGTTGAGGCCGTTCCCTGGTGGCGGGAAGACGGCGGTGATTGCCCGGACGGCGCCACGATGATGAAGGGGTTTTCATCTCGGGGCGTCATCCCGGGCTTGACTGTGTCCTCGCGGCTGTCCGGGCCTTCATTGGTGCGTTCTGCTGTCCGGGTTGTTGATGTCCAGTAGGTCCGCCAGAGGAGACCGGGCTTCCCTGTGGAGCCTGATCCCGGGAGGGAGACCCGTGATGGTCACCGATCCTTGTGAAACGCGGATCGATACGTGGGATGTGCCAAGCGGCACGTTCCGCGCCTCGAAGTCCCCGAAGCCTTCGGGGAAAACGGGCGCCAACCACAAATCATTGGTGGTCAGGTACGGGTCAAGACGCAGCAGGATGCGCATCAGCAGCACAGGAGTGCCCGCTGCCCAGGCCTGCGGCGAGCAGGCCGTGGGGTAAGGCACCGGCTCCGCATACGTCTTGCGGTCAAAACCGCAGAACAGCTCCGGTAGCCGGCCGTCAAAGTAGTTCGCCGCCTCCAGCATCGCGGACGCTACCCGCTGGGCTTCCTTCACAAAGCCGTGCCTCATCAGCCCCGCGGCGATCAGGGCATTGTCGTGCGGCCACACGGATCCGTTGTGGTAGCTCACCGGGTTGAAGGCGCCCATGTCCGAGGCCAGCGTCCGGATACCCCACCCTGTGAACATTTCCTCGGACATCAGGCGCTGTGCCACGAGGGGTGCCTTCTCGTCGTCGACGATTCCGCTCCACAGGCAATGCCCCATATTGGAGGTGCAGGCGTCCACCGGTCGCTTGTGGCGGTCCAGGGCGACGGCATAATACCCACGCTCCGGCAACCAGAAGCGCTCGTTGAACTGTTTCTTCAGCGTAACGGCCCGGTTCCGCCAATGGGCGGCCAGTTCCATGTCACCCGTGTCCAGGGCAAGCACGGCCCGGCTGATGAACGCGCTGTAGACATACCCTTGCACCTCGCACAGCGCGATCGGCGCCTCGGCCAGCCCGCCATCGGCAAAGTTGATCCCGTCCCAGGAGTCCTTCCAGCCCTGGTTGATTAGGCCGCGGTCGGTGGCGCGGGCGTATTCGACTAGGCCGTCGCCGTCGCGGTCACCATACTGGGTGATCCAGTCCAGCGCCCGGTCTGCGTGCGGCAATAAGGATCCGAGGACATCGGCGCCCAGTCCCCAGCGGCTCACTTCGCCGAGAAGTGTCACGAACAGGGGGGTGGCGTCCGCCGTTCCGTAGTAGGCCCTGCCGCCGCGCAGGGCGAGCCGGGCGCTGACGCCCCGGCGGACCTCGTGAGGGATGCGTCCGGGTTCTTCTTCGGTGAGCGCGTCCACGCTGGTTCCCTGCAGCTCCGCCAACGTTTGCAGCGTTCCCAAGGCAAGGGACGGGTCCACAAGCATTGTCATGTACGAGGTGAGCAGGGCGTCCCGGCCGAACAGGGCCATGAACCAAGGGGCTCCGGCCGCCAGCACTGCCCGGCCCGGGTTTTTGGGGTCGAAGATCCTTAGTGATCCCAGATCATCGTGGCTCCGGAGAAGGATCTGTTCCGTATCGTCGTCCTCCAGGTGCAGCACGGGGGTGTACTCGCTCCATTCCTGATAGCGCCTGGCGGCTGCGGAGGATGCAACCAGGTTTTCGTGGGAGAAGGGCTCCGGAGCCGCCGCGCCGTCGAAACTTGGCAGGACAATAATCCGCCGCGTCCAGCTGGCCCGAGGCGGAATGACCACAACGTAGCTGAGTCCGTCCTGGCTGAAGTTGGCGCCCGGAGCCCTGACGGTCACATGCCGATGCGCGCCCTCCCGCGCGGACTCAATAGTCAGCGATCCGTCGCCCGGTGTCTTCGTCTGCTGCCAGGTGCGGAGAACCCGGCCGTCCTTGACCTCAAAAAGATCCGCAAAGTCTGTTTCCACAATCAGGGTGATGGCGCACACGGCAGGTTCGCGGGAAAAGTTCCGGACGGTGATGTCCTCCCGGATGCCCGCACCGACATGGCGGTCCCGCTCCACGACCAACGGGCTGTCCGCCCGGCCGTCCGAGCGCGGGGCGCGGCCGACAAAGACGGCCCTGTACGGTTCATGCGTTTTTGACGAAAGCGGTTCCACCGGCGCCTCGTTGACCATCAGGTTCCAGCGGGAAATGATGCGGGTGTCTTCGAAGAAGACGCCGTGCGGACGCTCCGGATACATATCGCCGTTGGCCGAGGAGATGCAGAACGAGGAACCGTCCAGCACCGTGACCGCTCCCTCGCCCAATGGGCCTGCGCCCGTATCCGCATTCCATCCGGTCACAGATCCACCTCCGTTGGCCAACCATGCTCGCTAGTTCCTGGACCGCCGCGGACCGCTCGCGGCGGCACTCCTCATCAGCGGGAGCATGGCTGCGTCAAGGGGGCATCAGTCTTCCCGTTCAGGTAACCAGTTCAGGCACGTACTGACGGACTTCCGAAATCGATCACGCAACGGACCCTTCCTTCTACCCACACAATGCGCCGTCCACCGGCATTTTGATAGACCCACAATAATGATCACCGCCGCCCTCGGTGACGAGCATGCCGCGCATGATCTTGTCCTGCTCGGCCGGGTCGTCGCTGGCCTGGAAATCGGCAAAGGTGCTCAGGGTCCAGTTCGCCGCCGAACACTGACTGGTAGAACTCCATTGCCTGCCTGGCGTTATCGCGGAAGCCAAGGTATGGATTCAGTACGGTGCTCACGGATAGTCTCCTAGTCGTTTTGGTTAGCGATTCCTTGCAGGCCCGGGCTACCCGGGCGGCGGTCTGTGCTGTCGTCCTGGGGGATTTCCATTTGGAAGCCGCAGCAGCAGTGGAGGACTTTCGTTTGCAGGTAGACCTCCAGCAGTGCCACTGACGGTCTGTCTGTGTGGACGGGGGCGTAGATGCGGCGCTGGTCGGTGCCCCGGGTCGTCATTGGTTCGCCGCAATGGATGAAGTCCCCGCGGAACTGCAGCACACCGGGTACGGTTTCGCTGCGGTTCAGGATTCCGGAGACCTGGTAGACCGCTGCGGCGCGGGCGTAGAACGTATCGCATTCAATGCAGGTGTATGAACCCTCAACGACGTCCTGCTCCGAGGAGTCCAGCGGTTCGATCGTTTCGATGATCAGGTAGACGCCGCCACGGCAGCTGCTGCAGTTCAGAGGCCGGTGCTGCGGGGCCTGAGCTCCGTCCGGGGCACGCGGGGTGGCGACGATCGACATCCGTCGTGCTCCTTGTCTTAGGGAACATGACCGGTCATCGGGCCCTCTGCGCTGTGTTCCCTGCACAAAGCTACGCCTCGGGCTCCCGCGAAGACGGGGTCCCCGTAGCATCCGGGAAAAATCGGAATCTTCTATATCTGTCAAGCCGCGGTCGGGACCGCACTGTCGGGGGCGTGTAGGGCGTGTAGGGCGTTGAGGGTGCGGTAGAGGTGGCGGGCGAGGTATCGCTTGAGGCATCGCCGGATTTCTCGTGGGGTCTT
>DATCNU010000039.1:0-3292 GCA_036565085.1 Arthrobacter sp.
TTTTGGCGTCCGAGGAACAGGCGGAAAGTAGGGCCACTGCCGCCAAAGCGGTGACGGCGGCTACTGCTGTTTTGCGGTACTTTTGCGGACTCATGCTGCTGCTTTCTCTGTGATGGTTCGGTGGTAAAGGTTGTCCAGTAAATTCCAGGTGCCGGTGCCGCGGTCGTAGAACGGGGTTGCTTCGGGGTCTTCCCACCGCGACAGCTTCCAGCCGTACTCACGGGCCGCGCCAGCCCACTTCGTGTCGGACTCAATCCGGCCATTGACCAGCGAGCACATGACAATCACGTTGGCTGGCCGGTCCAGTACCTTGGATCCGCCAAGTCCCCGGTTGATTCGGTGTTGGGGGACGAGCGTGTCCTCCCGGCCCGCGCAGCCGCACACGCAGTGGAGATCTCTAGCCAGGTAAAGCGCGAACTGGCGGCCGTTCACTGCTCAGCCGCCGCAGGTTCCTCCACCACGTCATCAGCCTTGGACACGATCAGGTCATGCACCCCGGCGATGTGCTCCACCTTGTGCTCGTCAGCTTCCAACGCCTTGCCAAGGTCTGTGGACTTCGGCAGGTACGGGGCGAGGGCGCGGATCCCGGACTTGCGGGCCATCTCTTCCTCATTGGTGCCCCACGGAGTTTTCTCCCACCGGTCCGGGCGGCGGTCAATGACTTTATCCTTGGGTAGGTACGCCCACACAGTGCCGGCACCCTTGATCTTGGCGATGGCGACGACGCCGGTCCACTCGCGCTTCTCCTCATAGTCGGCCGGGGACCAGTCGAAGAACCGGCCGCGCTCACTGTTGGCGCCGTGGTCGAACTTGTCACCCTTACGTACGAGGAACGATTCGATCTTCTCGATACGTCCGGAACGGTAAGCGAGTTCGATGTACCCCTGGTAGCCGATGATCGGCAGGCAGGTCCACGTCTTGACCCAGTTGTCGCCTTCCTTCTTGGACACCTGACGGGGCGTCAGGTAGAAGTGGCCGAGCGCGGGGCCGATCTCCAATTTGAGCTGCGCGGCGAGCATGATCCCACCGAGCAAGGATGAGGGGGTGGCCTGCTGGAGTTGCGGGGACGCGGAGACGCTGGAGATCGCGGCGCGGACAAACGCTGCCGAGTTCATGGCCCCGGCGAGTTGCGCTTCAATGGCGGGCTGCTGTGCCTGCACAAGGTCACGGGCGGTCGGGTTCTTCTTCTGCTCAACAGCCTTGACGGCTGTTGCTTCTGCGAGCGGGCTAGTCATTGTCCTTGGCTTTCTTCCGGAGGAACGTGCGGGTTGGTGCGCCGGTCTTCAAGTACTTTGGGTACATGTCGGGGTGGTCCTGCTGGAATTTCTTGTCGTCGAACTTCGTCGCGCCCTTCCGGGGCTTCCAGGTGAACAGGGTTTCGCCGTGGTAGGTCAGTTCGACGGCGTCCTTCATGGCGATCTGGAGCTGGAGCTTCACGGCGTCAAGCTTCTCGTTGATGGCAACGGCTTCGGCCTGCATCAGCCCGTAGGCTCCCCACAGGTCATAGAGCGCATCCCCGCCTTCGACCTTCACGTCCGGGTCGCCTGACCACAGCAGGGCTGCGTCGTCCAAGCTGATGGGTTCCGGGGCGACGCCGGCCAGCACGTTACCCTCCCAGAACGCCTGCGTGAGCCGGACCAGTTGCTCATGGAACTCCCGGTCGGCCGGGACTGTGTAGAACTCCGGGGTGTTCCCGCCGTGCAGAACAACAAGGTAGCCATACGGGGCGCCCATGATGAGGATCTGCTGCTGGATCTGGATCTGGTAGTTCAGCGGGATGCCCTCTTTCCACGCGTCCGCCATGAACGCATCAGAGGACTTGATCTCCAGCGGGACCACGACGTCGGCCGCGTTCACCAGACGGTCAGGGGTGGCCAGCAGCCAGGGGAACTCTTCGGAGCGGATCAGGCCGGGGGAGGCGATGACCTCAAGGTTTTTGCGTTCCCGCACCCATTGGGCGATGGGCTCCTCCAAGCGGTGGCCCCAGTCCTGCCGGTCAGACATGTTGTCGTCAATCGAGTCCGACAGCTTGTCGAGGTAGACCGACAGGGGAGTGCCCCACTTCGAGAGCCCGAGCACGGCGGCAGCATCGGACGCGCCAAGGCCCTGCTTCCGCATCCGGAGCCAGTGTGCGGTGTCCGGTGCCGGGTCCAATACGGTGTAGCTCATGCGTGGGCCTTCTCTCGGATGGTGATGCCGTGGCCGGCGAGTTCGGCGTCGGTCGGTTCGGTGAATGGGCAGGTGCAGTAGCAGATGTCCCAGCGGCATTCCCCGCAGCGGTAACGGCCGCCGCAACAGCACTGGGTGTTCATGAGTCGTCCCTCGATTGCAGGTAGCGGTCGTAGTCGTCGTCCATGCGGGCGTCGGCGTCGTGCACGGAGCATAGGTCGCCCTCTTCGGGCACTTCGTTTTCGCAGTACTCAGCGGGCTCGTCGCGGGTCTGCCGGTAGGTTTGCGCAGGGCAGTAGATGGTCATGATTCACACTCCACACAGCCGGTGCCGGGGCGGCAGAGAAGGTGTGCGTCGTGGTGGCGGGCCGGGGCGATGGAGAGGCCGAACCCGATAAGGAGGAGCAGGCAGGGGAGGATCGTCCAGGTCATGCCGTCACCGCTTCGAGCTTGAAGACGTCGGCCGCGAGCTTGGCAGCGAAGCGGTCCACGTCGGCTTTGGTGTACAGCCACGTGCTCTGCTGGAACATGAGGGGTTCTTTGCGGTTCCAGTGGGAGTTAATGCCGATGTGGTTGCCCTTGTAGACGGTGGCCACGTCACAGAATTCGATGTTGATCCTGAAATCGGTCGACGGCTCGACGGCCTTGGCTTGCTCGAACAGGGACGCCGTCTGGTTGTGGGCGTAGCGGGCGAGCCAGAAAATGTCGTTCGGGTTCTGCCGGCTGGTATTCTCGGAGGAGGTCATCACAAGTCTTTCTGTCGGTTGTGGTGGTTGGAGGTCCGGGAGTCTGTAGCTTCCGGACCTCTTTTGTTGATATGTTCCAAACTTACATCATGTTGCGCAGTGTTGCCAACACTAGGACGGTGTGTCGTCAACTTTCCTCCGGTTCGTGCGCAACTTCCTCCCACAAACCAATCGGCCGGCGCCCAATCGTCCACACCATCCCCGGGAAGTTCTCCAACGCATCCCCATACGCCCCATCGAACGTGTGGAACCCGCACGACAGGGTCACGTCCCCATCCCGGGCCGCGTACTCCCAGCCCGCCCGCTCCACCCACCCGGACCGCTCCACAGCCTCAACGGCCGCCGCGGCCTGCATATCCAGGAGGTGGTCCGGGGTG
>DATCNU010000040.1:0-10995 GCA_036565085.1 Arthrobacter sp.
TGACAACGCCGCCGCCGAGACCGTGATGGGACTGTTCAAGAACGAGGCCGTCGCGAAGGATTCACCGTTCCGCACCGGGGCGTTGAAGACCGAAACCGACGTGATGGAGATCGTCTTCGAGTGGGTCCACTGGTACAACAACGAACGCCTGCATTCTGCCCTGGATCACCAGACGCCAGAGGAGTATGAGCAGACATATTATGATCTACAAACCGGCCAGTTACCCGACGACGCCGCCAACAAACAGGCGGCATGATTCCCGGGACGGTTCAGGATAACCAAGCTCCTCGAGCGTGAGGAGTATCGGGTCGGGGCTCGACGTTAGGATTGTCCACTCGAGGCCCTCATTACCGCGGATGCCAACGCAGTGAGACCACAACAAGCGCACCTTAAAGACCTTAGTCACCTCGGTCCGCTCAACGTGCCAAGGACCCATTATTCGGCCAAGTCCAAACCGTGCACGGAACTCCAGGCGCTCTGGTGTGGCCACAAGCTCGATCAAAGGCACTGTCGCCCGGAACTGCTGGTTATCTAAGCCGACGATGACCCGGTAAGGCTCGGCCTTTGTGCCATCCCCCGAGGCGGTGTCCATACCGTGACTCTATGCGCCCCGCTACGGCCTTGGAAGGGAAATGACGCAGCGCCAAATCCGAGGGAAAACGGCGTGATGAAACTGCGTCCCACATCCGAAGGATGTGGGACAGCGATGGCATTCACCCTCTGCAGAAATATGCTCTTGAGCGATCGCCGGCGCGCTCGAGGGGGACAGGCGGCTTTCAGACAGTGATCCGACTTTCCGGTGTTGTGCGGCGCGACCCGTCAATGGCTATTCCCTTAAGGGTCAGGACGCAGATGATAGCCACAGCAGAAAGCACGGCCGAGTCAGCGATGTTGAATATGTAAGCGAAATTAGGCAACTGAATGAAGTCCACCACGCGGCCCATCGCAAACGACGGTTCCCTGAAGACCCTGTCTGTCAGGTTGCCCAGCGCCCCTCCCAACAAAAGCCCTAAGGCAAGGGCCCACCACGCCGAACCCAGCCGCCGGAGTTGGAAAAGGACAGCGATCGAGACCACCGACATGATGATGGTGAAAATCCAGGTCACGTTCTCGCCTATTGAAAAAGCGGCTCCGGAGTTTCGAAGGTAGTACCAGTGAAGCAGCGGGGGCAGGACAGGGACACGTTCGCCCTCCACCATCGTGCTGGTAACCCAGAACTTGGTCAGCTGATCAAAGATGTAGGCGAAAACAGCGAAACCGGCAAAGAGGGACATCAGGAGCAGCCGCCGCGGCCATGGCTGGGCAGGGGACTGTTGCACAGCGTCAGGGGCGAGTTCGTCAGTCATGAGGACTTTCATTCCGATGCCAGCGAAAGCGCTGGGAGACGGACCGTGGGTGGGGCCTGTCAGTTGCGGTCGGTAAGTTTGTGTTAATTCACATACTGGAAAAACCGGCGGCCAAGGAAATCCCCAGCCCACCGGCTTTCAGAATACTTCTTGCGACTGTTAGTTGTTGGCTTCGACTTCCGGCTCCAACACAGAACCAGCTAATCCTGCCCTCGCCAGCACCAGGTGGTGCATAACCGCTGGTTGGGGCGTTCCACATACAAGGTTCTATGGGGGTCCGATTGCCTGTGGTGGACCCCCATAGAACCAAGGAATTGAGACGCAATCGACGCCGGCACAGAAGCACAGCTGAGGCCGGCTGGCGCGGTGCGGCGGGTCAGATCAATGTGCACGTCGAAACTAGAGTGATCCCATGAGTGAGAACCGTTACGAACTATCCGCGCTCCAGGTCGTGGACTGGCACGGCACGGCGACAAGCGGTGCCGTGCCAATTAAGGTCTATGTCGGGCCGGATCCTTATGGTTTGGGCGGATTTCAGGTGGTGATTGCCGAGGTAAGTGCTCCGCCATGCAGGGAGACCATGCTCTCCCTGCATTCCGCTCTCAAAGGCAAGCGCAACATCAGCCTTGTGGTTGCTGCTGTTAGCGGCGACCGCATCTGGCTGCTTGGCCCCGACGAGCAGACGGCGGTGGTGGACAAACTGACCCTCGACCAGGGACTGCGCCAGTTGCAGTCTGCGCTGGCCACCCAGGCCCCAGCCGGTGAGTGGTCTATTGGCTGTTCGAGGCCGGGTATTCACGGAGGGTGGCCGCGACGGCCCTGATGGCGGCCGGGTCTTCGGTCCAGGGCCGGCCGGCCCGGGTGCAGGCGTGGAAGCTGGTCACCTTCGAGGCCTTGGCTGCCTCAGTCAGTTCAACCCACGCCTCCTGGAGCTCGACCAGCTGTTCCGGGGAGAGGGGTTCCCTCTCCGCGGACGGAATCTGCGCTGCGGAGATGGGCCGGCTAAGGTCTGCCCTGGCAGGGTTTCTGTGGAAAAAGCTTCGCAATCCCATTTGCGGTTCCCCCTTTTTTGGTGCCCCGCCAGGAGTAATTACCCCACGTTTTCGCTTCGACCGGCAGGACACTTCCACCGTAGCAATCACCCGGTTTTTGCGCTGTCCTTCAGCTGGTATTGGGCTGGCGCTTTCTGGTGAACCGCTATCCACCGGGAAAAAGGCAGAGGGTCCGCATTCCATGGAATGCGGACCCTCACGTTGCAAACATCCTGTTGCTTACACCTTCGAGCATGCCACACTTACTGCGCCGTGGTCGTGCAGCTGCTCCCTCCCGCCGATGTCCGGGACCATTCCAGCTGATCAAGACCCCCCGGGGTTACGGCTTCGCTGCCTGCGTGTGTGAAGTTTGATGCGGAGCCTGAATCGAAACCGACTCTCGTTTGAGACTTTCATACCGGAGAGCCCTTTTCCGCCGGTCAGTCCTCGGGAACAAGTGGAATACCCAACCCTGTGCTGACGGCATCGTCAATGGTCCTGAAACTCTGAAGGCCTGATTCACCGACCGGTTCCACGGGACGCCTGTGGAACACGAACGACTCCTCACCGCGAATAAACCTCAGCCGGCACAAGCCGCCTGATCAACTGTCCACGATTTGCGGGTAACCCCAGGTAGGCGGCAAGTAGAAGCTTGAAGCACAAATGTAAGGGCGCGTCTATCTGATTTCCCGAGGATCGCGGGCGTCCCGGGCTCTCCGCTCGCGCAGCCAGGGAATGAGACCACCGGCAAGGAGCATCTCAACCTGACGCGTCGAGAGGCCGTGCCGCACAGGGTAGGCCTCGTCGCGGGTCTTGTTGTGCACAAGGATCTCCGCGCCGGTCACGAGCGCGTCGCGTATGTCTGTCAGCAGGAGCACATCGCCTTGCTGGATACGGTCGTGGTCGGCGGCATTCGTGAATTCGAGTGCGAGGACGCCGAAGTTGGCAAGGTTCTGCCAGTGGATCCGCGCGAATGAGACGGCGATCACCGCGCGCAGTCCGAGGACGCGCGGGGTGATGGCGGCGTGTTCCCGTGAGGATCCCTGGCCGTAGTTGGCGCCGGCGACAATGATGTGGCCGGACGTATCGCGGGTCTGGGCGGCGCGGGCAGGGTAGGTGGGGTCGATCTGGTCGAAGGTGAACTGGGCGAGTTCCGGGATGTTGCTGCGATAGGGCAGAACGCGCGCACCGGCGGGCAGGATCTCATCCGTGGAGATGTCGTCCCCCACGACCAGGGCAACGGGTGCCTCGAAGCGGTCCGCGAGCGGTCCGAAGACCGGGAGCGAGGAGATGTTTTCGCCCTTGACCAGTGTCATTTCGGAGGCTTCCTCTGGCGGCAAGGGCTTCTCGAGCATGGTCAGGTTCACGCTCGACACCGCGGGCAGTTCGAGCTCGGGGTAGTCCAGGCCGAATAGCTCCGGCAGGTCCCGCGGGTCGGTGATTGTTCCGGTGAGTGCGGCCGCCGCGGCCGTCTCGGGCGAGCACAGGTAGACCGAGTCTTCCTGTGTACCGGAACGGCCCGGGAAGTTGCGGGGCATGGTGCGCAGGCTGTTGCTTCCGTTCGCGGGAGCCTGGCCCATGCCGATGCAGCCCATGCATCCGGACTGGTGCAGCCGGGCTCCGGCGCTGATCAGATCGAAGGTGGCGCCCATTTTCGTCAGGTCCTGCAGGATCTGCCGCGAGCTGGGATTGACGTCGAAGGACAGGCCGGGGTGGGACTGCCGCCCTTTGGTGATTGCGGCGACAATCGCGAAGTCGCGCAGCCCAGGATTCGCGGATGACCCGATCACGACCTGCGCCACCGGTCTGCCGGCGACTTCCCGCACCGGAACGACATTGCCCGGCGAGCTTGGCAGCGCGATGAGCGGCTCGATCGTGGAGAGGTCGATCTCCTCGGTCACGTCGTACCTGGCATCGGTGTCGGCGAGAAGCTCCGTGAAGTCGCCCTCGCGCTGCTCGGAGCGCACGAAGGCTCGAACCTGTTCGTCGGCCGGGAAAACCGTGGTCGTCGCACCCAGTTCGGCGCCCATGTTGGCGATCACATGCCGGTCCATCGCGGTCAGAGTTGGGAGGCCCGGGCCGTAATATTCGATAATCCGGTTCAGGCCACCATGGACACCGTGCCGGCGCAGCATTTCGAGAATGACATCCTTGGCGCTGGTCCACGGCGGCAACTTCCCGGTCAGCCGCACGCCCCAGATCTCCGGCATCTTCAGGTACAGCGGTTCGCCCGCTATTGCCAGGGCCACCTCGGTGCCTCCGACACCGATGGCCAGCATCCCGAGCGAACCTGCGGCCGGGGTGTGGCTGTCGGAGCCGACCATGGTCTTGCCCGGGATACCGAACCGCTGCATGTGGGTTGGGTGAGATACCCCGTTGCCGGCCTTCGAGAACCACAGACCGAACCGTTGGCAGGCCGAGCGGAGAAAATCATGGTCCTCCGCGTTCTTGCTGTCGGCCTGCAAGAGGTTGTGGTCGACGTACTGGACCGACACTTCCGTGTGTGCACGGTCGAGCCCGAGGGCCTCCAGTTCAAGCATGACCAAGGTTCCGGTCGCGTCCTGGGTGAGGGTCTGGTCGATATGCAGCCCGATCTCAGTCCCGGGAATCATCTCCCCGGTAACCAGATGGGATGCGATGAGCTTCTGGGCGACGTTGTATGCCATGGTGAGCTTCCTTACTCGACGGCGATGCCCGGACGCCGGCGTCGGCAACGAGCCGGCCTTCGGGGCATTCCGCTTGTCCCCAACGTAGCCCACTCCTGGCACCCGGACCAGTAGGCATTTGGGCCTGCAACCCGGCCGGCTCTGGCTGCGGCAGGCGCGTCGCGTCCGCGGGGGCGTGAGCAATAGGGCGTCCGCATGTTCACGCCCAGGACGGCGCCGGCTGCCCCCGAGGCGGACGGCGGGCCGGACGTGAATCCTAGTCTGTAGGGTCCAGAGTCCCGGTATCTTGATGGTGTGGCTGGTGTGCGGTTTCTGCGTCCGCCGACTCGCCCGAGGCCGGTCCGCCTATGCCGTAGAAGGCGCTTTCTGATGCGTCAGCCTTTGCCTGCTCGTGCGGAGAGCGACCGGACGTCGCCTCGTCATGGTGCGGTGTGGTGTCGTGTCGGAGTGTGCCGGTGATTTCCTCCTTCGCTTTCCTCACCGTCTGGCTTGCCTGCTCCTGGACCTCAGGGGCTTTCCGGATGGCTTCGGCGGCGGTGAAGACTTTGTCCTTTACCGTCGGGCCCTGCCAGAAACCGCGGACTTTGACTTTGAATTTCTCGTAGCTGTCCCTGCCTGCCCCGGCCCCAAGGACAAAGCCGACTGCCACACCTGATACGAATACGAGCTTTGTTTTCATCCCGGGGCTCCTTCTTTCGGCGACAGTGCGTGCGTTGAATCTAACCCGCATCATCAGGTGTGTCGATGCCGGTGAGGTCCACGACCGCTGGCGCCGACCGCCCTGCGGAGGGTGGGGGCGCGTGTCCTGCGCGGGCTTTGCGCCGGGACACTCCGTGCGTGTGCGTGTGCGTGTGCGTGTGCGTGTGCGTCGTCCGCCGGGCGTCGTTGCTCATGTGGCTACGGCCCGGGGGTGCGGTTGAGGGGTTCGATGCCCAGTTTCGCGAGTGCTGTGCGCAGCAGTTCCGGGACTTCTCCCAGGCGGGCGCCGAGGTCCTGGCTGATGGACTCATCGTCCAGACCGTGTGCGGCCAGGGCCAGCAGATCGCGCTCCGTGTGGGTCAGGTTGAGCGGCGAGGGCATGAAGGACCATGGCTGGCCGTCCGCGGTCGTGGCGGCGGAGAGACCCTGGATGATTTCTGATCTGATGGTGGCGTTGATGAGGGAGTCCCCGCCGGCGGCGCGCCGGACGGCGGATACCAGAATGTCGCTCCGGAGCTGGCGCAGCACCAGGCCGCTGGCGTCTGCGAGGACCGCCTGCAGGACCGAGAGATGATCCTGGTAGCTGGTCAGCAGCAGGAACTGCAGCGGGGGCAGCAGACTGCGTGCGGCGCGGCAGAATTCAACGGCGGTGCTGTCCCCCAGCCGGATGTCCACCATGGCAACGTCGGGCTGGTGGGTCAGGACCTGCGGCAGGGCTTCGGCGGCGGAACCGGCCGCCTGCGCCCTGAATCCTTCGCCGTCCAGAAGAGCCCGGAGTCCCTCGCGGACCGCAGGCGCGCAGGCCAGAACCAGCACGCCCGGTCTGCCCGGCCCGGATGAAGGGCCGGCCTCATGGCTGTTCATTCTGTCAATCTTTCCGGGTCGTTGTCCTGGCCGGGGCGTCCTTTTTAAGTCTTCTGCGTTTGCCGGGCAGTGGCCAGATGGTCCCTGTCTGGTACCACACCGGGCGCCGTGCTGTCCTGGGGCGGGGTCCGAAGTGGGCCAGCGCTTCGGCAAGGGGGATGGCTTCGGCGTCCAGGGTAACGGGTGCGGATGACCTGGCCGGCGTAGGAGAATCCACCGCCGAATCCGAAGAGGAGCGCGGGGCTGTCGGGGGGAACTTTCCCGGTGCGTACGAGTTTGGCGAGGGCGATCGGGATGCTGGCGGATGAGGTGTTGCCGGAGTGGATCACATCGCGGGCGGTGATGGCCCGGGGGATGCCGAGCTGGTCGGCGAGGGGTTCGAGGATGCGCAGGTTCGCCTCGTGCGGGATGAAGGCGGCGAGGTCTTCGGGGCGGATCCCGGCGAGTTCGCAGGTCCGGCGTGCCAGTTCCGCTGCCTGCGTGATCGCCCAGCGGTAGACGGAGAGGCCTTCCTGCCGGAATTGCAGCCCGGGTTCTTCTATTCTGACGGCCTGTGCCAGTCGATCAGTGCCGTGACGCCCTCGGCGGAGGCCCGCTCGCGCCCGATGTCCAGGGCTGCGGCGGAAAAGTCCATGGCCTGCACATGCCAGCCGCGGCCGGCCAGCCACACGGCGTTGCGCCCGTCTCCGGCCCCGAGATCAAGGGCCCGGCCCGGGGCAAGTCCGTTCAGCACGGCGCGTACCGACGAGCTGGCCGGAGCCCAGCCGCGGTCGGTTTCGGTGTACCAGCGGTCCCACGCCGCCGCGTCGGCGGGGTAACCAGGCCCGCCGGGCCTGGAGTGCTTCCACGCAGGCAGCGGCATGCCGTCCACGCTCATGGCCGGCTCCCGTCCGGACGGCGGGCCGCCCGGTGGCGGAAAGCGGCGATTCCTGCGGGGATGCCGACGGTTAGGCCTGTCAGTACCACTCCGGCCAGCCATGCCGGGCTCGTGGGCCCGGCGAAGCGTGCCGGGAGGTCGAACAGAAGAAGGGCCGCAAGTCCGGACAACACAAGGTACTGCGACACGCGGTCCCGTACGGGCCGGACGTCCAGGGGCGCTGTTGGCGACAAAGGATACCCCTTATCATTCGGCCGCGCCCCGGCCGGGGGCGTCGCCGTCCCTGCGGTCAGATCCCCTTTTCAGGTACGCGGCAGCTCCATGTAGTTTTTGAGCCCGGCTGCAGCGCCAGCGTCACAGTCAGGGCAATCATCATGAACTGGCTAGGTCAACAGGTTCCAGATGATCGCGGCCAGAAGGCCGGCGAAGATGATTTCCGGTGTTATCCGGACACTGCCGGATCCTTCGCGTATCAGGCCGCCGGAGATGGTCTTGGCGACTTCCGTCGAGAGGAAAGCACCCACGAGGTTGAGAACTGCGGCCAGAGCGACAGCGATCTTTGGCTTGATGGCCCCGGTGGCTATGGGTGTCGCCATAGCATTGGCTGTGTCGTGAAACCCATTCGTGAAATCGAAAAACAGTGCCAGCGAAATGACCAGCACGACCATGAAGGTGAGATCCATGTGGAACCAATCTGAAGGACGGAACGCCCAAGAGGCTCCGATCGCCCGCAGTGGATCCGAGACCCTGTTGACATGAATCTTACGTGTCATCCGGCAGTCGCGAAGCCCTCGTCTGACGGATTCCGGGCGATATCCGAAGCCCCGAACGACGACGCGTAAGCCGGATTTCCTGCCACAGACACGATTGGTTCGCAGGCCCCCGGATCTTCGAGATTGACTGCTCGACACCTTGGCAGCAGTTCGCAGCTCCCGCGCCGCCTCGTCCAGAGACACAAGGCGCGGACCCACCACAGTGCAAGGCCCAGTCTGCGCAGCCCGCGGTTCCTCCTCACTCATCCTCGCATCGTCCCCGCCCGTGATCGTTGTCGGCGCGGGTCGGGCATGTTCCCGGGATCATAAAATCGGCAGGCGGCCCCGGGTCAGTCCCGGGTGCCGGTCCCGTGGCGTCCGGCAGTTCCGCGCCCGCGGCGCATCCCTGGAAGGGATTTACGCACGCGCACCCAGAGGCGTAGGGTGACTTGGATCGCAGTATTCCCCGCCTCGGTGCCAAGACGGCCAGGAGGCTTTCGAGCGTCTGTGGTCCGCTTCGTCGGGCCGACTCATTGACTGACATGTACGCTGCAGAGACCTGTCCCAGGACCGGTGCACGGCCTCCTGATCAGGTTCCCGGGGATGGCCGGCCCGGCTGACGAGAAATGTGTGGGAACCGTATGACGCTCGCAAACCCGGAACACAGCCACAGTACCCTCCACCAGCCGGTCCCCGCCGGGCCACCTTCGCCGCCGCGATGCGGTAAATGCCGCACGGACGCCTACCTGGATTTTGACGGCTTCATTCCGGCCTGCTACGCCGTGGACCGGAGGGGTCTTCGGCCCTCCGTCGTGAGCTACATGTGCGGACACTGCGGCAGTTACTACTCCCATGAGGTTCCGGAGAACTGGGCTCCTCCAGGCTGGCAGTGGTACGCCTGAGCAGGCACCGCCAGCCTCATCCGTCGCCCGACGGCCCAGGCAGGAGCCCGGATTGGGGGAGACGACGGGCCGCTTTGAGGGCCGCATTCGCATCCCTGGCAGCAGCAGTGGTCGCAACGGGTCGAATCTGACAAGGCCGGCCGCGGCGAAGGGGCCAGGCACGGCAAGATCCACCCGCCGTCATAGCTTCAGATTGCTGACCGGCTCGGGAATGAAACGGCCATCAGCAAGACTGCTCAGGGGCGCGCACCTGGCCGAGGCCGGGATCCCGGAGGGGAAGCTGTGGGCCATCATCGTCGCCCAGTCCGAGGAAGCCCAGGACGAAGGGGCGTTCAGCGACGAGGCCGGCGTGAAGGAATGGCTGGCCACCAACGAAGCGGAAATCATGCAGGAGGCGGCGCCGCCTGCAGAAAGCCGAGGCGGAGGCCGAGAAGAAGAGTGCCCCGGACACAGGGAGAGACTGGCCGGCCGCATCGGGCTGACCAGTCTCCCGGGACTGATTAGAGCGGCTGGATGTTTTCAGCCTGGGGACCCTTGGGTCCCTGGGTGATGTCGAACTGAACCTTCTGGTTCTCGTCGAGGGACTTGTAACCGCTGGATGCGATTGCCGAATAGTGTGCGAACACGTCAGCGCTTCCGTCGTCGGGGGCGATGAAACCAAAGCCCTTTTCGGAGTTGAACCACTTGACAGTACCTGTTGCCATGCTTGATATTTCCTTCACGGGCCGCCGGTCGGTTCCGCTTCTCGGATTGCCGTCCCTGCCGCTCACACCATGAGCCTATGTGTCGATGGTTGCAGGGGCAACAAATTCGTCGCAGGCGTGTGCAGGCGTGTGCAGGCGGTGCGGTCCACGCCGCTGAGGGCAGGGCCCCGGAGTGGTGGACGGACAGACGTCCATGCCAGCGTGGTTTGGCACCGTCTCCCCTTGTAAAAGGACGCGCCAAAATTCCCTTTTCCGGGCCTCTGATGACAGCCGCCTTGGCCTCCGAGGCGATCGCACCGGTGGCGTGGGTGATCGATGATACCGGCTTCAAGAAGGACGGGACCGCATCGGCGTGCGTGGCGCGGCAGTACTCGGGCACGCTGGGCAAGATCGGCAACTGCGAGGTGGCCTCCACGGTGCACATGGTCAGCGACCAGGCCTCGGCCCCGGTGAACTGGCGCCTGTTCGTGCGCTAATCGCCGAATGGCCACCTGGCGCCAAAGAACCCACCGACTACTGGCTCTCAGACTTGCCCGCCGACACACCGACCAGGACCTTGGTCAGGCTGGCGAAAATCCGGTGGCGCATCGAACACGACTACCGCGAGCTGAAGACCGGCCTCGGCCTCTCCCACTTCGAAGGACGGACCTTCCCGGGCTTCCACCACCACGTCACCCTCGTGTCCGCAGCACACCTGTTCATTACCAAAAAGCGCCTCGCCACCCCAAAAGCAGCAGGGGCAGCCTGAGCCTGTACGGGGTCCTCAAAGAACTCCAACGGATCCTCATCAAACAACTCAGCCACTGCCCCTACTGCCAACACGCCCCGCCAACCTAACAAAGTACTACTAGAGCCCCCATCAGCACAGGAAACATCGGCCAGACGCCTGTTCCGAAAACTCAAAGGGTCCGTGCGAGTAGCGCCTTCGAAGACTGGACAGAGATTCTGTTACCTTCAAATCGAACCTGTTGCGACGATGGTTGGAAACCGCCGTGCACCTGCAGGCAGCATCAGGCAGGTTCCGCTTGGAACGAATCGAAAGCTCACCAATTAGTACCGCCGGAAGGCGCTATTCATTGAAATGCCATTCAGCGCTTCAACTACCAACAGCCACTCAGCCGTCACGAAAGACCTACCAAATATGCGCCCGGGAA
>DATCNU010000041.1:0-35677 GCA_036565085.1 Arthrobacter sp.
TTCACCTTTGTGGCCGACGTCGGGTTCGCCCTGATCATGTTCGTCGCCGGGACGCATGTCCCCGTGCGGGACCAAGCCGTCCGCCCCGCCCTGGGTGGGGGCGCCCTGCGTGCCGGCATCGTCGCAGTTCTGGCCGCCGCCGTCGGAATCGTCATTGCCTTTGCCTTTGGCACCGGACATGCTCCCCTTTACATCGTTCTGCTCGCCTCCTCGTCGGCAGCACTGGTCCTGCCGATCGTCGATTCGCTCCGGCTGAAGGGACCAAAGGTCCTGATGACGACGGCGCAAGTGGCGGTGGCGGACATCGCCTGCATTGTGGCGCTTCCGCTTGCTGTCGACCCACCCAATGCGTCGAGGGCAGCAGTCGGGGCAGCCCTCGTCGCGGCATGCGCTGCGGTTCTGTTCTTTGTGCTTCGCTGGCTGGAGCGCAGCGGCACGCGCGGACGCGTGCATGACGTGTCTGAGGACCGGAAGTTCGCCCTGGAGCTGAGGATCCAACTTGCCTTGCTGTTCGGGCTCTCCGGACTCGCCGTTGCGGGCCACGTGTCCATCATGCTGGCGGGGTTCTCCTTCGGCCTGGTGGTCGCAGCGGTGGGCGAACCCCGGCGACTGGCTCATCAACTCTTCGCTGTCAGCGATGGCTTTCTGGGGCCAGTGTTCTTCGTCTGGCTGGGCGCATCGCTCGATCTGCACACCCTGGCGGGAAGCCCCAGAATGATTCTCCTCGGGATCTGCCTTGGCCTGGGAACCCTGCTGGTCCATGGAAGCCTGCGGCTGCTCGGCCAGCCTCTGCCGCTCGCGGTGCTTGCAGCATCCCAGTTGGGAGTGCCGGTTGCCGCCGCCACTATCGGCTCCCAATTGCATTTGCTGGAACCGGGAGAAGCCGCGGCCATAATCCTCGGAGCCCTCATCAGCATCGGGGCAAGCGCCATCGCGGGCTCACGGGCCGCCCGCACGTTTACGCGGCCCGCTCCGGCGCCGGCGGGCAAGCAAGGTGATCCTCCCATGTCTTCCGGTTAGACTCACCACACATGCGGCCCGCAATGAGGTCGTTCCGGCCGTTCTGAGGGGAACGCGACGTGCCAAATGAAGTAAATGAGCCGGCACCAGGACCGGTCCTGGACGTCCACGAGTTGAGTGTGGCCTATGGTGAGCGGACAGCGGTTGACCGTGTGAGCCTGCAGATTTACCGCGGTGAGATCTTCGGCCTGCTGGGCCCGAACGGTGCAGGGAAGACGAGCACGCTCAGTGCCATCGAAGGGCTGGTCACGCCGAAGTCGGGCCGGTTGCTGGTTGACGGCATCGATGTTCAACGGCAGCCGTTGGCCGCGAAGGCCCGCCTGGGGGTGCAACTTCAGTCATCGAGTTTCCAAGCCGAATTGAGCATCGAACAGATCGCAAGACTCTACGGCGGCCTGTATGGAGTGAAGCTCCCGCGTGAGCGCATCCGCGAGAGCATGCGCTCTGTCGGGCTTGGCGAAGAATTGGGCAAGAGGTTCAAACAGTTATCGGGCGGCCAGCAGCAACGACTCGCGCTGTTCATCGCCACGATCCACACTCCCCGCCTGCTCTTACTGGATGAGCCGACCGCCGGGCTGGACCCCCAGTCGCGCCGCGGATTGTGGCGCCGCATCGAGGAGCTCCGCGGGGAAGGCAGCAGCATCCTGCTCACCACCCACTCCATGGAGGAAGCACAGGCCGTCTGTGACAGGGTGGCAATCATCGACCACGGGGTACTGCTCACCGAGGGAAGTCCATCGGAGCTGATAGACAAACACGGAAGCGATCCCAGGGTGCTTTCAGTCGCCCGCGGTGCACCCACCTTGGAAGACGTTTTTATCGGACTGACAGGAAGTGAAATCCGTGACTGACACTGGTGTCGAAACCGGCCGCCCACCGCTCGGCCTGGCCATGAGCTCGCTGCTTCGCGCCGACTTCACTGTGCTGCTTAATGGCAAGACGTCGGTCTTCCTGAGCACGCTTCTGCCGATCGTGATCGTGGTGGCCAACTCATTCGGCAAGGCACAAACACGGCTCGGCGGATCAACCATCATCATCGGCTTGGCCCTGACCCTCGGCCTGATCACCGCAAGCCTGTTCGGATACACCTTGACCCTGGCGCACGACCGCGAGACCGGGGTACTGCAACGGCTCCGGGTCACCCCCGCACCAACCTGGATGATCATGACCAGCCGCCTCCTCGTCCAGGTGATCACCAACCTGATCGCTTCCCTCGTCGTCGTCCTCGTCGGCGCCATCGTGTACGGACTGACTCTCAACGTCGGCCAGTACCTTTTGGTCCTGGCCGTCGCCGTCCTCGGCGCGGCCGTGTTCCTGGCGATCGGGCAAGCCGTCGTCGGCCTGGTTCAGTCCACCAGCGCCATCAACGCGATCAGCCGCCTGCTCATGATCGTTCTCATCCTCCTTGGCCTCCTCGGTGGAACCGGCATCCTCGGCGACACCGTGAAGACCATCGCCGACTGGTCGCCCGTCGGTGCCCTCATGACGCTCTTCTCCGCCGCGCTCAACCAATCCCCCTGGAACGTCCAAGTCACGTATTCACTGCTGGCCTGCGCCGGATACATCCTGGTGTTCGCCTTCATGGGTATCCGTTGGTTCCGCTGGAACACCCGGTAACCCGGGCCTGTCAGGCAGAATGGGCTTATGTGCGGCAGATACGTAATGTCCAAAGCCACCGGGGACCTTCTGAGCTATTTTGACGCCAAGGAGGTGGAAGGGACTCCGCCGCCGCCGAGCTGGAACGTTGCGCCCACCCAGGACGTGCCCATTATTGCCGAGCGGCTTGATGAAGGGGCGGTTGACAGGCACCTGCTCGTCGCCCGCTGGGGTCTGGTGCCGTCCTGGGCCAAGGACATGAAGATCGGTTCGAAGCTCATCAATGCCCGCAGCGAGTCTGTCCTGGAGAAGTCCGCCTTCCGCAAGGCTGCCGTGAAGCGCCGCGCGCTGATCCCCGCCGAGGGGTACTACGAGTGGCAGAAGACAGAAGACGGCAAGAAGATCCCGAACTACCTGTACTCGGAGAAAGATGACCTCCTGGCCTTCGCAGGCCTCTACGAGTTCTGGCCGGACCCGTCGGTGCCGGAAGGTGACCCGGGCCGTTGGCTGCTCAGCTGCACCGTCCTGACCACCACGGCCCATGATTCCCTGGGGCACGTCCACGACCGCTGCCCTCTCATCATCCCGCCAGACATGTATTCCGACTGGCTGGACCCGGGCACTACAGACAGTGCCGACGTTCAGAAGCTCCTGGACGCTGTCCCCGAACCTGTCCTCACGCCGCGGATCGTCAGCGACCGGGTGAACAACGTCCGGAACAACGGACCGGAGCTCGTGGAGCCGGCCCCATGAGCCAACGAACGGCACAACCCTCGCGGCTGGTCGCCGCCCGGTTCGGCTGACAGCGGTCAGCCGATCCGCTCGGCCAGGGAAACGATGATCCCCTCCGGACCGCGCACGTAGGCCATGCGCCAGATGCCCTCGTACTCTCCGATGTCGCCGACAAGCCCGTAGCCCTCGGCGGCCACCTTATCGACGGCGGCCTGGAGGTTCCCGACCTCGAAGGCCACGCTGCGCAGCCCCAGCTCGTTGGCCATCGCGTCGGGCGATCCTGGCAAGGGATCGGGCCGGACGAAGCCCGAGAGCTCCACCCCGGTACCTCCGTCGGGCGGCCGCAGCATGACGATCTCGGTGCGGGAAGCGGGAATGCCGATGACCGTGTCGATGAACTCGCCCTCCACGAACATCCTGCCTTCGATCTCGAGACCCAGCCCGACGAAGAACGCTGTCACCGCGTCGAGGTCCGCAACGGTGATGCCGACATGGTCGAAACGCCGTATCTGTGTCATGGGGCTATCCTCCATTCCGTGGCCTGGGCCAGGTCAGTACTCACCCTTGATGACGAAGTAAGAGCCGCGAATAACGCCGGCCAGCTTCGATTTTTGGCGGGCGAACTTGAAGTGCGGGCCCAATTCCTCCGGAATCTCCATGCCATCGGCGAGTTTGAACCCGACCGCCCGCTTGCCGCCGTCGTCGATGCTGTACATGACGTTGATCGCCAGCCCCGACTCATAGAAAACGTAGGCCATCCGCAGACCGTCGACGTCGAAGGCCGTCGCTTCCAGCGGACGGGATCCGATGACGAGGTCGCGCTCGTCCCGGAGGATCCGGCTCACCCAGTCGACCACCTCCGGAACCTCGCTTGCAGGGCTCACCGTGAAGACGTGGCCGTATTTGTTCCGGTAGTAGCGGGCCTCGTTGGCGCGTAACCCGGCGAGGGCCTCGGCGACCGGGGACGATTCCAGGCCAACGGTAGAAACGTTCTCGAAGTCAACGGTGTGCGGCATGGGTCCTCCTGGTCAGGGGTGGTGGGACCAATGCTAACGCGAGGATGTGCCGCCAGGACGTCCAGCTGGGCATCCGAAAGTTACTTGAGCAGATCGACGTCGGAGACGAGCTCGAGGTGCGTGAGCATCGCTTCCGCTGCGGCTTCGGGATCCCGAAGCCGGATCGCGTCTGCTATTTTGCGGTGGGAGGCCAGCGATTGCTCGGGCCGTCCTGGCTGTCCCAGGGATTCCAGGCGTGTCTCGAGGACCATTTCCGCGATGAAGGTCATGAGCTGGGCCAGCACCGATGAATGGGCCGCAGCCGTGACCGCCTGGTGGAAAAGTTCGTCTCCATGCAGGCCCTTGCCTCCGTCGGCGATCTCATCTGCCATCACCTGCAGCGCCGAGTCGATTGCCTCCATCTCGGTCTCGGTGCGCCTGACCGCGGCGAGTCCGGCGAGTTTCACTTCGAGGGTGCTTCTGGCTTCGACGATTTCGGGGAGCCTGTTTCTGTGTTCCCTGAGGCTTTTGATCACCGTCGCGATGCTGGGCCGGTAGACGAGGACGGCGCCGGTCCCGTGCTGCACGTCGATGACGCCCAGTACCTCCAATGCCACAAGTGCCTGAACCAGCGTGGCCCTGGATACCCCCAGCCGCTCTGCCAGCTCCCGTTCTGCGGGCAATAGATCGCCCGGGCCAAGCTGGGCGGACTCGATGTAGCCAAGGAGTTGCGTCACGAGCTGTTCGTACAGGCGGGGCCTGGAAACACGCGCCAGCGGATCAGTTGGTGCCATTTCACGCATCTGTGCCTCCTCGCAGGTCGTCTGGGTAATAAGAATACATGAGGAGTATTGACAAGGTCACTCACTGTACTAGAGGCTAGTCCAGTGGTGTTGTAACCGACATCACAGGAAATCTTGACCTGACACCCCTGGCCCGCAGCCCAACGATCCCTGCGGGGCATCCCGCCCGAATTATCAGACCAATGGAGTGATGATGAGCATTCAACAAGTGACCCGGGAGCAGGCCGTGCGGCGCGCCACCGTGGCCAGCGTGGTCGGAACAACAATCGAGTGGTACGACTTCTTCCTGTACGGAACCGCGGCTGCCCTGGTTTTTCCGCAGCTGTTCTTTCCGGGTCAATCTGCCTTTGCCGGCATTCTGGCGGCTTTCGGCACACAGTTTGTCGGCTTCGTGGCACGTCCGGTCGGAGCTGCGATCTTCGGCCACTACGGTGACCGTATCGGCCGCAAGACCACGCTGATGGCAACGCTGTTCCTGATGGCCTTCGGTACCGTGCTGATCGGGCTCCTTCCCACCTACCAGAGCATCGGTGTAGCCGCTCCAATCCTGCTGGTGCTGCTGCGGATCATCCAGGGCATCGGCGTCGGCGGGGAATGGGGCGGATCCGTTTTGCTCAGCATGGAATGGGGAAACCAGCAGAGACGGGGCCTGTCCGCAAGCTGGCCGCAGATGGGCGTGCCGCTCGGCCTTGTTCTGTCCACCGGAGTTGTGCGCCTCACCTCGGGAATCACGGGAACGGAAGGATTCGCCGCTTTCGGTTGGAGGATTCCCTTCATCCTGAGCATCGTGCTGATCGGCGTCGGCTTGTTCGTGCGGCTGCGCGTTGTCGAGAGCCCGGAGTTTGAGGCCGTGCGCAAATCCAACAAGGTGGTCAGGAGCCCGCTGATGGAGGTCATCAGGCGTCAGCCGAAGCAGGTCCTGCTCTCGGCCCTGCTGCGGACTTCCGAGCAGGCGCCGTTCTACTTGTTCATCACCTTCGTGCTCACGTATGCCGTCAAGCATCTGAAGCTCAACAGCAACTCGATTCTGGACGACACGCTCATCGCGGCCGCACTGGGACTGATCAGCATCCCCGTCTTCGGGCGGCTCTCGGACCGCTTCGGCCGTCGCCGGGTATACGGGATCGGCATCGTCCTGACCGCCCTGTTCGCCTTCCCCTACTTCGGCCTGCTCAACACCGGCAATGCGCTCCTGGTCGGAATCGCCGTCGTCGTGAGCCTGGTGCTCCACGATATGCAGTACGGCCCGCAGGCAGCCCTGATCGCGGAGAGCTTCGATCCGGACATTCGCTACACGGGGGCGGGCATGGGCTACCAGCTCGCCAGCGTGATTGCCGGTGGCCCGGCGCCGCTGATTGCAGCCGCCCTCCTGGAGCACTACGGGGATTCCACGGCAATCTCCATCTACATCATCGTCTGTGCCATCATCAGCATGGGCGCCCTGATCCTGCTGCCCAAGGCTGCGCACGTCCTGGCCGCCGCGACGCCGAAAGCCGTAGGAAAAGCCGCATGAGCCTCCGGGAACCAGTCTCGGACCCGGACTGCCTTGTTGCCCCCTCCGGGGAGGCGTCCGGCGGAGCCCTGCAGGATCTTGTGGTCCTGGACCTGACCCGGATACTCTCGGGCCCCTTCGCCACCATGACCTTGGCGGACCTCGGCGCTGACGTGATCAAGATCGAACAGCCCGGCCAGGGCGATGACACCCGGCAGTGGGGCCCGCCCTTCCAAGGCGAAGAAGCGGCCTACTTCCTCTCGGTAAACCGCAACAAGCGCAGCCTTGCCGTCGACCTGAAGTCAGCCGAAGGCCTGGCCGCCGTGCGCCAACTGGCTCTGAAGGCCGATGTGTTGGTGGAGAACTTCCGGCCAGGGACGGCGGCCCGCCTCGGCCTGGGCTACGAGGACCTCTCCACGGAGAACCCCGGCCTGGTTTACGCCTCCATCAGCGGCTACGGACAGACCGGTCCCGACGCCCTGCGTCCCGGTTATGACGCGATCGCACAGGCCCGAAGCGGCATCATGAGCGTGACCGGTGAAGCGGACGGCCCGCCGGTCAGGGTGGGCGTCAGCAGCGCCGACCTTGTCGCCGGAATGTGGGCGACCATCGGCATTCTGGCTGCGCTGCACGAGAAAAAGCGCACCGGGCGCGGACAGTGGGTCGACATCAGCCTGCTCGACGGCTCCGTCTCCTGGCTGACATATGTTTCCAGCGGATACTTTGCCAGCGGCGAGACACCCAAGCGCTACGGTTCCGCGCACCCCACCATTGCCCCTTACCAGGCGTTTGCCACCGCCGACGGATTTGTCATGGTCGCAGTGGGAAACGACGGATTGTGGAGACGCCTCACCACCGCGCTGAACCGAGAGGAGCTGGCGGCCGACGGGCGGTTCGCGAGCAACCCGTCCAGGGTGGCGCACCGCAACATCCTCATCCCCCTCCTGGAGGAGATCATGCTCACCCGGACCACCGACGAATGGGTCCAAGTCCTGGACCTTGCCGGCGTACCTGTGGGCCCGATTCAAACGGTCGACCAGGCGCTCAAAGACCCGCAGGTCATCGCCCGGGGGATGGTGGCCGAACTGCAGCACCCAACCGTCGGCGCTTTGAAAGTCGTCGGATGCCCGGTCCGGCTCTCCCGGACCCCGGCCTCCGTCAGAACCGCCCCACCCCTGCTCGGCCAGCACACCGATGACATCCTCTCCGGCCTTGGCTTCAGCACCAGCAACATAGCCTTCCTGCGCAAGGCCGGTGCAGTCCAGTGACCACTCCGGGCCGGGTCAGCCTGGAGGCCGTCAGCATCGACGACTCCGGGTCCGTCGCGACCCTGACCATCGGAACCGGCCAGCGCTTCAACGCGCTGGGACAGCACGAATGGGAAGCCTTGGAACGCGCAGCCGCATCCCTTGCAGACCACGAAACACTCGGAGCCGTCGTCATCCGCGGCCGGGGCGGTGTGTTCTGCTCCGGCTCGGACCTGCGGGAATGGGAAGACGCCCCCGCCGATGCGGTCAGCGCCGGCTTCGCCGCGATGGAAGCAGCACTGCAAGCCATCGAGGATCTTCCCGTCCCCACCGTCGCCGTCGTTGAAGGCTTCGCGACCGGGGCGGGGTGCCAGCTCGCACTGGCCTGCGACCTGCAACTCATGAACCACTCGGCCAAGATCGGCATGCCCATAGCCCGGCTCGGGCTGCTGGTCCCGGCAACCTTCGCGAACCGCATGTCTCTGCGGATCGGCCCCGCACGGACCAAAGACCTGCTCTACGGCGGACGGCTGCTGACCGCCCAGCAAGCCCATGACATCGGCCTCATCACCACGGTGGTAGCCGACGACGAGCCCGACGCGGCGCTGGAAGAACTGCTCACCAGCTGGGACAGCCTCTCGGCCGCATCACTGCGGGCCTCCAAAGCCGCAGTGGACCTCGGACTACACCTGGTAACGCACCACGCCCGGGACGTCCCGCAAGGTCCGGCATCCGACCCCGACGAATTCGCCTGGCGCGTGAACTCCTTCCTCCACCGCCACGGCCACCGGCACGGCCCGGGATAGCGGAGCCGGCGATAGCGGAGCCAGCCATAGCGGAGCCGGCGATATCCGGGCGTTACGCGCGGCCGGTTCCTGCAAAGTGTTTGGGAGAGCCGCTGGATTCCCGGGGGATGAGCGTGGGCATCGATTTCCGTATCCGTGGTTCCCTGCCCGGGTTGACGATGAGATCGATGGCAGTGCTGGCGATCTGGGCAAGGGGGACCCGGACTGAGGACAGGGGGGTCGGGAGCCTGGCCGAAAGGGGCGTGTCGTTGTAGCCAACGAGTGCCAGGTCCTGCCCGACCGTAACCCCGAAGCGATGGGCTGCTGCGATGACTCCCATGGCGATGTTGTCGTTTGCCGCAAAGACGGCCGTGGGACGTTGGCCGGCGTTTTCGCCCAGAAGTGATTCGCCGGCGGTGAACCCGTTTTCGATGCCGTAGCCGGCGGCGAGCAGCCATTGTTCGGGCGATGTGATGCCGGCCTCGTCGAGCGCCCTCCGGGCGCCGGCGAGACGGCCGACGCCACTGGAGGTGAACGAGGGCCCGGTCACGACCGCGATGTCGCGGTGGCCCAGATCGATAAGGTGCCGGACAGCCAGGTATCCCCCCACTTCGTCGTCTCCGATGGCTGAGGGGCTCACGCCGTCGGTTCGCAGCACCAGCGCGTGCGCCACGCCGCGTTCCCGCAGGTGCCGGGGGAGTTCGTCGTCGAGCCGGGCGGTGGCCAGGATCAGGCCGTCGACGTTGCGGTCCAGCAGGGTTTCTGCTGTGCGGCGTTCGTCCTCCGGGTCGTCCCCGCTGGTGGCGACCATGGCGAAGTAGCCGCGGTCCGACGCCGCTCGCTCCAGCTCTTCGAACATGAGTGCCATGACGGTGTCGCTGAGCCTGGGCACCAGCACGCCCAGGGTCCGGGTTTCACCCCGGCGCAGGCTCGATGCGAACGAGTTTCGGCGGTACCCGAGTTCCTCGGCCACCTTCCGGACGTGCTCGGCAGCGGCCGAGCGTGAAGCGGTGCCCCGCTCGTCGAGGGCGCGGCTGGCAGTGGAAAGACTCACCCCGCTGGCCGCTGCCACATCCCGCAGGGTGACGCTTGCGCCTGGTGCAGCCGGTTCCATGCGAATACTCCTGTTCGGGATTGTCCTAGAAGACACTCTATTTCCTCCTGGTTCGGAACTTGCCCCTTGACAGTGAGCTGGACCACGTCGCACAATGAAAACGTTCCCGCAAACGTTCTCACATTCTAGCGGGACTACGATCAAGAAAACAGAGGAAGCTCTCATGACCATCGATCTTCGCGGACTTGTTCCCGCACCTGTAACGCCGTTCAACCGTGACGGCAGCGTCGACGTCGACGCGATCCACCGGCTCGGCGGCTGGCTTGCCAGCGTCGAGGGCGTCAAGGGCCTGGTCGTCCTTGGCCATGCCGGCGAAGGCACCTTCCTGACACAGGAAGAGCAAGCCCTCGTCATCCGGGCGTTCAAGGAATCCGTCAATGGCGAACTGCCGATCATCGCCGGCATCACCGGTGAGGGCAATATGGTTGCCGCTGTTGAGGCCAAGCGCGCGGTTGAGGCCGGCGCTTCAGCCGGCCTTGTCTACCCGTCCCACGGCTGGCTCCGCTTCGGATACCAGAAGGGCGCACCGCAGACCCGGTACAAGGAAATCTACGAAACCTCCGGCCTGCCGCTGATCCTCTTCCAGTACCCGGACGCCACCAAGGCCACCTACGACCTGGAAACCCAGCTCGAGATCGCCGGCCAGGAAGGCGTGTTCGCCACCAAGAACGGCGTCCGGAACATGAAACGCTGGGACACCGAAATCCCCGTCCTGCGGGCCACCTACCCGGACCTGCAGATCCTGACCTGCCACGACGAATACCTGCTGCACACGATGTTCGACGTCGACGGCGCACTGGTCGGCTACGGCGGACTCGCCCCCGAACCGCTGGTCGAGCTCATCGCCGCGGGCAAGGCAAAGGACTACGCGGCCGCACGCGCCATCCACGACCGTCTCCTGCCGGTGACCAAGACCGTCTACCACCGCGGGTCGCACATGGAAGGCACCGTAGCCCTCAAGGAAGGCCTCGTCGCACGCGGCATTCTCGAGCACGCCACCGTCCGCCCGCCGCTGCTTCCCCTGGCCGAAGGCGCCGGCGATGAAATCGCGAAGGCCCTCAAATCCGCCAACCTGGGCAGCGTCACCGTCCCTGTCTGATCCTCGGATCCCGAGGATGGCGGGCAACCCGCCCGCCATCCTCGCCAAAATTTTCACTCTCTTGGTCAATGACGACCCCAGCACCGCAGCTGGAGAAGGAGGACTCGCAGTGCGCGAGCCGAACAACACCGCAACTATGGCCAGCGGCCCGGAGGCCGCCAGAATCAATGCCGAGCTGGTGGCCAGACTCGAACGTCTCCCGGTCACCCGTCGCCTGAGCCTCATCCGCATCATCATCGGCTCAGCAACTTTCTTCGACGCGTATACCGTCCTGGCCATCGCGTTCGCGATGCCCCAGCTGGTGACGGAGTGGCACCTGAGCGCGGGCGAGATTGGGATGATCCTCTCCGCCGGCTACGTCGGCCAGATCTTCGGGTCCCTCTTTTTCGGACATTTGGCCGAGAGGATCGGGCGGCTGCCCGTCCTGCTCATCACCATCCTGCTGTTCGTATCGATGGACATCGGCTGCCTGTTCGCCTGGGGCGCCTGGTCCATGATCATCCTCCGCTTCCTCCAAGGAATCGGCACCGGCGGCGAAGTTCCGGTCGCCAGCGCCTACATCAACGAATTCATCGGCGCCAAGAAACGCGGCCGGTTCTTCCTCCTCTACGAGGTGATCTTCCCCGTCGGCCTCATGTTCGCAGGCATCGCCGGCTACTTCCTGGTGCCGGTCTTCGGCTGGAAGGCCATGTTCGTCGTCGGTCTCATCCCCGCTGTACTCACCATCCCCATGCGGGCACTGATGCCCGAGTCGCCGCGCTGGCTCGCCTCAACGGGCCGTATCAAGAAGGCCGACGCCGTCGTCAGCATGCTCGAAAAGGAGGCACTCAAGGCCGGAGCGACCCTTCCCGAACCCGTTGTGCGGCCGGTGGACGCCAAGGCCACCGCCCGGTCCGACTGGCGCGAGCTGTTCAAAGGCATCTACCGCAAACGCACCTTCACCATCTGGTTCCTGTGGATCTGCGTTTATATGGTCAACAACGGCCTCATCACGTGGCTGCCGACGCTGTACAAGCAAGCCTTCAACCTCCCTCTGCAGACCAGCCTCGCCTACGGCTGGGTGACGTCGGCGGTCGGCGTTATCGCCTCCATCCTCTGCGCCCTTCTCATCGACAGGGTTGGTCGCAAGCGCTGGTACTCCGTGGCCTTCCTCGCCTCCACCGTTCCCCTCGTCATCCTCACGGCTCTGGGCGCCGTCTCCGCGACACAGGTCGTCGTGTTCGCGAGCGTTGCCTACGCCATCCTGCAAACCATCTCGTTCTCGCTCTATCTCTACTCCGCCGAGCTCTACCCGACCCGGCTCCGCGCCATCGGCACCGGCTTCGGCAGTGCCTGGCTCCGCGCCGGATCCGCTGTGGGGCCGCTCCTCGTCGGATGGATCGTGGACAACTTCGGCATCAGCTACGTCTTCACCGTGTTCGCCGCAGTAGCTCTCATCGGAGGCCTCATCACCATCGTCTTCGCCATCGAGACCAAGGGCCGGGTCCTCGAAGAACTCTCTCCCTGAACGATCACCAAACCACCACGTGGCGTCCCGGTCCCCAGGAACCGGGACGCCGCGGCCGTGTCCGCGGTCGGCGGGAACTGCGGTCCGGCGGAATGTGTCAGGTCACGGCGCTTTGACTCGAAGGGGGGATGGCGCCGCCTCCTCGGCCGGCGTCGGATCTGTGGAGCGCGGAGAACGCACGCCTACGATGAGCAGGTACAGGACCATCCAGATCTCCGCGATGGCGGGCGCTATGCCCAGGTAGCCGTGGATCTGCACAGCGAGTCCGGGGAGCAGGAATGCCACGACGACGTCAACCAGGTAGCTGACCGTGGCAAGTACCAGCATGACGCCCAGCGTCTTGGGAAAGAGTCGCGACCTGTACGCGAGATAGCCCAACGGAGCCAGCCACAGGCCGAAGAAGACCTGGGCGGCAAGAACAGCGAAGTGCTGGATTTCCAGCAGGAGCAGCACGAGCGCGCTGGACCCTGAGGGCCCGAAAGCACCCGCGTAGGAACTGTCCGTTGCCACCTGCATCGCCACGAACGTAAAGACGGCACTCATGGAAATGATGCCGGCGGCGACTATCACTGCCAGCACCATGAGGCGGGCGGCGTGCTTGCCAACGTGCTTCAGCAACAGGTAGAGCGTCACCGCGGTCAGCAGGAAGAACACAGCATCCGTGAGGTGGGCGACGACGCCAAAGCGCATGAGCCCCTGGTTGGCCAGCACGTTCGCGGACGTAGCGGCCGCGTCACCGGCGACATACAGGGAGGGATCGACGAAGCCCTCAGAGAAACCTCCTGTGATGCCCACGACGAGGTAGAAGACACCCGCGACCACTGCCAGTCGCTTGGGCGATGCCGGAGCAGCCCCTGAAGGTTGCTCAGTAAAGATTCCGGTTGGGGATTTCATGACGTTCCTTTCAAGTGGAGAACGTGGACGTCAGCCACGCCATGCGTACAATGTATATGTCGGCGCGTACAAAGTACACATCACAAGGTAAAGGTATCTTTGACTGTCGACAGAACCGGAGGAGTGCCAATGCCCACGACGGCGATGAAACCCGAGGATCCCCGCCCTGCCCTCAGCAGAGAGCGTGTCGTGCATGCGGCAATTCGGCAGGCAGATTCAGCCGGGCTGGACGCGCTGACCATGAGGCAGGTTGCCGGGATGCTGCAGGTCGCTCCCATGGCCTTGTACCGCCACATCTCAAATCGGGACGATCTGATCGATGCGATGATCGATGTTCTGTTCAGCGAAATCGCCCTTCCCCTGGGCAGCGCGCACTGGAAAACAGCAATGCGGGACAGAGCACTGTCACTTCGCGATGTCCTCGCGCGCCACCGCTGGGCCATCGGCCTGATGGAGTCCCGGAGACGTCCCGGCCCGAGCAACCTGCGCCATCACGATGCGGTCATCGGCAAGCTCCGCTCAGCGGGCTTCGACATCGCGATGGTGGCCCATGCCTACTCACTCCTCGACGGCTACATCTACGGATACGCCCTGACGAAGATGAACCTCCCATTCGAGACCACGGACGGAATGGCGGCGATGGCCCAGGACATGTTCGAGCCGTTCCCGGCAAACGACTATCCGAACCTGGCGGAGTTCGTCACGGACCACGTCATGAAGCCCGGCTACGACTACGGGGAGGAATTCGAGTACGGACTCGACCTGATCCTGAGCGGGCTGGAAGATGCACTGGCCGGCCAGTGATAAGGCCTGCACTCGTAGGGATGGCTGGCTCTGTTTGGCCGACTGGCCATCACGGCCGCCGTCGAACCCTTGGCGGCTGGGGCCTTCCTCCTACAAGCCAGGCAATTCCGCCGACGACGCTTCCCAAGGCCAGGACCACCATCCAGACGTCCCGGGAGAATGTGCGTATGTCCCCGGCCCTCCTCATGCCTAATCCGAGGACCGAACGTCGCTGCGGTTCAGGTGGTTATCCAGTACTGCAATTTGGACTTTGTCACGGTGTCCTGGCTGCTGAGAGCTTCCGGAACGGCGAGTGAAGCATTGAGGTGGTGGCGTATCGAGACCCGACCCACCATCTGGCCTCCTACGTCCGCAACCAGGAACGTGGCCGGAACCTGGGTCTCGGACAGACCGACGCCTTGACGAAGACGTTCCGTCCTGTCCAGAAAATCCACCCAGTCCATGCCGGGCTCATAGTCCAAGAGGAATTCAAAACCTTCACGGGCGAGTTCGTCATGAGCTCGTGTTGCCTCATGCACGTCGTGAGGTGAGAGGTGGCGGAGTTCCATGTCAACAGACCCTAACGTCTATCGCTGAATTCGGCATCGATCCAACAGGTTCCGGCTCGCGTCGCCACACTCGTACTCGGGGCTTCACCGTCCACCCTCTCTTTGGTTCGACGACCAGTGCAGGGGCGACGTGTCGCCCACGGACCAGACATGGCCGAAGGGGTCTTTAAAGCCTCCCTGGCGGTGCGTTCCCCAGGGCCTGCTGTGGTCCTCGACCGGCGCGCCGGGGGTTGCCCCGGCGGCGAGGGCCCGGGCCACGACGGCATCGGGGTCTTCGACGAAGAGCTCAATCCGCGTGCTCGTCAGTTCGGTACGGTCAGGGCTTGTCTCTGGGGGGTTGCGAGGGTTGCCTGCATGCAGGAAGAAACGGGCGCCGTCAACCGTCAGGCTGGCGACGCCGCCGAGGTCCCAGGCTACGACGGCGGCGAGCGCATCGCGGTACCAGGCGATGGCCGCCTCCACGTCGGGAACGATGAGCATGACAGAGATCGTGGTGTGTGTGCTCGCCGCCCATTTCTGCTCCTTCGGTTAAGTGCTACTCGCCAACAGGATAGCGGCGGTGCGGCCCAGCGGGGCTTGGGGCCTCTGAGCCGGGGGACGGAGGGACCCCACGGTTGAGGCCGATCGACCGCCCCCGCGCGAAATGGGCGTTGGCGATTTCACTGATTTCCCTGCTGCTCTTCTCTGGGTAGGCCAGTCGGATCCACTCGTAGTCCCAGTCCTGCATGTCCCGTATGTGGCGGACCTGTTTGTTGGCGCGCATTTGGACCGCGAGATCTTCACTGACGAGGGCCGGGCTGGGCGGAGTCATGACCGGTCGGGGTTTAGATGGACGGCCCGACTTGGGCGACGGCACACTGGCCGGAGGGGAGGGGGCGGTGGTGACGCGGACGATTGCCACGGTCAGCGCGATAACACTGAGGACGATCAGCAGGACCCACCAGTATTGGATGAGGAGCCCGATCACGCCGAGGGTGAGGAAGATGCCGAAAGGGCCAAGCCCGCCCGCGCTACGTGAGCGACGATGGTTGGTTGCCATGCTTCAGGATCCCACCTGGCGCCGACAATCTGTAGGCCCTATTTGTGGATGGGTTTGTTCAGGGCGAGGCTGATGGTCTGGCCGGGGGCGAGCTCTCCGGTGGGTAGGTCGGTGAAGGTGTACCAGACGCGGTCTGTGCCGGTGAGGGGGCGGTTCGCCCACTCCAGATCGGGCATTCCGAAACGGAAGGAGATCTGGCGTTCGGTGTCCCCGGATGCGGTGGTGTAGGTCTGGGGGATGCCGTCGGCGTCGGCGGTGAAGGTGCCTTGGGCGCCGTCGATCTTCAGCTCTCCTGGTATTAGGCGCACCTTGGTCCCCGCGGGGATGGGCCGGTCCGCGGCCAGGGAAGTGTTGTACTGCAGCAATTGCTCGGTGGTGCATCGGAATTTGTAGCCGATGCTGTCCAATGAGTCGCCGTCGACGGTGGTGTAGAAGATGGTCTGGCCGGACGAATTGTTGAGGGTTTTTCCTTGACCGGATCTGCTGTCGACGGGATTTTTCTGCAGCTGGATGTGGTTCCCGGCGCGGACAAAGTAGGTGTTGCCCCTCTCGTACACATACGGGACTTTGTTCGCTTCGGCCAGCTGCTCCTGCGTGATTCCGAACCGGTAGGTGATCCCGCCAAGGGTGTCACCTGATTCGATGCTGTAACTCGTGGGGATGCCGTTCCCGTCGACGGTAGCCGTCCCCATCGCGCCCTTAAAAGGGCCTGGAGCTGGGATCAGTCGAAGCTTCGTTTTGGGTGCTAACACGCCTCCCGGCTGAAGCCCATTGAATTCAGCGAGATCTTTCTCGGTGATGTGGAAGGATGCAGCTACTCGCGCTGACGTGTCACCGGGGACTGTGGTGTAGTAATCCACGTTCCCAAACGAATCGGTAACCGTCGGTCCCGTGAGGGAAGACTTCCCGGAAGCGGCCGGTGTCGCCGTCGCGGTGACCTCTTCGCCGGTCGGGGCCGCCATGTTGACCGGAACCGTTAGTGAACCCGAGGCGACGAGTACGCCGGACGCGACCGCCGCTGCCGCAAGCCCGGCAGCAGCGAAACGCCCCCAATGGCGTTTGGCAGGCGCGCGGTGGAAGTCATGGACGGATCCGCCGACGGCGATGTGGGTGACATCGGAATTCATGAACGACAGAGACCGCTGGCGGCTGCGGGTCAGTTCCTCCTCGGTGATCATGACCGCAGGATCGGCGGCTGAAAGCAGGTCGGCGGCGGATTGGTCCTGGCTCATGGTGTTGCTCCATCTGACACTGTCTGCTGCTGAAGTACTCGGCCTAGTTCCTTGCGGGCCCGGTGCAGGCGCATTCGCACGGCAGTCGCCGATGTGTTGAGCAGATGGGACACTTCGACGGCGGTGAGTCCGTCCCAGTACGTCAGCAACAACACCTCCCGCTCCTTCGGGGCCAAGTGGTCGATGCCGTCCCGGACGGCATATCCCTGGGCGGGTGTTCCATGGATGCGCTCCAACCGCAAAGCCCCGATGAGTCCGGCAGACCGGGACAGGGACCTGTCATGGTTTCGAAGTACGTTCCTGGCCACGCCGAAAAGGACGATTACCGAGAGGTCATCGCCGTGGCCGGACTTCTCCCAGACAATCCTGAAAACCTCAGCGCACAGGTCCTCCGCTGTGGCAAGGCCGTCCGTCCTGCGCCGAAAGTAGCGGTAGATACGGTCATGGGCCGCCGTGTGGGCGGCCAGGAACCGTTTTTCCCTCTCCAGATCCACACGTTCCCCCGTTGTTTGCAAGCTCATGCCCTGTTAATGTCCGGCAGCCAACAAACTGTAACGAGAAATCTTGAAAACTCTGGAAACGGTGAACAATTTTGCAGATGGGGAACCTTTCCTCAGCGGCTTACGCGGCTGCACCAAGGCGCTGGCGCACGGCCGTCACGTCGACTGACAGGGCTGTCAGGAGCGCCGCGGCCGCGTCGGGCTCGCGCTGATCGAGCAGCGCGAGAAGGATGTGTCGCGGCGTGAGGCTTCGTGCTTTCTCGGCTGTCGCGTGGCGAAGGGTCTGCCGGATGACTGTCTTGGCCCCGGCCGTCAGAGGGACGTGCCGACCAAGCGCTACGCTGCCGGCTGGCTGGAACCCGTTGAGTTCGAGCCCGATCGCGACAAGGGCTTTGCGGTCAAGCTCGACGGCGGCGTCGTGGGCGGCTGCGGCGTCGGCACCTACGATGCGAGCCAGTTCGGCGTCCTGCAACAGGGCAAGAAGCAGGTGCTCGGTGCCGATCTTGCGGTCGCCGCGACGCGCTGCCTCAAAGTGGGCGTCCTCGACGGCGGTCCTGGCGGACTGGGCGAATCTCTCAAACATCCTTGTCCTTCTTTCCGTACTTCGCGTGCACCGACTGGCGGGAGACGCCGAGGGCGTCACCGATCTGCTCCCAGGACCACCCCGCGCGCCGCGCTTCGGCAACGTGCATCGCCTCAACATGCTCGGCGATGCGGTGCAGTGCGCCGACAGCGCGCAAGCCGGTCGCCGGGTCCGTGACCCGCAGCTGCCCACCCAATTCCCAAGGTTCCATACGTGTCAGTCTGGCTTGACAACGACCGGTTTGTCAAGCCAGACTGACAACCATGGACACACACACCGATTCCGCCCACGTGGACGTCGCCATCGACGTTGCAGTCGTCGGCGCTGGCCCCACAGGTCTACTGCTCGCAGGCGAACTTGCCACGCGGGGGATCCGCGTCGCTGTGCTCGAGAGGGCACTGGTGCCGGACATCAGTCCCAAGGGCAACGGGATTGTGGGGCGCGCCTCGGTCAAACTGGCGAAGCTGGGGGTTTTCGCCGGCACCGGGCTCAAACCCATCAGGCCGCCGCGTTTTCAGTTCGGGCCGCTCCCGCTCAGGCTTGGCTTCGGACCGTGGAACCCCCTGCACATCCTGCCGATACCGCAGCGACGCCTCGAGGAGCTGCTCGAGCGCAGAGCGTTGGATCACGGCGCCGAGCTGCGCCGGGGACAGGAGGTCGTCGACTTCCAGCAGACCGAAGCCGGGGTTGAAGTCGAAGTCCTCGTCGGCAGCACGACCCGCCGAGTGCAGGCGCGTTACCTTGTGGGGTGCGACGGTGCCCGCAGCATGGTGCGCAAGCGTGCCGGCATCGAATTCTCGGGTTTCACCAGCGACGAGATCTCCCGCATAGCCCGGGTCACCATCCCGGCGGGTCGAATCAGTCGCGCGGGCGAGAGCTTTGACATTCCAGGTGTCGGCCGGGTGGCAGCAATGCGACCAAACCGGCTGCAAGGTGGCGGCTTCTCGATCGCTCCGGCGCACGCGCTTGACCCGAGTGCGCCCGATGACCTCTATCTGGTCAGCACGCACGAGCCGCGGGCGGATGCCGGGCCAGAGGAAACCCTGACGACGGAGGGGCTGCGTGCGAGCCTGCGCCGTGTGCTCGGTGCCGACCTGCCATTCACCGAAGCCACCGCGGTGCGCAGCACGGTCGGCAACAGTCGTTTGGCCGACGCCTATCGGGCCGGCCGGGTGTTCCTCGCCGGGGACGCCGCGCACATCTTCAACGCGGGAGGCTCCTCCCTGAACGTCGGCCTGCAGGACGCGCTCGAACTCGCCGCCCGGCTCGCCGCGCTGCTGCGGGGCGGGGAATCTCAGGATGAACTCGACGGCTATGAGCAGGTGCGCCGGCCTGCGGGCAAGGCTGCACTCCAGCACACCCGGGCGCAGGCCGCACTCGGCCGCGATGACGACAATGGCCGGGCCCTGCGCGAAATCATGGGCGAACTGCTTGCGGCGCCGAGCGCGGCACGACGCCTCGCGCGCCTTATCGAGAACCCATAGTTGCAGGTCGACATCGGTGACAGGCAGGCTCAGCCGGACGTCCGCTGAACGCGAAAAACACACAGATCAGGCTCCTGCTGTCTGCCCTGCAAGCTGGCTTACTCAGGCGGCTTTCTTCATGTGCTCCGCACACTGGACCGTCGCGGTCAGCGAGCCGCCGCCGTCGGACTTTTCATACACGGTGACGTGGTTTGTTACCTTGCCGCATTCGTGGCAGAAGTCATGGTGCTGTTTCGTTCCCATAGCGAGATGCTACGCACGCGGGCGGTTCCACAGTGGCAAACGAATGGAGAAATGTGGAAGTCCACAGCCGGGGACCAGATACCCGCGTCAGGGGGAACTCCAAGGCCCCATGGGTAGAATCGAGGCCAAGACGAACGCAACAGCTTGCCGGAGGTTTGGAGAAACAATGTCAGAATGGCTCGAAGTCGGCGCGGACAACTATGTGCTGGTCACCGAAGGTTCGCTGCTTAATACCGGCCTGATTGTCGGATCCGAGCGGGCCATGGTGATCGATACCGGCTGCGGGCCCCGGCAGGGACGCGAGATCCTGGATGCGGTGCGGGAAAAGACCCAGCTGCCGCTCGTCGTCGTCAATACCCACGCGCACTATGACCACTTCTTCGGCAACGCGGTCTTTGCCGACGACGGCGCCGTTGAATTCTGGGCGCACAAGAACTGCGCCACGGAGATCGACGAGCGCGGCGACCTGCAGCGCCGCTTCGTGGGCACCCTTGAGCCGGAGATGTCCGCCGGTGAAGGTGAGAACGTTGAACTGGTGGTGCCCCACGCCATCGTCAAGGACCAGCCCGTGCTGGTGGACCTCGGCGGGCTCACCGCCACACTCTTCTACCTGGGCCGCGGCCATACCGACGGCGACCTCCTGGTGGGCACCCCCACCACCCTCTACGTGGGAGACCTCGTGGAACAGGGAGCGCACCCGTCCTTCGAGGACTCCTTCCCGGAGGAATGGGCCGACTCGCTCCGGCACATCTCAGCCCTGCGGCACCGCTACGAATTCCTCATTCCGGGCCATGGCAAGCCCTGCAGCGACCAGTTCGTGAAGACCATGGCCAACACCATGACCACCGCCGTGCGCCAGGCCTGGCAGTCCATCCGCGACACCCCCAGCGACGCCACCAAAGCCATTCCCGTGCTGCCCTACGGCCCGGAGCAGTCCCGCTGGTTCATCAAGCGCCTCCAGGAGACCCGCCGGGAGCACTAGGCCCGGGCAGCGGCACCACCATCACCGGGACGCCCGAAAACTCCAGAATCCGAAGGGTGTGGCTGCCGATATAGGGCGTTGCGCCGCCGGGACGGTCCACGAGCGCGACGACGATCAGTGCGGCGCCTACGTCACGGGCTTCGGCCAGTATTTCGGCCGCAATCCGTCCGGAGCGCCGGCTGACGGACACTTCCACTCCTGCCGCGGCTCCCATCGCGGCTACATGGCGGAGCGCCGCCTCGGCAGCAAGATCCGCCTGCCTGGCCAGTGCATCGGGGTCGATGCTGCCCGGGTGCCTGGCCAGCGCCCCGGGTTCGCTGACCGTGACCGCCCTTAGATGCGCGCCCAGCCGACGCGCGTAATCGACGGCCACCTCGGCTGCCCGGAAGGCCGCGCGGGAGTCGTCCACCGCCACGAGGACCACATCGCTCACCGGGACACCTTTCTGTCAGCGGCCCAGCGCAGCCGCAGGCTCTCTTCGAGTTCCTGGGCATCGAGCTGCCGCCGGATACGCAGCAGTTCGTCTTCCAGTCGCGGAATCCAGCGGTTTTCCACAGCCCGCTGCCGGGTCCGGGCCGCAGCAAGCTCCGCCGTCACCAGCAGTTCGGCCCGCTGGAGGACGGCATACCGGACCCCGGCCTCCAGCGCCCTGCGGTGAACCGCGGCCGTATAGGACAAGGCCGAGCTTCCACCCGACGGGGGAGCCGCGGGGAGCCTGCAGTCCGGACCCTCGGGATACGCCACCCCCATGGTGCTGGCCCACCGCAGCTGGACTGCTGCGGAGGCCAACGGCGCCGCCGCCTCAATCTGGCTGCTCCCGTCCAAAGCGGCAGAGCGGCGCAGCCAAAGTGCAGCTTCTGTTGCCAGGTCTTCCCACTCCGTGCGTGCCTGGTCCGAACGAAGCTGAAGCCGTTCCAGCTCATCCGCAAGGATGTGCTGCTTGCGGTCCAACAGGCGTGCACCGTGGCGGGCCATCATCAGCCGGCGCTCCACCCGGACCTTGCCTGCCCGTCCCGTGCCGCTCATGGACGGTCAGCCCCGGAGGGCAGGTAGCGTTCCAGGAACGCGGTGGACACCATGGTCAGTTCCTGTTCCGGCAGCGACGCAAGTGCGCCCCAAGCCCGGCCCAACGTATCGTCGAGGGTCCGCAACTCATCACGCCGCTGGTTAAAGAGCCCTGTTTCCAGCAGCGTCCGGTAGCGGATGTAGCTCCGGTCGGTCTCGCTCAGCGCGGCTGCCCCCACCAGCTCGGCCAGCTCGGTGGCCTGCTGTGCCCGTGCCATGGCGGCAAGGACCTGCGCCGCAACATCCAGGTGGTCTTCGCGGGTCCGGTCCTTGCCGGCGCCGCTGCGCATCATCCGCGACAGCGAGGACAGCACATCCACCGGCGGGTAGATGCCGCGGGCTGCGATCTCCGCTGAAAGGACAATCTGCCCCTCGGTGATGTATCCCGTCAGGTCCGGCACCGGGTGGGTTATGTCGCCCGCCGGCATGGTCAGCACCGGAACGATCGTCACCGAGCCCTCGAGCCCCTTGACCCTGCCGCAACGCTCGTAAAGCGTGGCCAGATCGCTGTACAGGTAACCGGGATAGCCCCGCCGCGCCGGAATTTCACGCCGCGCCGCGGACACCTCACGGACCGCTTCGGCATAGCTGGTCATATCTGACATGATCACCAGAACGTCGTGGCCTTCGGTGTAGGCGAGGTGCTCGGCGATCGTCAGCGCGATGCGCGGTGTGAGGATCCGTTCAATGACGGGGTCGTCCGCAGCGTTGAGAAGGAGAACCAGCTCGCCCCCGGCAGAGCGTTCCTCAAGCCGGTCCCTGACGTAGGCGATGTCCGCATGGGTCAAACCCATGGCGGCGAACACCACCCGGAATGACTGGCCGCTCGAGGTGGCCTGTGCCGCGATCTGGGTGGCCAGCGTCAGGTGCGGCAGGCCCGGGACCGAGAAGATGGGCAGCTTTTGTCCCCGGACCAGGGTGGTCAGCCCGTCGATGACCGAAATGCCGGTGAGGACAGGTTCCTGCGGTGGTTCCCGGTACGCCGGGTTCAGCGGCCAGCCGCTCACCGGTAGGGTGGCGGTGCCCGTTACCGGCGGTCCGCCGTCGAGCGGTTCCCCGCGTCCGTTGCAGACCCGGCCCAGCCAATCCGTTCCCACATGGATGTGCAGCGGGCGGCCGTCAAACCGGATCCGGATCCCGCCCAGCGACATCCCGTCAGTGCTCTCCAGCACCTGCAGCGTGGCGAGGTCCCGGTCCACTTCAAGCACCAGGCCATGGCGGCGCTCGCCGCCGTCCATGTCGATGGTCGCAAACTCGTCCCAACCCACGCCGTCTATCCCGCCAGCTACAAGCAGCGGCCCGCGGAGCTCCCTGACGTCCCCGTGGGAAATCTGTGCGGCGAAGCCGTCTGCACTGTTCATTTCAGGGCCTCCAATGCCTTGAGCACCCCGGCCCTGCGGGCCTTCACAGCTGCCGCGTCGGACGGTCCAGTTTCTTCCCGGGCCCGAAGGACCGGCCCGAGATCGGCCTGTTCCACGATGGTGGCCGCCACGCCCTTTTCCACGAGTTCCTGGCAGGCGTCGACGACGTCGAGCACCAGTTCCAGCAGTGCGGCACCTTTTTCCGGGGAACAGAATGCGTCGTTCGTGCTCAGTGCGTTCTGCATCAGCACGCCATCCCGAAGCAGCCGCCCGCCCAGCAGTACCATCCGTTCGTGGCCGGGCAGTGACGAGGTCCCGATGATCTCCGCCAGTTCGGCCAGGCGGTCCGCCTCGGCGAGCAGGGCCGCGGCGCGGGCACGGCGGGGGGCCCAGCCCGGATGGCCGTTTCCCGCATGCCAGGCACCGATGGCTTCGGCATCGCGGGCAAATGAGCCAGTCCAGCTCACGGCAGGATAATGCCGGGAATAGGCCAGATCCCGGTCCAGCATCCACAGGGAGCGGACAAACCGCTGGGTGTCCGTGGTCACCGGTTCCGTCATATCACCGCCGGGCGGGGATACGGCCCCGATGACCGTCACGGAAGCAGTCTTCCCGCCAAGCGTGGTCACTCGGCCGGCGCGCTCGTAAAAAGAGGCCAGCTCCGAGGCGAGATTGGCCGGGTAGCCCTCCTCCGCAGGCAGGTCACCGTTGCGGTTGGCGAATTCACGCAGCGCCTCCGCCCAGCGGGAGGTCGAATCCGCGATCACCACAACGTCGTAGCCCATGTCCCGGTAGTACTCCGCGACCGTGATCCCCGTGAAGATACTTGCTTCACGCGCCATCATCGGCATGTTGGACGTATTGGCGATGATGACCGTCCGGTCGATCAGCTTTCCCCCGGTACGGCCGTCCTCAAGCTGCGACAGCCCGTCCAGGACGTCAGCCATCTCGTTGCCACGTTCCCCGCAGCCCACGTAGACAATGACATCGGCGTCGCTCCACTTGGCGATCTGCTGCAGCATCATGGTTTTGCCCGTCCCGAATCCGCCCGGAACCGCTGCCGCAGCGCCCCGGGCTACCGGAAACATCAGATCCAGGACCCGCTGGCCGGTGTGGAGCGGCACCGTTCCGGTCTGCCTGGAGCGGAAAGGCCGCGGCCGGCGGACCGGACACCGTTCGGAAAGCGCCACCTCGTGGCCCTCAATCACCGCCACCGCATCCAGGACGTGGACCCGGCTCTCCGGCGCGAGCCAGGTGAGCTCACCGGAGATGCCCGCGGGCACCAGGACCCGGTGCTCCACCGACCCTGCATCCGGTACTGTGCCCAGCACGTCGCCGGCAGAGACCCTGGCCCCGGCCACCGCCGTCGGCCTGAACGTCCATTCGCGGGCCAGCACCGTGGGATCCTCGGCGGATACGGACCGCTCCGGTGTCAGCCACATGGGCGCCGACGACAGCGGGCGCATCAGTCCGTCGAACACCTGGCCCAGCAGGCCCGGCCCCATCAGCCCGGAAAGCTCCCCGCCGGTGGAGGCAGCAACATCCCCGGCTTTCAGGCCGCCCGTGTATTCATAGGCCTGCAGGGTTGCCCGTGTCCCGCTGATCGCCACGGTTTCGGCGCTGATGCGGCGGGGTCCGACGGCGATCAGCTCAAGCATGGACAGCTCCTCCACCCCCTCGATTTCCACCAGGGGCCCGTTAATGCGCACCACTGTGCCCTCCCGCCGGCCCACTATCGGCTCCACAGCCCACTGGCGCCGGGCAGTGAGTCCAGCACCATTCCCGCAAGCACAGGGAGGGAAAGGTCCAGGCGGCGGGAGCCGGACTCGGCGACGACGCCGCCGTCGGCGCTCTCGGACACGCTGGCATCCTCGCCGAGCAGCTCCCGGCTTTGTGCAGTCAGGCGTGCCATCAGCTCCGGATAACGGGGGTCTGACCTGAGCCCGGCCGCGGTCTGCCGGACCCGGCGGTGAAGTTCCAGCCTGAGGGCATTGCGCTGAGCCAGGACCAGCTCGTGCGCCTGGCGTCGGGTCCGGGCCGAGCGAACGGCGGCCTCGGAGCGGGCGTCGGCCTCGCCCTCTTCAGCCGCTGCGGCGAGGATGCGGTCCGCCTCGGCCCTGGCCGCATCCAGCAAGGCGCTGGCCTGCCTGAGGGCGCCGGTCCGCAGTTCAGCGGCCTGCTCCTCCGCCGCAGCCCGGAGTGCCTTCCGAACCGGCGCCAAGGCGGCGTCGGACTCCGGCGCCAGCCCGGTCTGCGCCAGCCCTTTCATTGGCATTCCTGTCATTGGGGAAGCACCACAGTCATGGGCGAGTGGGGATCAGTCAGGACCTGTTCCAGCGCCAGCGCGGAACGTGGTGTGAGGATGACAACTGCCGTGTCCCGGGGCAAACCTGTCCATGCGCGGAGGATTTCTTCATGGGTGGTGGCAGTGAAGATGCTGACGCCGGCGAGCCGGAAGCCGTCGAGCAGGGCCTGTTCACCGATCGCGGCAATGGTCAGGGTCATCGATCCGGCTCCCTCAGGCCTTGCCGATAAGGATGATGGCGATGATCAGACCGTAAATGGCGATGCCTTCCGCCAGGCCGACCACCACCATCGCCCGGCCGAAGATCTCAGGGCGCTCGCTCATGGCCGCCAGTGCCGCCGATCCTGTGTAGGCAACGGCAAAGGCTGCCCCGATCGAGGAGCCGGCCACGGCGATGGCGGCGGCGATCAGGGCTGAACCGCCGGCCCCGGCGGGGGTATCCGTGGCGGCCAGGGCGAGGGACGGCGCGACGCCCGAAGCAGCCGCGGGGCCAGCGTTAACGGCGCCGGCCAACACGGCCAAGGCGCCACCCATGACGGCGATGTTGAGGGCCGCCAGAATCGTGAACGCGGACTTCCGCCAGCGCCTGACCGCCAGGATGGCTCCTGTTGCTGCGATAAGGAAAACAGGGGTGGCGCCGAACCAAAGGTTCACGGTAGCTTCCTTTCAACCGGTGTTGCGGAGTTGACGACTGATGTAGTCGCAGCCTGGGCTGCAGTGCTGAGATCCGGGGACCACGGCTTGAACGGCCGGCCCTCGGACTGGAAGATGCGGGAGAACAGTTCGTAGTATTCAAGTCGCAGCGCCTGGATTCCCGCTACCAGCGCTTCGAGCGCGAAGGTCACGAGATTTCCCACAACGAACAGCAGGACGGCCGCCCCCGCGCGCCAGTCCGGTGCCCACAACGCCGTCGTGCCGTTCCACACCACCGTCAGAAGCGCTGCGTGGGTCAACCCGAAGGCAGCCAGCCGGGCGAAGGAAACCAGGTTCGAGCCGAGGCGGATCACGGTGTCAACGAGTTCGATCACCGTCTGGAAAATGGCGGAGGCTCCGCCGCCGGCCTCAATGAAGAGGCCGATGAAGATGAAGACCAGCGCGCCGAGCGCTATGGCCGCTGCCGCCAGGACCAGCAGGCCGGTGCCGGTGCCGAGTCCCCAGACCAGCAGCGCCACGGCAAGGAACAGCAGGGAACCCGCCAGGCCGGAGCGGGCATAGAGCGCGTACCCCCAGCCGCCCTCCCGGACACGGTTGACGGTGCCCATGGCATACGCTCCGGCCAACAGGAACGCGCCGACCCCCAGCCCTGCCACCAGGAGCGGCGCCGGATTCGCCAGCGGGTCAAGCCACAGCACCGGCACCAGCCTGGTGGGACCGAAGGCCTCCCCGTACAGCGCCCCGAAAAACACTGCGGCCAGCCCTGCTCCGCACACGAACAGCCAGGTCCTTTGCAGCTTGGCCAGCCTCCTGATCCGGCCACCGCGCAGCAGGAGGCCGGCAGCCAACAAGATGGCGCCATGTCCTACATCACCGAACATCATTCCGAACATCAGCACGTAGGCGATGCCGGCCAGGCGGGAAGGATCCAGGTCCGCGTAGGGAACCGTCCCGTAGGTGTCCACAAGTGTGCGGGAGACACGGGCGCCCCCGGCGAGCATCGTGGGCGGTTGGATCCATCCGGGCCGGCGCAGCGGGACCACCGCCGCACCCAGCGGGGCGAGGGCCGCCCGGAGATCGGGTATCGCGTGCCGGGGCATCCACCCGGCGAGGGCCGCCGATGGCCCGGAGATGATGGCAGCAGCGGCCGCCTTGTCCAGTTCCTCAACGTCGTTGCCGGGTGTGTAGGGGAGGTCCAGCTCGACGGTGCCGCTGCGTGCCACTTCCACCAGCATGCGCCGCCGGTCCTGCTCGGGCGCCACCAGGGCAACGCGCTCCATGCGGACGGGGGCCAGCGATTCAGGCCGCTTCATCAAGCACCTCGCTTGATCCGGCGCCGGCGGCTGCGGCAGCCAGCGCCGCCCGGACACGCCACGCGTCGATGGACAGGACGGCAATGGCGCCCAGCACCACGTCCGGTCCCGGCATCGAGCCACGAAGCAGCTGGAAGCCATCCTTTTCCACCGCCGCATGCATCCGGGCCTCAGCGCGCCACAGCTCCTTTGGCGACAGAACGCCATTCAGAACCGTCCGGAGGGACGGAGGCAGGGCTGCGGTGAACTCCGCGAGGCTCACGGCAGTTTCCCACCGGCGGCCCAGGACGGGACGCAACAGGTGAAGGATCGGCGCTGCCGGTGTCCCGCCGTCGACTGTCAGGATCCGGGCCGCAGTGAGGGCGCAGACCGCGCCGCACCATGGCCGTGCCGGTGGCGCCGCGGCGGCCAGCCGCCGCGCCCAGGCCACGGTGAGAGCGTCCCGGAGCCCGCCCAGGCCGCCCTCCCGGCCTTCCCCACCCAGGCCGGCAGCACCCAGGGCGGCAGCGCCGACGTCGGGGCCCCAGGCGGTGGCGGCCAGGATGCCGGCCAGCTCCCCACCCGATCCGGCGGAGCGCAGCCGGGGCCACGCAGTGGCAAGAGCGCCCAGGTAATAGGGCTCGGGGGGCTTTGGGCCGCCGGCGAGGTGGTGGGCCAAAGCCATGATGTTTTCGATTTCAAAAGCTCCCGCGGCCGCCCGCGCAAGTGCGGTGCCCGAGGCAGGAAGCCACCCGGCAAGGACGCGCAGTTGCCACAGGACAGTGTCCCGAACGGCCCGTTCAGCAGCCGGGAGCCCCGCCTTTCCGCGAAGCCGTTCCGCATAGCTGGAGTCCCGCAGCGAGGAGAGCGCGCTCTCCAGGATGGGCTCGGCCGCCAGCGAGCGGCTTGCGCCGGCGCCGACACGGCGGTGCGCCATGGCGCGCGCCCGCACGCTGGCAGCCACCCAGTCCGCCTTCATGGGTGCCCGGCGTCCCGCGGGGCCAGCAAGGTCTCCAGGACCTCGCTGACGATCCCCGGCATGAGCGCCTGGCCGGACTCTGCCAGGGCCGCTGCCTCGCTGCGTGCCTGTTCAAGTACCTGCTCGTCGTGATCGGAGGCCGCCTGTTCCACCCGGGCCGCGGCCTTTGCCCGCTCGGCACCGGCGTCAAGACGGGCCTGGGACAGAATCGCTGCCGCCTGCGCGCGGGCCCGGACTAAGTTCTCCTCCGCGGACCGGCGCGCTTCCTCAACGAGTGCATTGCACCGGGCGACGTCCTCGGCCAAGGCGGCGAACACCGGCGCGAGTTCAGCCGCAGGGCCCTGTTCATCCGCGGCCGGTACGCCGGCAGGACCGGCAGGACCGGGAGCGCCGACAGGCCTGAACCGGTCCAGAATACTTATTCGCGCCACGGCACCTCCCACGGAAATGTCCTTAGAGCCACAGTTTAGGCCCGTGTTACCCGCGAGATGCCACCCCTGCGACACGACGGGGACTACGTGCAGTCCTGCAGCGACGAATTCGTTGAAACCACGGCATTGTCTTCCTGCCTGTAACCTGTCCCGGGTAGGCTCGGCAGGTGATAAATATGATCCAGGCCGCGGTTCTTGGTTTTCTGCAAGGACTGACAGAACTCTTTCCCATTTCCAGTTTGGGTCACAGCGTGATCCTTCCGAAGCTGTTCGGGTGGAACCTTGACCAGAATGCGCCATCGTTTTTGACGTTCCTGATCGCCACCCACCTGGCCACCGCCGTCGTGCTGTTCATTTTTTTCCTCAAAGACTGGATCGAGATCTTCAAAGGCCTGGGCCGCTCCGTCCGGGACAGAAAGATCGCCGCGACGGACACGTACGCGCAGCTCGGCTGGCTGCTCATTATCGGAACAATTCCGGCCGGAATCCTGGGTCTGGTGCTGGAGAAACCCATCCGCGCCCTGTTCGCTTCCCCTCTGACCGCGGCCGCCTTCCTGATCGTCAACGGGCTGGTGCTTTTCACCGCGGAGCGCCTGCGGAGGCGGCAGCGGACGCTGGTCGGCGCACATTCGGGGGCCTCGCCCGGGTCGGGAGGGCCGACGCCGGGCAGTTCCGTTGCTGACGGTGCGGTATCTGACAGCGCGGTTTCCGGTGGGGCGGATTCTGATGGGGCGGTTTCGGATGCCGGAATCGCAACGACCCTTTCCTGGAAGCAGGCGCTGGGTATCGGAGCGGCGCAGGCAGCGGCCCTGGTGCCCGGTATTTCCAGGTCAGGGGCATCCATGGTCGGTGGCCTGCTGTCCGGACTCAACAACGAAAATGCGGCACGGTTCAGTTTCCTGCTCGCAACCCCTGTCATTGGCGCGGCAGCGGTCCTTAAACTCCCCGAACTGTTCAGCCCCGCGATGGCCGACGAACGCGGCGCCTTCCTCGTCGGAGCCGTTTGTTCCGCCGTCGCCGCGTGGTTCGCCACAAAATTCCTGCTGAGGTTCTTCGAAACGCGGACGCTGATGCCCTTCGCCATCTACTGTGTGGCCGGCGGCGCTGTCTATTTCACAGCGATGCTCATCATCGGCTAGGCAGGTGCCGGCCGCAGGGCCCCGCATTGCGTCCCGCTGCGTGAAGGAGGCTGGGCTCATGAAATTTGGGCGGCGTGCATATCGGCGTATTCGCTGGATCGGGTTGCCGGCGGTTCCGGGGCCGGTACCGGAGGTGGCGCAGCGGGCGTTGCGGCCGGGCAGAGGTAGTTGTAGTCGAGGTTTTCTTCCGTGAACTGGGTGAGTGTGACCAACCCGCCGGGCGTGAGAGGGGCAGAGTCGCAGTTCTCCCGCGCGGACGGTGTTGATTCTGCTCCTGGCACCCAGTTCTTGAGTGTGTAGAGGTTGCTGCCGGGATTGACGACGCCCACAATCAGGCCGAACTGGTACGCCGTGGAATAGATGCCGACTTCTGCGCCAGCGCCTTCCAGATAGGCGGTCATTCCTTCCAGCTCTGCGGCATTGACAGCCGTGTCCGCCAGCCAGCTGTTCCCGGTTTCAACGTCCAGCCACCACATACGACGCACTGCGCCGGCATCGCCGGCCTCCTTCAGGTCCGTGACGTCGTCGAAGGCCATGGCGTACCCGTGAACGTAGGCGCAGGCCGCGGACTCTGTGCCGTCACACATCCCGTAGGGGTTGCCGACGTCGGTGCCCCGGTAGTTGTTAGTTGAAGGCCACCACAAGGATTCCGTGGGCCCTGTTGCTGCGGTGTTCACATACACGGCCGCCGGAGTGCCGCCCTGGGCAGCGGAGGTGTGATCCGCCCAGCCCAGCTGCGTCGCCAAACAGGGGTTAATCGTGTCCGGCCGTCCGCCGTTCACCCCGATGATCGCGAACGCAGGGGGTGCCGGAAGATCACCGCCGCACTGGGGCCAGGAGATGTCGTTGCCGAGCACGGCGGCGTCCCCGGCAGCCGGCCCGGTTTCCGCGTCTCCGTGGGCCGGGCTCGCCTGCCATGCGAAAAGCAGGCCGGCAGCCACCAGTGTTCTGATGATTTTCATTCCGGACCCAGCCTCCCGCCCTGACAGAAATGGGCCTGAAGCAGCCCACTTCGCAGCCTAGGAGGCTTGGCAGCGGGGGGTCATGGGTGGTCGGTACTGGAGTTCTGGAAGGCATTCGGGGGACGACACCTGCCCAGTACCTGTTTCTGCAGGCTCTCCTACTTGGATCGGATGGGCCAGCGCGGGTTGGTTCCGGTCTCCGCAGCGGTATCGGGGACAGGTCCATCGGCGACGCCGCAAGCTCGCGGGAGGGAACCCGGGCGCCGGTCCAGGACGGGCCGGCGCCGGGGTTGGCTAGGCCACTCCTGTTAGAGTGCGGCCATCAGTTTCCGCATTTCCTCGATTTCGGCTACCTGCGCGGACACGATGGCCCCGCTGAGGGTAATAGCGTCCGCGCTCTTGCCGGTGGTGTTTTCGGTTTTGGCCATCGTGACTGCGCCCTGATGGTGGGCGATCATCTGGTTCAGGAAAAGCTTGGCGGCTTCGGTGCCCTGTGAAGAGCTGAGCATCTTCAGGTCATCCTCGCCCATCATGCCTTCCATGCTGTGGCCGGAGGGCATCTGCGGTTCATTCCAGCTCTTGAGCCATCCGGACATCGTTTCGATCTCTGGGCCCTGGGCCGCCCTGATCCTGGTGGCGAGCGCCCTCACCTCCGCCGGAATGTCCTGCTTCGTGAGCATCATCTCGCTCATCTCCACCGCTTGGGCGTGGTGCGGGATCATCCCCTGCGTGAACGTGACATCGGCCGCGTTGTGATCGGCCGCGGCGGACGCGTTGGCAGACGGGGTGCCGCCGGACATCATCCCCGAGCCGTGGTCCATACCCGACATGGAGCTGCCGGAGGACGTCGAGGTACTGGCTGTGGAGGAGCCGGTTGAGCACCCGGCGAGGGCAAGCGCTGCGGCCAGAGCGGCAGCGGGAAAGGTCACAAACTTCTTGTTCATCATTGGTGTTAAAGTCCTTCAAGGCATCAGCGGGCGCGTCGGCGTCCCGGGGGATATGTGTACTGGCGATTCGTCCGGCCCACGAGGAGCGCCGGGCAGGGAGTGCCGGTCAGGTCACGGCGCGGGCCCTGTTTTACGTTCGGCTGATGCAGAGTTCACCCGGCGAAAGGCTGCCGGGACGATAGGACCACCGTGCAGTGGTCGTAGCGGGGCCGCCGGGCTCAGTGTTCCGGGCGATGATCCCGGTCCCGGGCAACGGTGCCGTCAGGGAGCCGGTCTTCGCTGACGGGGTGCACGCCGCGGTCATGGCCTGCATGCTTGTGCAGTTACCGGAGTCCGGGCACTGCACTGTCCGCATACCATTCCCAGCCCCGGCGATATCCCGGGCAGCGGATGGCCGCAGGGCATGGTCTTCCATGCGGACGGCGGGGGATGAGCCGTGACGGATATCGACCGAAGCGGCAGCCCCCTCAGGGGAATGCAGGGCATGGGTTGTGGTCAGGACGTGCATGCCGAAGATTCCGGCCATTACGGCCAGAACGGCTGCGAACAGTCCTGCGCGGCGAAGGAACGCGACCACAGGGGCATGCGCCGGTGCGGTCATGCGGTCCTCCTTCGCGGTAAGGGCTTTCCGGTCAAGACTATCGGCCCTGCGATCAGCGGACCTGCGCCGGGTTCAGTTTTATCCGGCGCAGCAGCTGGGCGTTCAGCGCGACCACGATGGTGGAGACCGACATCAGGACGGCACCGGCTGCGGGGGAGAGAACAACCCCGGCGAAGGCGAGCACACCGGCGGCAAGCGGAACGGCGATGATGTTGTAGCCGGTGGCCCACACGAGGTTCTCCCACATCTTCCGGTAGCTCGCCCGTGAGAGATCCACTATCGACAGGACAGCACGCGGGTCGTTGCCTGCCAGGACCACGCCGGCTGATTCCATGGCTACGTCCGTTCCGGATCCTATGGCGATGCCGACCTCGGCCCTTGCCAGCGCCGGGGAGTCATTGACGCCGTCGCCCACCATGGCCACTTTCAGGCCGCGGGCCTGCAGCTCAGCCACTTTCTTGTCCTTGTCCGCGGGCAGGACTTCGGCGAAGACCTCGTCAATGTCCAGCTCAGAACCCACAGCCCTGGCGACCTGGCGGGCATCGCCGGTGATCATGGCAACCTTGATGCCCCGGCTCTGGAGCGCGGCCACGGCTTGCCGTGATTCTGCCCGGACTGCGTCTTCCAGGCTCACCGCCCCCAGGATCCTGTCACCGTCCACGACGTGCAGTACGGCCGCGCCGCGGTCCATCCAGCCACGAGTGGAAGCTGCCAACGACGCAGGTTCGGTGGCTCCCAGCTCCTGAAGGAGGGCCGGCCCGCCAACATACATGGTTCGGCCGTCGACCATTGCCCGGACGCCACGGCCCGTCATGGACATGAAATCCGTAGCGCGGGGAACGTCCAGGCCCTCCTGGAGTGCTGCCCTGACAATGGCGCGCGCCACGGGATGTTCGCTGTCGGACTCGACGGCGGCGGCAAAGGCCAGCAGCTCCCTGCGGTCGACGCCGTCCACCGCGGCTGCATCCTTGAGTTCCGGTTCGCCCCTGGTCAGCGTCCCGGTCTTGTCGAACAGGACGACGTCGACAGTCCGCATCCGTTCCAGGGCCATCCGGCTCTTGATCAGCACCCCCGCCCGCGCGGCCTGTTCGGTGGAAATGGCGATGACCAGCGGGATGGCCAGTCCCAAGGCATGGGGGCAGGCGATCACCAGCACGGTGACAGTGCGCGTGACCGCATCCGGGACGCTGCCCAGCAGCGTCCAGACGATGAAGGTGATGACGCCGGAAACGGCGGCGAAGTAGAACAGGAACGCCGCCGCCCTGTCGGCGAGGGCCTGGGCTTTGGAAGAGGAGGCCTGTGCTTCGGCGACGAGGCGCTGGATGCCTGCAAGTGCGGTGTCGTCACCAACCGCCGTCACCCGGACCCTGACCGTGTTGTCCGTGGCAACGGTTCCGGCGACAACGGAATCACCGGAGGCGCGGAGCACGGTCTTGGATTCGCCGGTGATCATCGATTCGTCGAATTCGGCCTGGCCGTCAATGACTGTGCCGTCTGCCGGCATCCGGGCGCCGGAACGCACCAGGACGGTATCGCCTGCCCTGAGCTCGGAAACACTCACGGTTTCGGTGCCCGCCTCCGTGATGCGCTCGGCCTCATCAGGGAGCAGCGCCGCCAGGGCGTCCAGGGCGCCCTGGGCGGAGCCGAGGGCCCGCATTTCGAGCCAGTGTCCCAGCAGCATGATGGCAACCAGCAGGGCAAGCTCCCACCAGAAGTCCAGGTCGAAGCCGCCGATGCCAAGCGTGGTGGCCCAGGAGGCGACGAACGCGACGCTGATGGCCATGCCAATCAGGAGCATCATGCCCGGGGTCCGGGACCTGAGTTCCTTCAGGCCGCCTTTGAGGAACGGCTGGCCGCCGTAGAGGAAGATCACCGTGCCCAGGACGGGCGGGATCCAGGCCGATCCCGGAAACTCGGGCGGTGTGTAGCCCAGCAGCCGCCCGAACATCGGGCTGAAGTACACCACGGGCACGGACAGGGCCAGAGTCAGCCAGAACCTGTCCTTGAACATGGCGGTGCTGTGCCCGGCATGCTGGCCGTGGCTGTGCACTGCATGGTCATCCTGGACTGGGACGCTGCCGTGCCCGTGGGCGGGATGCCCGGCAGCGTCGTGCCCGTGGGCATCGTGACTGGCAGTGTCGTGCCCGGCAGTGTCGTGCCCGTGGGCGGGGGCATGGGTGGCAGCCCCGCTGCGCTGGTGGTTGTGCTGGGAATGCGATTCAGTTCCGGACATGTCAGTTCCTAAACGCCAAGAGGGCTCCGGGTTGTTGGGGTTGAACGGCTGTAAAGGCAGATGCAAAACGCATCGTCCGGGACAAACCACGTCACTGACAACACCCCCAATATACCCCTGGGGGGTATGTTGGGCAAGGGTGCCCGTACTGTCCCCTGTTGGCGCTCGAGTACTGGGCTTCGGTCCCCGCCGCGGACGGCGTCGGATTTGTCAATAAGCCCACTTATGGATAGCGTGTTCCCTGATCTGATGTATGGGGGGATCACTGGATACCAACGGAGGTTTACCGTGGCTCTCGCCGACTTTGTGCTCGCGCTTTTTGTTTTGCTGGGTACGCTGCTGATTCCCTTTCTCATCATGTGCCAGCTGCTGCGGCTCAAGCGCCGCGCCGTCCGGGTCGCCGCTGAACGGGACGGCCACACCTAGCCATGCCGTACGTCGACATCAACCCGCACAAGGGCCGTCCCAAGTGGCTGGCCTACACATTCCTTGCGCTCCTCCTGGTCATCACCGCCGCCGTCGTGATCCACGCCCTGACGCGGGCCTGACTCCGGATTCTGCCCGAGCACCTAGACTTGCTGTTTGAACCAAACCGTAAAGTGCAGCAGAACCTTTTGCCCAAAGTCCTGGGGGGACAGACATGCCTGATCCGGCGGATGAGAACCCGCGTGCCATTGCACAGGATGCCGATGAAGGGCAGCCGCAGCTGCGCCGTCGCCGTGACCTTCGTCGCGCCGACGGGGAACTGACGGATGCCCGGACAGGAACCATGCCAGCCATAACACCTGACCCTGCCAGCCCGTCCGAAGCCGGCCAGCCCGTCACCCGCCGCAGCTCCTGGGCGGAGGCAGCCGCCGTAGCCGATGCAGCCAAAACCCCAAGCCACGCCCCGGCCCCCACCCGCCCGCCTTCTGTGGCGCCGGCGTCGTTCGAACCGGAAACAGGACAGGCGGAGGCCGCACTCCCGGCCTCCGGGGGGCCGGAAGCCGCGCAGGCGGCTGCCCCCGGG
>DATCNU010000042.1:0-26609 GCA_036565085.1 Arthrobacter sp.
GGCAGCCCGCCACCTGGGCCTGTCAAAGGTAATAGCCCTGCGCGATCTCACGCACGAAGATACATCCAAAGACCCGGCCCTGGCGTCCAAGGTACTGCAGAACGCCGGGCGCATCCTGCACGCCCTCGTCGCAGGTCGAACGGCGCGGTAAATCCCGCTCGCACCGCCCCGAAAACGGCCGAACCGGGGGGATCCCGGACAGGGTGCCCCGGCTAAAACCCCGCCAACCGAAACCCGTTAATGCGGAGCGAGGAAGCCCAATGAACCAGCAACGCCCGAACTTCTCACTGGAGTTAACCGCCGAGGATCCAAAAGCCATCGACCGCGACCTGAACGCCGCCGTCGAAATCGCACTCCAACACGCCATGCACAGCCGCCAAGGCATCCTGGTAACCCAGCATGGCTACAACAACTACACCGTTGCCCTTAGCCGCGAGGTCCCTCCCGGCGAAATACGCGAACAACGCAACTGATCAAAGCCAGCCTGGCTGTCGCTGACAAATCGGCGGAACGACAACGGCTCAGCCTACAACCCGAACCTCGCGCGGGACACCCTCCGGATCCAACCGTTATTCCCAGACACTCCCTCGGCCGGATCTCGATGTTGCGTTGGACTGCACGCCAGGGCAACAGGCGGATTCCTTGGACGTCCCAAGTTGCCTTAGGGTCTGTGTTCGGCCGATCCCGCATCAGTTGTGAGCGAACCTCTGGAGCTGGGCAACGTCACCGGTGGCTGCACCTGGAATAACCAGAACACAGCAGACGCAGGGCCCATGCCACCCTAAATCTCCTCAGCGTGGCATCTTCAATCTTCCTGAGCTGAACCATCTAAGGGTGGGGTCCGCCGCTAGCTAGGCCGTGGCGGTCTGCCCGCTGAAAAGGCGCCTGTACTCGGACGGTGTGGTGGCATAGGCGGACATGAAGTTCTGCCGCATGGTGACCGGGCTGGTGAAACCGCACTTCGCAGCGATCTGCTCGATGGGAAGGTCCGTGATTTCCAGGAGCCGTCGCACTTGGTCCAGCCGGCGCGTGCGGAGCCAGGTGGCAGGTGTGGTGCCGGTGGCCGCCCGGAAGGCCCGGATGAAACTGCGCCGGCTCATGTGGGCAGCCTGGGCGAGTTCGTCGACGCCGAGCCTTTCGCCAAGGTGTTCCACCGCCCAGTCCAGCGCCTCCGCAATGGGGTTCGAATCCTTCACATGGCGCACGGGCCGTTCTATGTACTGGGCCTGCCCGCCGCTGCGGTGCGGTGCGACCACCAGGCTGCGGGCTACCCGATTGGCTGCCTCTGCCCCCAGCCGCGAACGCACAATGTGCAGGCAAGCGTCCATCGCGGCAGCAGTTCCCGCGGAGGTCAGGACGTCTCCGTGGTCGATGTAGAGCACGGTCCGGTCCACGGGGATGCCGGGGTGGCGTTCGCTGAACGCGTCCAGCGCATGCCAGTGCGTCACCGCAGGACGGCTGGCGAGCAGGCCGCTGTCGGCCACCGGAAACGCCCCCAGGCACAGGCCGACGATCATCGCGCCTTTCCTGTGTGCCTGCCGGATCGCGCCGGCAAAGGGTTCAGGCAGGGGCCGTCCGTCGTCGAACCAGGAAGGGATCACCACAATGTCCGCCGCGGGCACCACCTCGTTTCCGACCAGGCCATCGATCCCATAGCCCTCCACCGTGCGGACCGATCCGCCGTGGTCCGTAAACAGGACCGTCTCCCAGTCGGCCAGGCCCTGCCGGGCCACCTCGCCGAACACCATCTGGGGAACGGAGAGATGGAACATGGTTATGCCGTCGAAGGCATAGACAGCGATCTTCACCGCTTTCACAAGGAAACTCCTCCCGCTTGGCCTCTCGGTCTTCTTGGCCCGATTTCATCGGAGTTGTGCACTTGTGCCAATTGTGGCACAAGTGCGAGCACGGAAGGCTGGACTTGGGCGCGAAGGCCGCGCCCGCCCAAGAACCCAGGAGGTGGACATGACGGCTCCCCGTCGTGCCCTGATCGTCATCGATGCCCAGCAGGAATACTTCACCGGACTCCTGCCCATCCAGTACCCGCCGCGCGAGGACGCGATCCAGCGCATCATGGCCGCCGTCGAAGCCGCGGAACAGGCCGGCATCCCGGTAGTCATGGTCCAACACTCAGCCGGCGAGGACGCCCCGGTCTTCAATCCGGGCAAAGAGGAATGGCAGCTCCACCCTTCCCTTGAGGCGCGCCGCTCCGAAAATTGGAAGACGGTTGTCAAGCAGTACAGCTCCGTCTTCCCGGGCACCGGGCTGGCGGAATGGCTCCGGGAGAAGGGCGTGGACACCATCACGCTGACCGGCTACATGACCAACAACTGCGTCATCGCGTCCGCCAGCGACGCGGAAATCCACGGCTTCACCACCGAGGTCCTCTCCGACGCCACCGGCGCCATCAACATCTCCAACAGCGCGGGCACCGTGGATGCGAAGACCGTGCACACCACGCTGATGGCCCTGCTCAACTCGAACTTCGCGGCCGTGGCAGATACAGCGGATTGGCGCGGTGCCATCCAGGCCGGCCAGCCGCTGGAGAAGAGCAACCTGGTGGAATCGGCAGCGGCAGGAACGGCGCAGTGACCCTCACCGTCACGCTCGTTGGAGGACCCACAGCAGTCCTTGACCTTGACGGATTCCGGATCGTCACCGATCCCACCTTTGACCCACCGGGTGAATACCGCCAGGAAGGTGCGCCGATCACCCTCGTCAAGACGGCCGGGCCCGCATTTTCGCCCGGGGACATCGCCCCGGTCCACCTGGTTTTGGCGTCGCATGAGCACGATGACAACCTTGACCACGCGGGACGGAAGTTCCTGGCGTCCTCGGCAAGGGCTTTTACCACCCCGGATGCGGCAGCCAAGTTCGGCGATCATGTCACGGGACTGGCGGACTATGAGTCCGCCACGGTGGCCCGGCCGGACGGCAAGGTCCTTACCGTCACCGCGGTTCCGGCACAGCACGGCCCCGAAGCGGTATCGCAGCAGGGCGGACCCGTAGCCGGCTTTGTCCTGTCCGGCGAGGACTGCCCCAGGATCTACGTGAGCGGAGACAACGCATCCGTTGACGTGGTGGCGGAAATCGAGGAGAACTGCGGACCCATTGACGTTGCCGTCCTGTTTGCCGGCGGCGCAGGGTTCAAGGAACTGGCCGACGGCGCCGACCTCACCCTGGGAAATGATGCAGCCCTCGAAGCTTCGAAAATCCTTGCCGGGGCAGTAATCATTCCCGTCCACGCCGACTCGTGGGCGCATTTCCGGCAGACCACAGCACAGATGCGCGAACTTTTCGAGGCAGACGGCAGCGGCGACAGGCTGCTGGTCCTGAAGCCGGGAGAGACCGCAACGGTGCCACAGGCTGGAGTTTTAGCTGGCTGAGTTTTTGCCGACTGAGTTTTTGCCGGCTGAGCAAAGCCGCGCGGCTTCACGGACCGTCCAGCCCGAAGCCTTCTGACATGCCATTCAGGAGGCTCCGGGCTGCGGGCGCTTGGTGTGGGCAGTAACCAAAGCCAGTCAGGTAACGATTTGATTAACAGACCGAGTACTCGGTCTGTTAATGCTACCGTGGTATTCATCACACCCGGCATTGATGCCTGATGTTCCCCACTCCAATCCACAGAAAGCGATGAGACCCATGGTTGTGTCTGATCCCGCTGCAGGAGCGACGTTGCCGTCGCCCACCGCCACTGCTCCCAAAGAAAAAGCCAAACTAAACGTGATCGTCACGATGGTGCTGGCCCGGCTTGGACTTCTCACTGCCCTTTCCGTGCCGATCGTGGCCGGGATGACGCTCAAGGTGCAGTCTTTGGTGTCTGCATCTGAAGTTGCCCCTACACTCGGTTTCGTCATCTCCATGGGCGCCTTCGCCGCCCTCCTCTTCGATCCCGTCTTTGGCCGGCTGAGCGACCGAACCATTGGCCGTTTCGGCCGCCGTCGCCCATGGCTGGTCGCTGGAGCCCTGGGACTCCTGGTAAGCCTGACCGTGATTGCCATGGCACCGAATGTCGTGGTTCTAGGCATCGGCTGGTTCTTCGCACAGGCCCTTGGCAACGCTGCGGTCGCTGCACATACGGCCTCCCTGGCAGACCAAATACCTCAGTGGCAGCGCGGCAAAGTCAGCGGCATGATCGGCATCGCCTCCCAGGCCGCCGGCCTGGGGGCGGCGTACTCGGCAAGTCTTCTCGGGCAGAACATGCTCCTTCTCTTCCTGGTTCCCGGAGTCCTCGGGCTGATCCTGGTCCTCGTCTTTGCATTCGTGCTGCCGGACCAGCCCATGGAACGCCGACCTGCATCCGAAGGCGGCTTCCGCACCGCCTTGAAGACCTTCTGGGTCAACCCGGTCAAGCACCCGGACTTCGCCTTCGCCTGGATTTCACGCTTCCTCGTCGTCCTGGCACTGTTCATGTTCGTCACGTTCCGCCTCCTGTACCTGCAGCAGGACCTGGGCCTTTCCAAGCAGGACGCGGCAGGTGCTTTGGCGACCGGTGTCCTCATTTACACCCTGGCCCTCGTTACGGCAGGCCAAATCGCCGGATGGATCTCGGACAGGCTCGGGCGTCGAAAGGTCTTCATCTGGATCTCAGCCGTAATCTTCGGCATTGGCACGTGGATGCTGAGCCTGGCAGGCTCCACAAGCGGGTTTTATTGGGCGGAACTGGTCATCGGCATCGGCTTCGGCATCTACATCGCCGTTGACCTCGCCCTCGTCATCGATGTCCTCCCCAACCCGGATGACACAGCGAAGGACCTCGGCGTCTTCAACATCGCCATGGCCGGTCCCCAGACACTTGCACCGGCAGTATCAGCTGCACTGCTCACAATGGGTGGAGGCCGCTACGACCTCCTGCTGGCCGTAGCGGCAGGCATTGCCCTGCTGGGCGCGCTCATGATCCTTCCCGTGAAGAAGGTCCGATGAGTAAAAATCACGCCTCCACCTGCACAGACAGCGAGGAGACCGCAGCAAAGGGCCAGGACCTTGGCAGCGCCATCGAACAGGCAATTGCTACTTTGGACCTTCCTTCGAAGGTAAAGCTGCTCTCCGGCGCAAGGATGTTCAGCTTGTCGGACGAGCCCTCGATCGGCCTCCGGGAAATCGTCATGTCCGATGGGCCCTCAGGGGTACGCGGGCCGCTGGTGGTCGGAGGGCGGGTCGCTTGCCTGCTGCCCAACGCAACGCTCATCGCCCAAAGCTGGGACCTGGACGTGATGCGCGAGGTCGGGCAAATCCTTGCAGACGAAGCAGAGGACCAAGAAACCCATGTGGTCCTGGGGCCCACGGTAAACCTTCACCGGACCCCTCTGGGCGGACGCCTGTTTGAATGCTTCAGCGAAGACCCTGTCCTCACCGGCCACCTCGGGGCGGCCTATGTACAGTCCCTGCAGGAACGGGGGATCGCGGCCACGCCGAAACACTTCCTGGCCAACGAAGCCGAAACCGAGCGCACCACCGTGGACTCTGTGGTTCCGGAAGATGCCCTCCGGGAGTTGTATCTGCTTCCCTTCCAGATCATGGTCGAAGACGCCCGGCCCTGGACGATCATGGCCTCCTACAACAAGATCAACGGAACCACGGCCACCGAGCACGACGAGCTCCTGAACAAGGTCCTCAAGGACGAATGGGGCTTTGACGGGCTGGTGATCTCCGATTGGCTCGCCACCAAGACAGCGGTGGAAAGCGCCAACGGCGGACTCGACCTCGTCATGCCCGGACCGGACACTCCGTGGAGCCGGTCCCTGGTTGCCGCCGTCCAAAACGGTGACGTCTCGGAGGACACCATCGATGACCACCTCCGCAGACTCCTCAGGCTCGCCTCCCGGGTGGGGGCCTTCGACGGCGGCCGCAACTGGGCAAAGGATCTGCCGCGCCCTGACGGCCCGGAACGCCGCGAACAGCTGCGCCGGCTCGCTGCCCGCAGCATGGCCGTCCTGGTCAACCGCGACAACACGCTTCCCCTCCGCAAGGACTCCACGGAACGCGTGGTGGTGATCGGCCGTCACGCCATCGATACCGTGGCGCAAGGCGGCGGCTCCGCCATCGTGCGCCCGCCCCACGTGGTCAGCGCCGCCACGGGAATAGCGCGGGCACTCGGCGAGGACCGCGTAACCGTCGTCGATGGGGTCCAGACCCGCACGCAATGGCTTGCAGCGAATCCGGAACTCCTCCGGGACCCGGAGACCGGGACCCGCGGTGCGCGCGCACGGATCTTCGACAAACAAGGGAATCTGCTCGGCACCCGCCATCTCGAAGTCCCGGAGCTTGAAGTCAGCGGGGAGAGCTGGGCTTCCGGAGCGGCATCCATCGAGCTCTCAGCCGAGCTGGCACTCGACAAGCCAGCCAGGATGATGATCGGCACCCGCGGGGCCGGCAATTGGGACATAACTGCCCCCGGCTACCGCGAATCGGTACGGACCCCCTTCCACAACGGACCCGGAGGCGGGTTCTTCCGCCCCAAGAGCCACGCCGCACCACTGGACCTCGAACCGGGCGCGCGGATCACCGCGACCACTGATGCGGAGGACGAGAACCGCCTCATCGGCCTGGTCGCGGAACCCGCACTGAAAAACAGCGCCGCCGCCATCCGGGACGCCGTCGCGGCCGCCGCTGACGCCGACGTTGCCGTCGTCGTCGTCGGCTACACGCAGGAACAGGAAACGGAAGGCCAGGACAAGAACACTCTCGCCCTGCCCGGGGACCAGGACGCCCTCGTCGCGGCGGTGGCAGCCGTGGCGAGGCGGACCGTCGTGGTCCTGAACGCCGGCACACCAGTTCTCATGCCTTGGATCGCGGACGTGGACGCCGTGCTGTTTGCCGGCCTGCCGGGACAGGAAGCGGGCGACGCCATCGCCGCGGCGCTGACCGGCGATGTCGAGCCCGCAGGACGCTTGGTCACCACCTTCCCTGCCCGGGACGGCCAAGGCCCGGCGTGGTCAGTGACACCGCGCGGCGGCAAGCTCCCCTACTCAGAGGGAACAGGAGTGGGATACCGCGGATGGAGCACCTCCGCCGAGCAGCCCCTGTTCTGGTTCGGACATGGCCTCGGCTACACCGAATGGGACTACAAGGCCGCCGAGATCACCACCATGGAGCGGGAAGCCGTGAAGTCCGTACGCGTGACGCTCCGCAACGCCGGAGACCGCGCAGGAACAGAAACAGTGCAGCTCTACCGCTTCCCCGATGACCCCTCCGTTCCACCACGGCTCATCGGCTGGGCGCAGCTTCACTTGAAACCCGGCGGGCAGGCAAGCATCGACGTCAGCTGCGACCCCCGCGCGCAACGGCTGTGGAACAGTACCGCGCGTCGCTGGGACGACATCACCGGAGGCCGGATCGTCGTCGCACGCGGACTCGGCGATGTCAGACTGGAACTGGCTCCCACAGGGCGCGAGGCCATGGCGGCCGGAACAAGCAAGGAGTAAACCATGTCCTATCCAGCCGGATACCGGATAGAGCGGGAGCACCCCCGTCGCCGCCGCAACGGCGAAACCGCAAGGCTGAAGGCAATCCAGGCCGCGATTGAGCTCTTCGCAGTGGGCGGCTACGGTGGAACGTCCATCGCCGAGGTCGCGGCGAAGACCGGACTCTCGCAATCCGGCTTGCTCCATCATTTTCCGTCCAAAACGGCCCTGCTGTCGGCGGTGCTCGAGCACCGCTCCAAGGAAGACGCCGACTTCCTTTTCGACGGAGAGCAGGCCCCGCTGGGCTGGGCAGCCTTCGATGCCCTGGTGTCCCTGGTTGCGAGAAACTCAACCCGGCCCGACTGGGTGGGGCTTTTCGTGAGGCTCTCCGCCGAAGCCACCGAACCGGGACATCCCGCACATCAATGGCTCCTGGACCACTACTCCAGCCTGCGCCGGTGGCTTGGCGAAGCGTTGGAAGACGGGAAGATCCACGGGGATGTCGCACAGGACGCACCCGTGGAGGCAATCGTCAACAACACTATCGCCGTCCTCGACGGTATGCAGCAGCAATGGCTCTGCGCTCCCGGAAGCTTCTCGATGGTGGCGCAGTTCAGAACCTTCATCGAAAGCATCAAGACCACCTGGGGCTAAGGCCTTGCATGGGGGAAGTTCCGCGTAAATCCGCTGACCTTCCATTATGTTGCCGTGCCCGGTTCCTGGAGAAAGTCAGAACACATGGAAACTCCTGCCACACATCAAGTAGCGGTTGAAACGGACGCCCCGGACCCGCGCCGGGGCCAGCGGCGCACCATCAGCGTTCTTATCGCAGGACAGATCCTCGGCGGACTCGGAATGGGCGCCTCGCTCTCGCTCGGTTCCCTTCTTGCCGTCCAGGTTTCCGGGTCCACGGCCTGGTCCGGAATGGCCGCCACGATGAACACACTCGGCGCCGCCGCCTTTGCCATCCCCCTGGCCCGCGCCGCCGTAAAACGGGGACGGGGCGTCGCACTCGCCGCCGGATCGCTGACCTCCGGATTCGGTGCAGCCATCGCCATCGCTTCGGCGGCGCTGTCCTCCTTCCCGGCCTTGCTGATTGGGCTCATCATGCTTGGCGCGGGAACCGCTGTGAGCTTCCAGGCCCGTTTCGCTGCCACGGATCTGTCAACCCCGAAGACCCGTGGCCGTGACCTTTCCATCGTCGTATGGTCAACCACCATTGGCGCGGTTTCGGGCCCCAACCTCTTCGAACCCGGAGAAGCCTTCGGCGCACTGCTCCACCTGCCGACGCTGACGGGCGCCTTCGCGTTCACAGTGGCGGCCCAGTTACTTGCCGCCCTGGTCTTTTATGCGGGCCTCCGGGCCAAACTCCCGGTCGCAGAGCCCGCACCGGGAGAAAACAGCGGCATCATCACCAAACCTGATTCGGGCTTCTCGATCCTTCGCCGCAGACCCGGCGCCCGTTATGCCGTCACGGTGGTGGCGCTCAGCCACGGCACCATGGTGGCACTCATGTCGATGACCCCGGTGCACCTGCGCGATCACGGGGCGAGCCTCGCCGTCGTCGGCATGACCATCAGCCTCCATATAGCGGGGATGTTCGGCCTTTCACCGCTGTTCGGATGGCTCTCAGACCGCTTCGGCCGGATTCCCGTGCTACTGACGGGGCAGGCAATGCTGCTGGCTTCCTTGGTGCTCGCCTGGCTCGCTCCGCAGACCATGGTGACCCCAAGCCTGATCCTCCTCGGTCTGGGATGGTCCGCATCCATCGTTTCCGGCTCGGCCCTGGTGGGCGATTCGGTGCCGGCAGCCGAACGGGCTCCCCTGCAAGGTGTTTCAGACCTCCTCATGAACCTCACCGGAGCATGCTGCGGAGCCCTGGCAGGACCCGTCCTCGCCGCCGTCGGCTATTCCGGGCTCGGCACAGGAGCCATGGCACTGGTCGGCGCCGTCACTGTGTGGACCCTTTGGCGTTTGCTCACGGCCCGCCGGGCTCCGGCCGGCTGACATGACCACCGTCAGCTATGCGTCACGGGCTGAAGCCGTCGCCGGGATATTCGCAGCAGCCCAACAGGACATGGAGTTCCATTCCCGCCTCGCCGTGGCACGGCACCACCTGGAAAACCTGCTTGCCGGATTCTCTGCGACCGTAGGCGCCGCAGATCCTGAAGGGCTGGCGGCCCTCCTTCGTGGAGCCCGACTCATCGCGGAAGAACACGACGGCGGGCACCGTCTCATGTCGCCGGACGAGGCTCTCAGCCGGCTTGCCCCCGGCGGGCGGCGCGTCGTCCTCACCACAAGCAATCTCAGCCTTGTGTACAACGGGCCAGACGTCGAATACACGGGCACATACCAGTGCTGGACGCCGGAGACGGGACCGGAGTGCGTGCGCCTTGGCACCTTCGGCGGGCGCTTTGTTACCGGGCCTCAGGTCTGGAGATGGTCAGAGCACGTGTTCCGCTTTCCGTTCCAGGACCGCGCGCCTGGAGAACTGTTAGGCTCCCACCTGACATTCCAAGAGAGAACACCATGGGCTTTGCCGAAGAGCTGAGAAGCAGCTGCGCCGCGGACTGGGACGCCGCCGTCGGGCACGGATTCGTTGACCGGCTGCTGGACGGCAGCCTCCCGGATTCCGTGCTGCGGCATTACCTGGTGCAGGATTACCAGTTCTGCGATGCCTTTGTTGCCCTGCTGGGGCAGGCGGTGGCGTCCGCGCCGTCGCTGCCGTCCAGGTTGGTTTTCGCCGGGGTCCTGGGAGCCTTCGCCTCGGACGAAAACAGCTACTTCCGGGATTGCTTCGAGGAACTGGCCGTCCCCGAAGCGGAGCGCAACAGCCCGGAGCTGACGGCGGCCACCCGGGACTTCGACGCCCTGATGCGCCGGGCCTTGGACACCCGCTCCTACCCGGACGTTGTTGCGGTACTCCTGGTGGCCGAGTGGCTGTACGGCGAGTGGGCGGCGCGTGCCGGCGGGCCAGGCCCCTGGCCGGCGGCACCGAAGCACGCCGAATGGATCCGGCTGCACAACAACCCGGAGTACAACGGCTGGGTGACGTGGCTGCGGGAGGAGTTCGACGCCGTCGAGCCCGCCGACGCGGTGATCCGCGCACGCATGGCGGCCACTTTCAAGGAAGCCGTCCGCTTGGAGCGGGCCTTCTTCGATTCGGCGATGGCGGCAGTCTGACGGCCGGCCGGCCGACCGCCCCCACTGGCCGACCGCCCCCACCGCCGGCCCTGCCGGCCGCCCGTCGTCGCAGAGCTTAGGGCTGACCCCAGAAAGCATCTTCCGCCTGGCCGTCGGCCGAGAAGAGCCTGACCTCCACGATCTTTCCATCACGGATCGTGAGGAGATCGACGCCGGACATGTCCATCGATGCATCCGCGCGCTTGCCGGAGAACTGCACCGGGACGGCGACGAATTCGCCGTTCGCCATTGCAGGCCCGGTGACGGCGAGCTCGAAGGTGCCTTGGCTCGCCTCCATCATCCCGCCGAGCAACGCGCCGATGCCGTCGATTCCCCTGTGATCACCGGAGAAGCGGTTCGACCCCGGCTGGTGCCAGACGATGTCGGGGCTGAGCAATGCCATTGCCGAGGGGACATCACCCCGGCCGAGGGCGTCAAAGTACGATCCGGCTACGGCAACGGGTGTCTGGTCAGTCATCTCGATCTCCTTGGTTTGGGTTACGAAGCTCATGGTTACATTGGGTAACCTGTTACATCAACGTAACTAAGGAACCCGATCCCATGAACGCACCCACCTGGAACGTCATGGTGGCCACCTGCCCCTCGCGGACTTCCCTGGCGAAGATCGCCAACAAGTGGACTGCCATGATCATCATCGCCCTCAGTGGCGGTCCGCTGCGGTTCGGCGAACTGCGTGACGCCGTGGACGGCATCAGCGGCAAGGTCCTGGCCGATACCCTGCGGGATCTGGAGCGCGACGGGATCGTGGAGCGGACGGCCTATGACGAAATGCCTCCGCGCGTTGAATATGAACTGACCTCTCTGGGCCAAACGCTGCGTGAGCCATTGACGGCGCTTGGCCGCTGGGCTGAACAACATATCGAAGACGTGCTGTCAGCCCGGGACTCCTATGACAGCCGCACCGCCCCAAGGGCCCTGGGCTAGGCGGTCAGGTTCTGGGCGGTCATAGTCTGGGCGGTCATGTCGTAGTGGTCTGCCAGCAATTCGACTGTGCGTGATTGCACACGCCGCGAGTGACCCTGGACAACCAGCATGACCTCGTCAACACGGGTCTGGCCGTGGAGTTCCTCCAGCCCCTGCGCCACCTCGGCCGCCGTTCCGTGAATTACCCGGTCCGTGTACTCCTCAATGACCTGCCTCTCCTGGAAGGTAGCCCGAAAGGCCTCGACCTCTTCGGGCGGGAAGATCGAAAAGGTCTTGCGCTGGAACATCCTCAGCATCGCCAGGGCCGCCGTCGCAGACTGACGCCGGGCTTCAACCGGATCATCATTTGCCACCACGCCCACGCTGACCAAGCTGTAGGGCTTGTCCAGGAACGGTGAAGGGCGGAAGTTCTCGCGGTAGATGCGCATGGCATTCAGAACGTCTGCGCTGCCGAACTGCAACGCAAAGGCGTATGGCCGGCCGAGGCGGGCGGCCAGGTGCGCCGAATAGATGGAGGATCCCAGAATCCAGATGTCAGCGCGCGATGTGGCCCGAGGAACCCGGTTCTGCTCGTCCTGCCATGGACCGGGCACGGCCGGCACCCCTCGGTAAGGGTGGCCCGCCGGAAAATCGTTCCCAAGAAAGCCGAGCAATTCATCGATCTGCTCCAGGAAGTCATCATTCGCCCCATGATGGCGACGCAACGCCGCCGCCGTTGCCCCGTCGGTTCCAGGAGCCCGCCCCAGGCCCAGGTCGATCCGTCCCGGAGCCAGCGCGTCCAACATGCCGAACTGTTCGGCGATCATCAGTGGAGCGTGGTTGGGCAGCATGATTCCGCCCGCACCGAGCCGGATGTGCCGGGTCTCGCCGATGAGCCGCGCAACCATGAGCTGCGGGGACGGGATGGAGGCTCCGGGCATGGCGTGGTGTTCTGACATCCAGAACCTCTGGTACCCGCGCTCATCGGCAAGCCGCGCGAGCCCAACGACGTCATTGAACACTTCCTGGGCTGAGAAACCGGCGCCGGTCAAAGCATTGTCGAGCACCGACAATGCGAACGGGGCTGTGCCGGAAGGACGTGGACGAATCATGGGACTACCTCACCTATCACGGTATGTAGAAGTTTTTAGCGTGATAGGTACACGGTAAAGACTTATCACGCTAAATTGCAACTGATACCGTGATTAGATGACCACAGCTCCACTTCCTGACGCTCCGGGAACCGCCGATCATCTGTCCCTGGCACTGGCCAACAGTCTTGTTACCCTCCCGGGCGGTCAGCAGTTCGATGAACTGGACAGCCCCGTGAACGCCACGGCGTGGCTCGTCGGCCATGGCTTGGCGCCGCAGGGTACCGGCCTGCTCGAGTACTGCCAGCTTCAGCTCACGGATCTGAGAAGGAAGCTCCGCGCCGTGCTGCTGGCGCATGCCGAGGGCGCCGCTCCCGATCCCGACTCGCTGGAAGGCATCAACCGCGCCCTTTCGGCAGTGCCGAGCGCCGCCTTGCTGCGATACAGCCCCGGGGAGGGCCTGAACCGCGTCGCCAGCCACCCACTCACCCAGATCGTCGATCATGCAATGGCGCAGATCGCGGAGGACGCAGCCGCACTGTTGACCGGTCCTGATGCGGCCCGGGTGGCACGTTGCGCGTCCGAACCCTGCGATCGCTTCATGGTCAGGACACACGGAAGGCGGCAGTGGTGCTCCGCCCGCTGCGGCGCCAGGCAGCGGGCCAACCGCGCATACGCCCGCAAAAAGGGCTCGGCCCCAGTCCCGGATAGTTTGGCCTGAATCAATCGCACATGGGCTCTGATGGGGCGGTGGCTGGCCGTAGTGTCCGGCGGGCTGGATCGGCGGAAGCGTTTTCCTGCGGATCTGTAGCCAGTGTGGATGATCGGTGGCCCGGGCACAAGACGAAGTCCGAAAAGGTCGGCCGTGTCGGCGAAATGCGCGGTCGTAACCATCAAACCGGGCGTGCCTGGTCGTGGACACCAAAACGGGTTCAGCCGCCAGGAACGGAGCGCACAGTGGCAAAGCCCCCGGGAGCGAACCTGCACGGATCGCCTTGTCTGGACCTGAGGATCAACGACCAGGTGCACCGGGTCGCCGTGCGTCAGGCGCGGATCCGGAAGCCGATGGCTGTCAGCACCTGCAGTGTCTGGTCGGGTTCGTTGTTCGTCTGCCCGCGTTCGAGGGCAACGACGAATTCGCGTGAAACGCCTGCCCTCTCAGCCAGCTGGGCGCCGGTCAGATGTTGTGCCTTCCTGCGTTCACGCACGAACGTCACAGCCTCATCCGGTGTGTTGAACTCAACGGTGTCGCTCATGGTCCCTCTCGTTGGGTGGAGGCCCATTTTGTCACGTTTCCGCGCCGATTGATCGAGTGAGCGGCCCGTGGCTGCGTGCTCAACGAGAGGACAAGCGGGTCTTGGCTGCGTGCTCGACGAGAACGGGTACGTAGTCGCGTATCCGGCCTCTGAATCGCACCGGGTTTGATGGAGACATCGATTACCCGGAAGGATGATTCCCATGCCAGCACAACGGAAGTACCCGGTCGAGTTGCGTGAGCGTGCAACGAGGATGGCTATCGATGCAAGGAAAGACCCGTCGACCAGGACGGGCGCGTACCGCCGGATCGAAGAGCAGCTCGGGGTCAATCCTGAAGCGCTGCGGACCTGGGTGAGCAGGGCCGAGATCGACGAGGGGCTGCGGCCCGGGACCACGACAGACGACGCTGCCCGGTTGGCGGAGCTCGAGCGTGAGGTCCGCGAGCTGCGGCGGGCGAACACGATCCTTCGCCAGTCGGCAGTTTTCTTCGCGGCGGAGCTCGACCGCCCATCGAGGTGATGTGCGCCTTCATCGAGGAGCACCGTGACGAGCACGGGGTCGAGCCGATCTGCCGCGAACTGCAGGTCGCCCCAAGCACGTACTACGCCCACCGCTCCCGTCCCGCTTCCGCCCGGAGCATCAGGGACCAGGAACTGGGCCAGAAGATCGAGCAGATCCACGCCGAGAACTACGGGGTCTACGGGGTGAGGAAGATCCACAGAGAGCTGCAGCGCCAGGACGTAGAGGTGGCACGGTGCACGGTTGAACGCCTGATGCGCGGGGCCGGGCTGCGCGGGATCAGCCGTGCCAAGGGCCCGCGGACTACGAGGCCGGCCGCCGAGACGGGCAGACCCGCGGACCTGGTCGAACGTCGCTTCCAGGCGACCGCACCCAACCGGCTCTGGGTCGCTGACATAACGTACGTCCGGACTTTCGCCGGCTGGGTGTATGCGGCGTTCGTGATCGATGTGTTCTCCCGCAGGGTCGTCGGCTGGCAGGTGGCCACGAGCCTCTACACCGAGCTGGCACTGGATGCCCTGGAAATGGGAATCTGGTCGCGTGAACACGCCGGAGCCGATCTCGGGGGCCTGGTGCACCATTCGGACCGCGGAGTGCAGGACCGGTCCATCCGCTACACGCAACGGCTTGAGGAAGCCGATGCGGTGGCCTCCGTCGGTTCCAAGGGGGATTCCTATGACAATGCCCTCGCGGAGGCGTTCAACTCGCTGTTCAAGGCAGAGCTTGTACGCAACAAGGGCCCGTGGCGGGACGTCAACCATCTTGAAGTCGCTGTAGCTGAGTACATCGATTGGTTCAATCACCGTCGTTTGCACGGCGAGATCGGACATGTCCCACCCACCGAATACGAACATCTCCACGCCGGGCACCCGTCAGATGCAAATTGGCTCGCCGCCCAGGGCCGCGGATCCCCCTGCCGTGTTGCCCGCTGGCAAGCCGGTCAGCGACACCGGCGGACCACTTCCGTTGAGCCGTGCTGTGAGTCCAGAGCCGATGCCCAAGCCTGCTTTATCTCTCGAAGCACATGTGGTGGCGACAGGAGGACGAAGCCCCAAAGGTGTGGCCCAGGCGGTTCGTGCCCTGGAGAGTTTGAGAACACTTCGTCAGCTGCGGTACTGCCGGTCGGGCATCATCGAGAATCCATTCATCCGGTGGAGGTGATGGGCAGACTTCATGTTCGCTTTCCTCCAGGCCAATAGTTGCTTGACTAACTGTCTTTGTTCGGTGTCGTATAGCCCTTGACTCCCAATAAGAAAGAAGGCTGTAGGTCATGACCTCATGGAGGGACACCGCATCCGCGCAAGCCCAAGCTGACCTGGACGGACTTCTTGAGCCGGCGCTCGGCTTCGCCCAACAGAGTCTTGGTGAGCGGGGAGAGTTCTACCCGTATGCGGTGGTCGTGAACATAGCCGGGGAGCAGGAGATGATCATGGCTGAGGCGCCGACCGAACAACCAGAGTCGACGTCGGTAATTGATTCCATCACACGCGATCTTGCGAGTCACCGGGACAACTATAGGGCGGTTGCCGTGGTTGCGGATGTGCGAGTCCGCGAGGCCGGGACGGACGCCATTCGTGTCACTTTGGAGCACAGGGAAGGCCCGGTGATGTCGGTCGTCCTGCCATACACTCGGCGGAAGTTCCGGGGCGGCTACGTGTTTGGCGAACTTCAGGGGGCTACAGCTGGCCCGTCGGTCTGGTGAGTCATTCAGCGTAACCTCGAAAGGGCCTTTTCGGCGGCCTTACGCACCCAGGTGCGTTTATCAGTTGTCATTGACTCAAGACCAGTGCGTGCCCTGGGATCGCGCAGCTTCCCGAGGGCTTTGACCGCGTGCCCGCTGACGACCGGATCATCAAGATGCCTGATGAGAACATCGACGGCTTCGGGCCGCTTGGACCGACCCATTCCCAAGACGACCATTTCACGGGCCTTGCCGTACCGCGCGTCGGTTGTCAGGGCGACCAGTTCCTCGAACCGAGTGTCGTCCCACAGGACTTCCAGAGCGTTCCCTACAGCCCACCTGAGCAACTCCCCCTTCGGGTCCGATGGCACGGGCTCCGCCTTGAAAAGGGTGATGAGCGGGTCCAGCGCCTCGGACTTCGCCCAGGGGACGGACAGCGCCCGGACAATGTCCTCCTTCTCCTCGATCGGGACCTTGGCCAGCCATCTGAGCAGTACCGGCACGGCAGTGGGATACTGCAGTCCCGAATTCCGAAGATCTGAGACCGACGCGACGCGGTAGCCCGCATCAGCCAGCTCCGACAGCAGACCCATCATGGCCCCAAGGACGGCACGCGAGTGATTGTGCCTGCATCTATTAGGCCCTGCAGCGGGCCGGAGAATGTGGTCGACTGCCGGACGTAGAGGTTGAACTGAAGATTGTTCCCCTGGGCATAGGCCACGAAATCCTGTAGCTGGCTCGTGTAGGAGAGGCTCTTGACGTTCTTCACCTCGCCAAGGATACCGTTACCCAGTTCATCAGGGATTCTGTATTCCGCCGTACCGGTTGCTGACGGAATGTGCTTCGTGTTTTGCACAATCTTGGCCGCTGCTTCTCCTGCCCGGCCCGCGGCTCGAACGCCGGCCATCCCTTCGGCTGCACCTTCTGCTGACTATGACAGGTTTGGATGGCCCCGGTAGGACGGCTATTTCTGGCCCCACTTCGTGACTCGCCGGGCACTTGTGACGGTTATATGTAGCCCCACCTTCAACGTTGGATTCATCACTGGATGGATACGGCGGAAGGCTGGTCTGGATGGAGTCGAGAGTGGAGTTGTTCGCGCGGATCCGACGAGATGCTCGGGTCGAGGACTTGTCGGTTCGTGCGCTGGCGGCCCGGCATGGGGTGCACCGGAGGACCGTAAGGCAGGCTCTGGAATCAGCTGCGCCGCCGGAACGTAAACCGAGACAAGGGGTGGCCTGGCGGCTGGAGCCGTTCAAGGCGGCGATCGATGCCATGTTGGTCGAGGACACGACGGCGCCGCGGAAGCAACGCCATACGGCCCGCCGGATCCTGGCCCGGCTCATCGAGGAGCACGGTGCGGAGGAACTGTCGTATTCGACGGTGCGTGATTATGTCCGGGTCCGCCGGGCCCAGATCGATGTGGAGGCCGGCCGCCGGGTTGAGGTGTTTGTTCCGCAGGAACACGCCCCGGGGGCGGAGGCGGAAGTGGACTTCGGTGAAGTCTGGATCGTGCTTGGCGGGGTGAAGACGAAGTGCCACATGTTCATCTTTCGGCTCTCTCACTCGGGCAAGGCCATCCACCGGATTTACCCCACGCAAGCCCAGGAAGCTTTTCTGGAAGGCCATGTTGAGGCGTTCAACGAGATCGGCGGCGTGCCGATCAAACACATCCGATATGACAACCTCACCAGTGCCGTCAGGTCCGTGGTGTTCGGACAGGGCCGGAACCGCCTCGAAAACGACCGGTGGGTCTTGTTCCGATCGTTCTATGGTTTTGATGCCTTTTATTGCCAGCCAGGTATAGCCGGAGCTCACGAGAAAGGCGGGGTCGAGGGTGAGGTGGGCTGGTTCCGCCGTAATCGGCTCTCCCCGATGCCTGTCGCGAAGTCCCTTGAGGAGCTCAACGACCGGATCCGGGCGTGGGAGGTCCAGGACGATCGGCGGCGGATCAATGACAGGATCCGCACCATAGGTCAGGACCTCGCTGCCGAGCGCCCGTTCCTGGCGCCGTTGCCGGTTGAAGCGTTCGATCCCGGTTTGGTGCTGAACCCGCGGGTGGACAGGTCCTCGATGATCACGGTGCGGATGGCGAAGTACTCCGTTCCGGCACGGTTCATCGGCAGAAGAGTCCGCGTGTCTCTGCGGGCGTCGGAACTTGTGGTGTTCGACGGCCGGGCGGTGGTGGCCACGCATCAGCGGATTGCCGTCAAACACGGGCAGTCGGTCCAGCTGGACCATTACCTGGAGGTCCTCCAAACCAAGCCAGGCGCGTTGCCTGGTTCCACGGTCTTGGCCCGGGCGCGGGAGTCGGGGGCGTTTACCAGCGCTCATGAGGCGTTCTGGGCTGCCTCGCGCAGGGTCAACGGCGACGCCGAGGGGGCCCGGGAACTCATCGACGTTCTGCTGCTGCACCGCTCCATCGAGGCCGGAGACATCCAGGCAGGAATCACCGCGGCGCTGGGCGTGGGTGCTGTCAGTGCCGACGTCGTCGCGGTCGAAGCCCGCAGACACTCCGCAAACGTCCCGGCAGGTGGGGCCGTCCCGGACCGTCATCGCGGTGCTCATGACGACGCGAAAGTGCAACGGGTTGTTAGCCTCACCCAGCGCCGGCTCATGGACCCTGCTGCGGTCATCGCCGGTCTCCCGCAGGACACTAGGCCCCTGCCGTCGGTCGGTGCTTATGACGAGTTGCTGTCCAAACGCACCGAACACCCCGCAGGAATAGCGTCGAAGGAGAACATCTCATGAGCCCTATTGCACCGGCCGCCACCATTACCCCGACATTGCGCCGGCGGCGAGGACTGACGGAACAGGCTGCGGTCGCTGCCGTGGACCAGGCCTGCCGCCGGCTGCGCCTGCCCACGGTCCGGGCGGTCCTCGATGAAGCCCTGGCCGTAGCGGGGAAGGAACAACTTTCCTACCAGGGTTTCCTGGCCGAACTGCTGCTGGCCGAGTGCGACGACCGGGACCGGCGCTCCTCAATCCGCCGCGTCAAAGCCGCCAACTTTCCCCGGGACAAATGGTTGGGGGACTTCGATTTCGACGCGAACCCGAACATCAACCCCGCCACCATCCACACCCTTGCCACCGGGGACTGGATCCGTAAAGGCTTGCCCCTGTGTCTGATCGGCGACTCAGGCACCGGCAAATCCCACCTGCTTATCGGGCTCGGCAGCGCCGCAGCCGAGAAAGGCTACCGGGTCAAATACACCCTGGCCACGCGGCTCGTGAATGAACTCGTCGAAGCAGCCGACGAGAAAGTCCTTGCCAAGACCATTGCCCGCTACGGCCGCGTCGACCTGCTGTGCATCGATGAGCTTGGCTATATGGAACTGGACCGCCGCGGCGCCGAACTCCTCTTCCAGGTCCTCACCGAACGCGAAGAGAAAAATTCCATCGCCATCGCCTCCAACGAATCTTTCTCCGGCTGGACAAAGACCTTCACCGACCCGCGCCTCTGCGCCGCTATCGTGGACCGGCTCACCTACAACGGCGCCATCATCGAAACGGGCACCGACTCCTACCGCCTTGCCCACACCATCGCGCAACAGGCCGCCAGCTAAGCAGAGATGGGGAATGTAGCCATCCTTTTGCGGAACCTATGAGCGGTTTGTGCAGAAGCCGGGAGCCGTAGGCTGGTCCACGAAGAACCCGCCTACGGCTCCCGAAGTTAATTGCCGTAGTTCCACTAATAAATTCCGTCGTAGGCCGCCGTTATGTCCTGTGGTCCCTTCGTTGTGTACCTCACCGGCACTCTCACCTGTTCTCGCGTAACAGCGGGAATCAGCTTCCCCCAGGCAGTCCGCCGCTTAGGTGCCATTGAATTCCATGCACCCGTTCTGGTGCCGGCGGAGCTGGCCAGCATACGAGCAGGTACTCTTCGCTTCGCGGGCCGGACCCGATGCTGTTGAGTTCCGCAAGTCGATTCCGGGCTAAGCACCGTATGCGATACCAGCCTGGTCCGTGCGCGCTAAGCTCCGGCAGGCCCGGGAACTCGTAGCCGACCGCGTCGACATTCAACTTCCCTTGTGGGGCGTGGACGGATACGTCAGCACCTTCATCCCAGCCGTCCATCGACAGTTCCGGTTCAGCTTCATGGACATCGACGCTTACGGTGACCTTGCCGGTGTCTGTTCCGGTGATGACCACTGCCCCTGTGCGGAGTGGGCAGATGAGCCCGTTGCTTTCCTTGAGGTCGTTCGGGGCAGGGACGGTCTCGTCTTGGTAGTCAATCAGATAGAAAAGGTGATAGGTGACGGTGACGGGAACAGTGCGCATCGATTCGTTACCGTCTAGTTCGTGATCGACACGAACAGGGGGTCGCCGTCCAGGATGCGCTGGCCGGTGTACACGTTGACCAAAGTGCCACCGGCCGAGAGGTTCTCAGTTGCCGAAATCATGCATCTGCTGTAGCCGCTGGATCCGGTGGCCGGCGGGTCAAGGAACAGGCAGTTCGGGAACGATCGAGCCGTACCCCCGGACGCTGCTCCTTCGTAGGTGGAAGCGAAGGGGTATTCATCGCAGGAAAAACTGGGCACGGAAGGAGGATTGCCGCACGCGGCGGACCTGTTAGCCGCAATTCTGGTTGCATCGGTCGTCCGGTGGACCGGGTCATAAATGTTGCCGCCGTGGAGGCCGGATGTCAGTGCCTGACTGACATGCGTTGTGAAGGTCGGAAGCTTTGTCCGCGAGTACTGCACGACCCCGGGAACGAACCATATGGCGCACCCTGGCTTCGGACTGCTTCCGCCGGAAGCGTTGTCGCAACGGACCGAGAAATCGAGCCCGCTGGTCGATGAGGTTACGCCGTTGAGAGTTGCGCTCAGCGTCGAGTTTGTCGATAAGTAGTAGACGGACCCCGTGGTGGTGTCGGTCGGGCCATACCCGCCCGACGCTTCCTGCCATTGGCCCAAGACGATTGGCCCATCAGCTATCGATGCAGGGGTTTGGGTGACACAGCTGCCACTGCAGGCTCCGGTGCCCGATAGGGTCATCCCGCTGACATCACCTTGAATCTGGTAAACGCTGAAACCAAATTGGTGTGCGACTGCCGGAATATCAAAAGCCGTGTACTGCCAGTTGTAGTAGTTCAGGTAGGCCCGACCGACTTCCTGGGCGTTGCCGTTACTGTCATATTGGATCTTCGACACGTACACTGCATCGATCTCGCAAGACTGGACGCGCGAAGAAAGGCGTGTCCCAACGGGGGCCTGGGTGCACCAGCTTGGAAGTGGTAGAACCGAGTCCGAGCTCGACGAAGTCAATGGTGGAGTCGCCGGCTGAGCGAGGCTCGGCGGAGCCTGTCCAATGCACAGCTGATACCCCGATACGCTGGCAGAGCATGTGGGCGCCGCGAGAACAGATCCCGGAAACGCATTCACCCCTTCAGTTTCGGCCGCCGCACGCGCGGCAAGAGTCGCGAAATCGGTAGCGGAATCAAGAGGAGCAGCCCAGGCAGGCATCAAAAATGTACTGAAAACAAAAGCGACTGATATCGATAATGAAATCAATCTTGCTCGTTGAGAGACCTTATTCTTCACAACAACCCTTCCCCAATGCGATCACGACCATGGTCAGAAGACCGACCACCGCAAGAAGGTGTGATGTGCTTCGAAAATCCAGCCCCCAAACGGAATATCGGTCACATCGAAGGCCCTCCCAAGAGCATTGATCTGGCAACTTTCGGGAGGGCACGAAGACGTGCACTGATTCTGCAAGCGCTGGTAAGAGATGTCAATGGATATCCCTTCGACCCTTGAGCCATGCACCTAAGACACATAGGTGCAGCTGGAGCCACGCGGCTCAGAGGACACAAGTGGGGCCACATATAGCCGTCCTACCGGGGCCAATCATGGTTGACATATCCATTCTGCTGCCTTGCCGAGTCTTGCTACCGTGCCGAGACCTCCAAATCCGGCAGCAGTCAGCGCCGCGAAGACAACCGTCTCTGCACACGCGCCCTTGCCTGAAAAGCATTTACCAGTGATGTCGTCTGTTGCCCAGCTGACAGCCCGAGCGTGAGTGCCCCGACACTTGTCGTGTACGGAGAAAAAGGAATGTTCTCCGCCGATGAGAAGTCAGTGTTCGTGGAGCGCGGACGTGACGTCCGGCGCGTGGACCTCACCGCAGCATCGCACGACGCGCACCTCGATGCCTTCGATGCATGGGTTGCGGTACTGCGGTCATTTCTCGCTGCCTAGCACCGGTCCCGCGCAACACTGTCCGAGCGCGCGCTGGAACGACTGAGTGACGATGGAGTTCGAACCGCCGTTCAGGCCTGGACCGTGGGGCAGCTGCGCGATGCCAACCAGATTCCTAACAGCATGGTCGATCCGAACGAAACACCGCCATCTGCGGCGGGGCGGCGTGTTTGCCAGCGCTAACTGGGCATGGGGATGGGAATGACCCTCTCTCGACGGGAGAGGCTGTCTCGGAGCGAGTCTCTTTCCTCGAGCACGTCCAGGAGGGCGGTCGCATAGGCTTTGAGCCGTTTGTCCAGGTCACGGTTGGCAGCGGTGAGCCTGGTATTCCGCTCCCTTTCGTCGGACAGGAGCTTCCGCAGGCTCTCGACCTCGGGTTTTGTCCGGTTTAGCTCAGTTGCCCGTTCCTGGAATTCGAGGTTCAGGTCGCGGTTGTCGTGGGTGAGCCGGTGGCGCTTGACGCCGGCGAGTTCGACGAGGCGGAGGCCTGTGAGGGGGCCGGGCACGCGGCCTTCCAGTAGGTCGTCCATGGCGCGTTCGAGGGCGTGGCGGATCTGTTCCTTTTCCGGCGTCGTCATGGTGTGCCCTCCTGATGGGTTTCGATGATGCTTTGGATGGACTCTCTGATTGCGGTCGTCCGCTGGTGACGGATCTGAGGGGCCAGCGAGTCGTCCGGAAGGCGGGCGAGCCTGGCGCGGAGTTCGTCGATGTCAGAGCCGGTGCGGGCGATGTTGGCGCAGTCGGGTTGGCACCCGGTCAGGACCGGGCCGCCGCCATCCGTGGCCGTGATGCAGCGTGCTTTGGCACGGTCGAAGACGCAGTGCAGGGCGCGTCCGGGGTAGACCTGGAGCACGGGGTCTTCGAGCAGCTTTCGGGCTTGGCGGCCGGTGAGGAGGACCTTGCCGGCGAATTTCTCGCCGGTTCGCCGGACGCGTCGTTCGAGTTCGCCGGCGGCCGGTCCGCTGAGGTGTCCTCCGGTGTTGAGGTACGCTTCGAGGTCTGTGGCCTGATCGATCCGTTCGAGCCATTGTTCGAAGGCGAGGTCGTCCGGGAAGCCCGAGGCGTAGTTTCCGGCGTAGCCCTGGGTGACGTGGACGTTGATGTGCCCGTATTGGATCGCGGCCGCTATCAGGCCCCGAGGCCGGCGCACGATGTGCCAGGCGAGGGTTCGGCGGAAGCGGCTGGGGGTGATGCGCCCGTCGGGGTCGTTCGGGATGGCGTCCGGACGGTGGTTCTCGCGGCAGAAGCTGTTGACCCACTCCTCGAACGAGGCGATGTCCTCCGCGACTTGCGTGGCTGTCCGGGCCTGGCCCGGCCGCACCCACACCCTGCGGGTCCTCGGGTGGTTTTCCTTGGGCCGGATGCTCTTGGGGAAAAGGAGGCGTCCGTCACCGAGTTCCTCAGCGACGGTGACGGCTTGGGCGACGAGGGGGTGGACGACCCACGGGTTCTCACGCGTTGCGCCTTCTTCTGCCTTGCCGCCGTGGGATCCGGTTGCTCCCTTCCATCGCGTGCCGGTGAGTGTCCACAGGTCCCGCTCGGGATCGTGGTGCAGGCATCCGGCCGTGAGGGTCAGGACCTCTCCTGGCCGCATGCCCGAGAGGTAGGCGATCACGATGTAGCAGGCGGTATGGAGCAGTCGGGCGTAGCCGAGCGCGTCGTCGTACTTCATGGACCCGGGGTGCCAGGGGATTCCGTCGACGGTCACGGCGCAGCCGGGGGGCAGGTAGGCGTTGTCGTCGATTTGAAGGCCCGAGGCTTCGATCACTGACCGGTCATACTTGGCGTGCGTCGCCCCTAGCGTGCCGGTCAGCCGTGCGAGGTGGGCCCATCTGATCTCGCGTGACCCGTCGGTCAGCACGCGCCCGGGAAGCCCCAGGCCTGCCGCGCGCAGCTGCGCCAGGACCTGCGTTAGCTTCTGCTGGCGGTCCGCCTCATACAGCCGAAGACCTGCCTGCCGGTATTCGCGTCCGCCCACGATGGTCCTGCGGAACTCGCCGAAGTTGGGTCGGATGTCCGCTGAGATCTCTTCGACGAACCGGATCGCCCATGCCAGCAGGGGGACGAGCGTTGCATCGCCGATCCGGGGTATGCGGTTGTGCGGCTGGACGTCGGAGCGTGCGCCCAGCAGCTCCCTGGCGGGCGCATCGTCCCAAGGCGGGGCGTCCGGCATCGCAAGCCGCGGCGGGACCACGTCCCGATAGGCCCACAGTCGCCGCACTTCCGCGACAGAATGCTGCCTGGACCCGTAGGAGACCCCCGAATCGCCCAAGTATGCCAGGTACTCATCGAGGCGCGCCGCGTCCAGCTCCGCGAAAGATTCCAGACCCCGTCCCGCAGCCCAGATGATCAGCCGCTCGATAGGTCCCTTCACGAACGACACCGATCGCAGGGAGCACCGCACTCCAGCGCGGGCGGATGGCAGGGCGCGCGGATTGTCTTCGTTGATCAGCTGCCACAGGTACCCTTTGACCGCGTCCCGCCATGGTTGCGGAAGCCGTTTGAAGTTGATGCTCGTGGAGTCGCTGTGGTCCTCGAAGATCCCGTGAGTGAGGTCCCAACGGTCATCGCCGAACCGTGACAGCGTCTCCGGGGCGATCTCCGGCCGGACCGGTCGGCCGAGCAGGACCGGAGTACCGGACACCGGTGCCGGCTGGCCAGTGTCGATGGCGTGAATGCTCATGGGATCTCTAACTCATTTTCAAGGAGGGCTCGGACAAGGCGGGCGTCTTCGGCGGAGGCTCGCCCGGCCTCCGCCTGGACATCTGCGCGCTGGAGCTGAAGGACGTCTTCGAGCCGCGCGGCCGCCGAGGCGAAACGCCGATCCCACTCGGACGGCGTTATCTCGGTGCGTCGGGCTCTGAGCTCAGTGAGCATCAGGGCCTGGACCGGCACGTGCCTGGGCTCGGAACGCGAGCAAGGGCATGTGAGGCAAAGCAGGAACGATGCCGTGCACGGCCGCCCCTGCTCGCTGTAAGGGCTGTGCTCGTTGTCCACGCAAGCGGATCCGACCGTGTCCAGTCTCCCGGCGAGCACTTTCCCAAGGATCTCCTCGGTGACTCCGAACCTCTCCGCCACCTGGGCCGGGTTGTCAAGAGCCGCGTGGCAGTCTTCATCGCTGAGGGTGCGGCCCAGGTTCTCAACGCGGATCCTCTCGACCTCTCCTTTGAGCGCTCCTGCCACGACGTCCTGATAGCTACTGAGCGACGTCCGGTCCCGAACGAGGTAAACAGAGGCGAGCGTGGCGCTGGCCTGGGCCACCGGGCGCTGGTGAAGCTCGAGGAAGGTCCGCCGGAGCCGACGGGAATCCACGCGCTGGGACAAACCATTCCCGTCTTGAAAACCCTCCAGCGGTCCGAACAGGCCCACAGCCGGCGTGCGGTAGCCCAGACTCCCGGGGGTTCCCAACCGATAACTGAAGGAGTGGTAGACGATCAGATCGGGATGCTCGAGGTATTCTCTGGCGTCACGGCCGAGCTCGAGGGCGATCTCGTAAACGCCGTGGGCCGAGCCGTAGTCGTCCCGGTCCACCAGCGGTTTCCGCCCGGCGGAGAGTGTCAGGTCCATCTCGGACCGCAGCGGTCCGCGTCGCGGTTTGCTGCCACGGGTGACCAGGGCAGGAAGCTCTCCGGGGGCTGTCGACACGGAATGCTCGGCAGTCATTCCCAGTACCGTCGATGCGTTCAGGCCCGTCATGCACATCATCAGGATTGCCATGGCCTCGGCTTCGTGCCTCAGAGGGTGCAGCTCGGAAACCAGGTCCGCGCAAGACGAGTACCGCACCTTGCCGCCCGGTTGTCGTGGGACGCCCCCGTGAACTGCGACATACGCCAGCTTCGCCGCCCTCGTTCCTTCCCGGAAACAGGCCTCGCCCGGCCGGGGGTCCCCGGACAGGCATCGGTCGGCCTCGGCCCGGGCGGCACGGACGCGCGTCACCGCCGCTCGGACGATGCGCCTGGCCGCCCGCCGGATCTGGCGGAACTCAGCCTCGGTGTAGGCCTGGACGGCGGCGCGGGGTTGTGCCGCATGGACCGGGGTGTAGAGGGCGTCGCGGAACTCGTTCGGGACCCCGTCGACGCCTCGAAGCACCGTCCTGAGGGCAAGCACGACGGCGTTCCCTTCCCGGGTGCCCAGCATCCGAAGCTCGAGGACATATCCGGCCCGCAGCTCGGCCACGCATGCGGCCGGTCTGGGCCTGGCCCGGATGAGGTTCGCGAAGGAACGCAGGTTTTCGAAGAGGCCATCGGCGGACGGAATCGTCCGCCTCGTCCCCGCGGAGCCCGTCGCGCGCGCGAAACCGGCCGCGAGTTCCCCGGTCAGGACCGGGGAGAGCCCGAGCCTTCCGAAG
>DATCNU010000043.1:0-14783 GCA_036565085.1 Arthrobacter sp.
ACTGCCTTGACCACACCCCCTATAAGACACTGATGCTGGCCAAGGCGGAGAGCGCCGATCAGCTGAAGGCCCTTGGGGACTATCACGTGATCGCCCTCTGTGAGACTGCTGCCGGGGTGCTCAATGCCCCGGCCATCGCCGCCGCTCCCAATGTCGTGGCGCTGATGTGGGGGGCGGAGGACCTGCTCGCCTCCCTGGGCGGGACATCCAGCAGGAACGACGACGGCGGCTACCGGGCTGTCGCGGTGCATGCCCGGTCCGCTGTACTGCTTGCCGCCCGTGCAGTGGGGAAAGAGGCAGTGGATGCGGTGTACGTCAACATCCCGGACCTCGAAGGGCTTTCCGTCGAGGCCAGCGATGCGGTGGGGTCAGGGTTCAGCTCCAAGGCCTGCATCCACCCCACCCAGGCGGCGGTGGTCCGGAACGCTTACGAACCTTCCGCCGCAGACGTCGCCGCCGCCACCGAACTGTTGCAGGCCGCCGCAGCGGCCGGGAAAGGCGTTTTCCAGTACAACGGCAAGATGGTCGACGGCCCGATCCTCAAGCATGCCGAATCCGTCATCCGCCGCGCGGGGGCCCGGACTGGCTCACCTTTGCCGCCCCGGTGACCGGCGGAGGGACAGCGGCGGAATGGCCTCGCCAAGCGGGGTCCGGACCCAGCGTTCACCGGTTTCCCGGAACTCAGCCCGGGTAGCGAAGCGGTACAGGTAGCTGCGGGCCCGCACCCAGCGGGGCCGGCCGCCGTCGAACGGGTCCTGCTGCAGCAGGCGCAGCACCTGCCGGTCCGCTTCGAGCAGCTTGGAGAGGAAGACGTAAAACCATGCCTCGTGCACCGAGCGCAGCGGCAGGAACCACATCAGCCAGTCCAGCCGCAGATGGTACGGGGCCCACTGCCGTGGCAACCGCCGGACGTCCCCGGGTTTTCCCTTGAAGCCGTATTCGCGCCAGTCCGCGGAATCGTCCGGGTCCTCGTCCAGAGTGCCTTCCACGACGATCTCGATCCGCTGCCTGGTGACGGTGCCGAAAGCCCCGTAAGTGTTGACGAGCTGCCACCGGTTGAAGCTCGCGTTCATGAGTTGGCGCTTCGAGAACAGGTTGCGCAGGGGCCAGTAGCTCAGGACCACCAGCAGGAGCGTCGCGGCGAGTGTGATGGCCACCCACCACAGCGGGGTGGTCCGGCTCCCGGGATTCCAGTCAAGGGGCACGAAGGGAAGCACGGCGTGGGCCACCGGATCGCTGACCGCCGAGAACGCCAGCACGATCGCGATCCAGTTCAGCCATGCGAAATTGCCGCTGGCGACGAGCCAGAGCTGGGTGAAGATGATGATGCCCGCGGCGGCACTGGCGACAGGCTGCGGGGCGAAGAGGAAGAAGGGCACCACCAGCTGCGCGAAATGGTTGCCGAGCACTTCCAGCCGGTGGAATGGCTTGGGCAGCAGATGCGCCTGCCGGCTCAGCGGCCCCGGCATCGGCTGGGTCTCGTGGTGGTAGTACAGGGCGGTCAGGTCACGCCATTCCCGGCCACCGCGGATCTTGATCATGCCGGCGCCGAACTCGAGGCGGAACACCAGCCAGGCCACCAGGATCAGGATGGTGCGGGGCGGATCAGTCTGGTCGGACCCGAGGAAGGCGACCGTGAAGCCTGTCTCAAGGAGCAGCATCTCCCAGCCGAAGCCGTAGAACGTCTGGCCCACGTTCACGATGGACATGTACAGGAGCCAGAGGGAAAGGAAGGCAATCAGGGGCAGCCAAGGGGGCCCGAGCTGGGGCAGGCCGGCCACCAGCAGCACCGAAATAGCCAGCCCGGTTCCGCAGACCGCCTTCAGCAGGCGGTCCGAATAGCTCCACCGGAAAAGGGTGGGCCGTCTGTACGTGCTGCCGAACCCCTCCAGGTAATCGGGAACGGGAAGGAGTCCGCGTTCCCCCAGGAGTGCAGGAAACTGGTTGAGCGAGGACAGGAACGCAACGAAGAAGAGTGCCGCGACGCCGCGCTGCAGCACCTGCCGGGCGAATTCGTAATCCGGCGCATCCAACCAGGAAAGCCAGTCCACGGAATCCACGTTACGCCCGCCGCGTACCTGGTCAAGGCCGTTGCGGGATACTTAAGCCATGCAGCCACGCAGAATCGTCCTCCTCGGATCCACCGGTTCCATCGGCACCCAGGCGATTGACGTCGTCGACGGCGCCCCGCACCTTTTTGAGGTGGTGGCGCTCAGCGCCGGCGGAGGGAACCTGGAACTCCTGGCACGCCAGGCCGTCCACACGGGGGCCGCGGCCGTGGGTATGGCCACGGGGGATCCGCGGCGGCTGCAGGAGCTGATCGCCGACGCCGCGAGGGCTGCCGGAAGGCCAGGCTACCGGCCCGAAATCTTTGCCGGCACTGACGCTGCAACGCGTATCGCCGGGGTGGAGGCGGAGGTGGTACTCAACGGCATCACGGGCTCCATTGGTCTTGCCCCCACGCTGGCGGCCCTGAAATCGGGTGCCACGCTGGCACTGGCCAACAAGGAGTCCCTGATCGTGGGCGGCGCATTGGTCAAGGCGGCCGCGGGGCAAGGCCAGATCGTTCCGGTGGACTCTGAACATTCGGCCATTGCCCAGTGCCTGCGTTCCGGATCCGCCAGCGAGGTGGAAAAGCTGATCCTCACCGCATCCGGGGGCCCCTTCCGTGGCCGGAGCCGGGAAGAACTCCACGACGTCTCGCCCCGGGAGGCGCTGGCGCACCCCACGTGGGACATGGGCCTGATGGTCACCACCAATTCGGCCACCCTGGTCAATAAAGGACTGGAACTGATTGAAGCGCATCTGCTGTTCGACGTGCCGCTGGACCGGATCGACGTCGTGGTCCATCCGCAGTCGGTGGTCCATTCCATGGTCCAGTTCGTGGACGGCTCCATCATTGCCCAGGCCTCCCCGCCTGATATGCGGCTGCCCATCGCGCTGGGCCTCGGCTGGCCGGACCGGGTACCCAACGCCGCACCACCCTGCGACTGGACGAAGGCCACGAGCTGGACGTTCGAGCCGCTGGACACCGAAGCGTTCCCCGCTGTGGATCTCGCCAAGGACGCCGCGAAGCAGGGGAGCACCTTCCCGGCAGTGTTCAATGCAGCGAACGAGGAGGCGGTGGCTGCCTTCCATGATGGCCGCATCCGCTTCACGGACATTGTGGATACCATCGATTCCGTACTCAGCGAACATTCAGGGTCCTCCAGGCTGACGCTGGAATCTGTGCTGGATGCTGAAAGCTGGGCACGTGCGCGCGCCCACGAACGTTTAGCAGTCAGCAGTCTCTAGGAAGCAGCAGAACCACACATATGAGTCCCGTTCTCCTTTTTGTCCTCGGTGTCGTCTTCGTGGCGATCGGCATCGCCGTGTCCATCGCGCTGCACGAAGTAGGGCACCTGGTTCCTGCCAAGCTCTTCAACGTGCGCGTCACCAGGTACATGATCGGCTTCGGCCCAACCCTTTGGTCCAAACGCAAGGGGGAGACCGAGTATGGGATCAAGGCCATCCCGCTCGGAGGCTACGTCTCCATGGTCGGCATGTACCCGCCCAACAAGGATGACGGAACGGTGCGTCCCTCCAGTACCGGCATGTTCCAGACCCTGGCCACGGAAGCCCGGTCCCTGGCTCACGAGGAGGTGGGTCCCGATGACCGAAACCGGGTGTTCTACCGGCTGCCGGTGTGGAAGAAAGTCATCATCATGCTGGGCGGCCCTGCCATGAACCTGCTCATCGGCCTGGTGCTTACCGCCGTCCTCCTGATGGGCTTTGGCATCGCCACGGCCACCACCACCATCGCCGATGTCTCCAAATGCCAGGTGCCGGCCGGCCAGACCGTTGATCCCGATTCCCCGGACTGCCACCTGACCCCCGCGGCCGCTGCCGGGCTGAAGCCCGGCGACGTGGTGACCTCCTACGACGGAAAAGCGGTGACGGCGTGGGACCAGCTGACCGAGTGGATCCGCGCCTCCGCCGGCAGGGAAGTCAGCATCACCGTTGAACGCGACGGTTCTCCCGTCACCACAAGCATCACCCCGGTTCTGTCCGCACGGCCGGTCATCGGGGTAGACGGGCGCCAGGCAAAGGACGACGCCGGCAACCTCCTGTACCAGGACGTCGGCTTTCTGGGCATCGGTGCGCAGACCGCCCTGGTGCCCCAGCCGGCGTCGTCCGTGCTGCCCATGGCCGGGGAAAACATCAGGCAGGTGGCCGGGGTGATCTTCAACCTGCCCGCCCGCGTGGTGGGAGTGGCCAAGGCCGCATTCAGCGAGGAACCGCGTGATCCCAATGGCCCCATCAGTGTGGTGGGCGTGGGCCGCGCCGCGGGCGAGGTTGCCGCAATGGACCAGGTGCCGCTGCAGTCCAGGCTCGCGGTCCTGGTGGGTTTGCTGGCAGGGCTGAATTTCGCGCTGGCCGTCTTCAACCTCGTCCCCCTGCTGCCGCTCGACGGCGGCCATGTGGCCGGCGCACTGTATGAGGGTGCCCGGCGGCGCGTGGCCAAGCTGTTCGGGAAGCCGGATCCCGGCGCTTTCGATATCGCCAAGCTGCTGCCGGTGACCTATGTGGTGGCGGCCCTGCTGATGGGGTTGAGCGCGCTGCTGATCTACGCCGACATTGTGAAGCCGGTGAACCTGTTCGGTTAAGGTCTGCCTTCGGGTGCCCACCCAATCGACGGGCAGCCCTAAGCTAATTTCAACTGATTTTGTCATATCAGCCATTTTTGATTGATTGTTGAATATCAGCTGTGTACGGTTGAGGGATGTACGTCATGACCATTGACCAGCGCGGAAGCAGCACGGACAGGGACCGCGTTCCCGAACTTGTCTCGCAGCTGCGGGGCATCACCGCAGCTGTCTTTGAGCGTTCCGTGGGCGACGAGCTCCAGGGCGTGGTGGAACGTGCCGAAGATGTCGTGGATATCGCCCTTCATGCCCTGCGGGGCGGCCACTGGTATGTGGGCATCGGAATCGGCACGGTGCAGCTCGCGGCCGCCGCCAGCCCGCGCGAAGGAACCGGAAGCGGATTCGTGGCGGCCCGAAAGGCAGTTGATCATGCCAAGAGTGCTGCGGGACAGGTCCCGTTGTCAGTGGTCTCCGGCAGTATCGGCCGTGGAATGGACATCCCCGAGCACGCCAAGGAAGGAGCCAGGACCTGCGCTCATGCCGAGGCGGTGCTCCGCCTGATAGGGCGGCTGGTCCAGGAACGGACGGACGCGCAGTGGAGGGTGGTTGACCGGCTCCGGAACATCCAGGGCAGCGGCGCCAAGCACGGCAGCCAGAAGCAAGTGGCCAGGGAACTGGGAATAACGGAACAATCGGTGAGCCGCGCCCTGCTCAGGTCCGGCTGGCAGGAAGAATGGGCAGCCAGGCCCGCAGCGGCGATGCTCCTGGAGCAGGCGCACGCCCAGATCCTCGCTTCCGGAAGCGCCGGGGGGACTGGAACACCTAACGAAGGAGACCGGTGAACGCACTCTGGATTGCGGCGGCCCTGCTGGTTGCCGGATTTGCGGGCTGGCCGGTGACTGCGCTCGTGTTCCGGCTGGCCAGGACCATTGACGACAAAGCCGACGCCGCCGCCGCCAGCGGGGATGCTGCCAGGACGTCCGCGGAGGATCCCTCCGCTGACGTGACGGTGGATCCTGACGTGACAGTGGATGCCGATGTGACCGTGGATGGCCTCAACACCGTTGACGGGGAGCTGATCGCCGATGCCGGCGGGCCGGCATCGGGGGGTCCGGGCCGGCCTGCGGCGCCGGGCCAGCGCATACTGCGCGGCGGGGCGATCATCGGCGTCCTGGAGCGTTTGGCTGTCTGCCTCGCCATCCTGGCCGGCCAGCCGGTCGCCATTGCCTATGTGGTGGCCATCAAAGGCCTGGGCAGGTTCGCCGAACTGAAGGAGACCCCGGTGGCGGCCGAACGGTTCATCATCGGAACCCTAGCCTCCATGTTGTGGGCCGCCGGTATCGCGGCGACGGTGAGGGTGCTGTTCCTTGGCTGAATGTCCCTTGGCTGAGTGCCATCGCGGACGGTCGGCCGTTGCAGGCTGTTTGCCCTTGCCGACGCCTGCGGATGGGAAGGACATCAGCCAGGGCGATAGGGTAGCGGTATGACTGTTTTTGCCGTTGAGTACGTTTATGCCGCCGAATCCGCACCCGCCCGCGATGAGAACCGGCCCGACCACCGCGCCTGGCTTTCGCGCCTCGCCGAAGAGGGCAGGCTGCTCACCAGCGGACCTTACGGTGATGGCGCAGGTGCTCTGCTGATCTTCAAGGCCAAGGACGAGACCGAGCTGAACGAACTTCTCAAGCAGGATCCCTACGCCTTGACCGGCGGCATCGCCGGCATCCGCACCACCGAATGGGCGCCCGTGATCGGCATTCTCGCCCCGCACGCGTCCTGATGATGACTCTCTGTCTCCATCGTTCCACCATCCAACTCTAGGAGTCCACGTGACCTCGGTCAGCCTGGGAATGCCGTCAGCACCGCCGCCCGTCCTTGCCCCCCGCCGCAAGACGCGCCAGATCAAGGTCGGTTCGGTGGGTGTCGGCTCTGACTCACCCATCAGCGTGCAGTCAATGACCACCACGCCCACCACGGACATCAACGCCACCCTGCAGCAGATCGCCGAACTCACGGCGTCCGGCTGTGACATCGTGCGTGTGGCCTGCCCGTCAGCTGATGATGCCGAGGCGCTGCCCATCATCGCCCGCAAATCCCAGATCCCGGTCATCGCGGACATCCACTTCCAGCCCAAGTACGTGTTCGCGGCCATTGAAGCGGGTTGCGCTGCCGTGCGTGTTAACCCCGGCAACATCCGCAAGTTCGATGACCAGATCAAGGAAATCGCCAAAGCGGCCAAGGACCACGGCACATCCATCCGCATCGGGGTGAACGCGGGCTCCCTCGAACCGGGCATCCTCAAGAAGTACGGCAAGGCCACTCCGGAGGCTCTGGTGGAGTCCGCAGTGTGGGAGGCCTCCCTGTTTGAGGAACACGGATTCCACGACTTCAAGATCTCCGTCAAGCACAACGACCCCGTCATCATGGTCGCCGCCTACGAAATGCTGGCGGAAAAGGGTGACTGGCCCCTGCACCTTGGCGTCACCGAGGCTGGCCCCGCCTTCCAGGGAACCATCAAGTCCGCTACCGCCTTCGGAGCCCTGCTCTCCCGCGGCATTGGGGACACCATCCGGGTTTCCCTCTCCGCCCCGCCGGTCGAGGAAATCAAGGTGGGCAACCAGATCCTGCAGTCGCTCAACCTGCGCCCGCGCAAGCTGGAAATCGTCTCCTGCCCCTCCTGCGGACGGGCCCAGGTGGATGTGTACACCCTGGCCGAACAGGTCACCGCGGGCCTTGAAGGCATGGACATTCCGCTCCGTGTAGCCGTCATGGGCTGCGTAGTCAACGGGCCCGGTGAGGCCCGCGAAGCGGATCTTGGTGTGGCTTCCGGCAATGGCAAGGGCCAGATCTTTGTGAAGGGCGAAGTCATTAAGACTGTGCCTGAGAGCCAGATTGTTGAGACACTGATCGAAGAGGCCATGCGTATCGCTGAAGAGATGGGGGAGGCCGATGGCGAAGATGCTGTCAAGGGTAGCCCCGTGGTTAGCGTCTCATAAGGACGGCGCCGCGCCGGCGGGCGTCTCAGTCCGCACCCTGGGCGGGGCGGACACTGCTGCCCTCCGCCGCCTTGCCCAGCAGGATCCGGTTGCCAACGTCTTTATCCTTGCCCACCTGCGGTCGGCCGGCACCGCCGCGCCCACCAGCGGCGGCGCCAGCATTCTGGGCGTGTTCGACGGCGGCACCCTGGTGGGTGCCTGCTGGACGGGCGCAAATCTGGTTCCGGTCCAGCTTGACCCCTCCTTTGCCGGGCTCGTGGCAGCGGCCGCAAACAACGCCGGCCGCCGCTACGCCTCGGCCTTCGGTCCGGCGGAGCCCGTCCTTGCCCTGTACACGGAACTGGAGGAGCGCGGCCACGTGGCCCACGAGGTGCGGTCCGAACAGCCACTCATGACGCTCTCCGGGCCCCCGGCCGTGGAACCCAACAGGGAACTTTCCCTGGGCAGGCTGGCCGATTTTGACCGTATCCTCCCCGCCTGCGCCGCCATGTTCGAAGAGGAAGTGGGTTATTCGCCCTTCCTTGGCGGCAAGGAGTTCTACAGTCGCCGGGTGGAGGGCCTGATCAGGCAGGGGCATTCGCTCGTGCACCTCAATCCCGCGGGTGAGGTGGTGTTCAAAGCTGAACTGGGGGCCGTGACGGCCGAGGTCACACAGATCCAGGGAGTGTGGATGAACCCGCTCTACCGGGGGCAGGGGCTGAGCGCGGGGTACATGGCCGCCGTCGTAGAGCAGGCCAGGCAGATCGCACCGGTCACGAGCCTCTACGTCAACGGGTTCAATTCCCGTGCCAGGGCGGCGTACCAGCGGGTCGGATTCCGTGAAGTCGGCACCTTCGCTACAGTTCTCTTCTAGGGGACACACGCGGCTGCCCCCGCGTAATCCTGGGGGGAAACTTGAATAAGGTCACGGCGTGCGCCATCGGATTTTCTGCCCTGCTCATGACCGGGCTCACAGCGTGCGGGGGCGCACCCGCGGACAACAGCAACCAAAGCTCGGTGCAGGAATCCCTTGCAGCTTCCGTGACCTCCCCGCCTTCTTCCAGCGAAACGCCTTCGCCGAGCGCGACGCCGGCAAGGACCTATAAGAGCAGTGAACTGGCGGTTCTGGTCGGTCAGCTGACGGATGCAAAGGGAGTCAAGCTCGCCGTGATGTCCAGCTCTGATTTGACCGGATCCCTGGCCCAGACCAGGGCCCTCCTCTCCTCGATGTCGGTCGAACCTGCGGAATGCCAGGAAATGGCCCTCGCCGGGACAGCGCCTTCGGTTGAAGGGGCCACGGTTGCAATGGGCACCAGCCTGGACGCAGCTGACGGAGCATCCACGGCAGTGTCCATGACCTCGGGGCTGGACCCCGCGCTCCTGGCGCGCGGAATGGCACAAACGGGTGAACTGTCCAAGTGCGCAAAGATGTCAATTGCCATGGCAGATACAAAATTCGACGTGGGAATTACCATGATCGACGGGTTAGGTTCCGTTCCCGGGACGCTGGCATACCGGACCGATACGACGTTGTCCGATGGCCGGAAGCAGTCAATGATCACGGCGCAGGCCGTGGTCCACAACGTCCTGATCACCGTCGCTTCCGCGGGAGGGGCCACCGCAGAAGGAGCAATTTCAAGGGCCGGGGCAATGCTGGATCAGGCAGGCGCCCAGATCAGGTAGCGGACCGGCCTGTCACCTTGAGTCTGCCCGTGAGGTAGTGCTGGACGTTCGGGGCAATGAGAGCCACCACATCTCCGGGCGGGGCCGAGGCCAGCGGCTCCATCCTGACCACGTAACGGACCAGCATCAGTCCCACCATTTGCGTTGCCACGAGGTTCGCCCGGATGGCGACTTCCTCAGGCGTTCCGGGCACTCCGGCCATGATTCGGCTGAGGATGGCGCGGGTCACCATTTCCTTCAACAGCAGCGTCTTGGCCTTGGAACCGATCGCGCCACGGACGAACGCCTCCAGGCTGTGCTGGGCAGGACTCTCCCAAAGCCGGAGCACCGCCCACACGATCGCCTCCGCACGCTGCCCGGGGTCATGGCGGTCGACGCCCTCAAGGACGTGGGCCGGGTCCGCCGGCAGGGCCACGCTTTGCGCGAACAGTTCGTCTTTGCCTTTGAAGAAATGGTGGATCATGGCCGGGTCGACGCCGGCTTCGCGTGCCACTTGCCGCAGGCTGGTGCCCTCGAAGCCGTGCTCGGCAAACAGCCGTCGGGCCGTGTCCAGGATGTGTGCCCGGGACTTTGTCGTGCCGCCCCTCCGGCCCCTTTGTCCGGTTGCGGTCCGCTGTCGCTGGCCGCTGGAAGCCGCCTTGCCCGCGTGCTCCAGGGGCTGGGTTCCGGTCATGCGGTCCGCCGGCGCAGGGTCAACGAGGCGAGAACCAACACGCCCAGGGCAATGGCCACCATGATGCCGGCGTCCTGCCACAACTGCCGGGTGGCTTCCGAGTTCGCCGCAATTTCCTGCAGTGCGTCGACGGAGAACGTCAGTGGCAGGACGTTCGAGATTGCTTCCAGGACATCGTTCATCCGGTCCCGTGCAACAAAGAGCCCGCAGAGCAGAATCTGCGGCACCACAACCACCGGCATGAACTGCACGGCCTGGAACTCCGTGCGGGCAAAGGCCGAACAGAACAGCCCCAACGCCACGCCCAGCACCGCGTTGATCACGGCTATCAAGACCACCAGCCCGGGGCTGCCTTTGATGTCCAGGCCGAAAATCCAGTACGCCACCGCCGTGGCAACCAGGGACTGCAGGGCGGCCATAATGGAAAATGCCAGCCCGTAGCCGAAGAGCAGATCGGCCTTGTGGATGGGCGTGGTCAGCAGCCGCTCCAGGGTTCCGGACATACGTTCGCGAAGCATGGTGATGGAGGTGACCAGGAACATGACCACAAACGGGAAGATGGCCAGCATCATCAGGCCCACGCGGTCGAACGTCCGGGGTACGCCTGGTGGCAGCGTCTCGTTCTCGAACAGATAGTAAACAGCTGCCAGCAGGAGCGCCGGCACCACGAGGATCAACGCGACGCTGCGGCGGTCGTGGCGCAGTTGGTCCAGGACCCGCCGGGTGGTGGACAGCATCATCAGCAGGTTCATGACCCCACCGTGCTGTCAGTGGTGGTGCTTTCGGACGAGCTGCTCTCCGGATCCGGTTCCCGTTCGGAAACCGGGGTGGCTCCCGGAGGCGCCATTCCCGCAGAGGTTGCGCCGCCGTCGGACGCTTTCTCCGCATTCCGGATGATGTGCAGGAAGGCCCTCTCCAGGTCTGTGCTGTGCCCGCGCTCGCTCAGCTCCCGGGGCGTCAGCTGGGCCAGCAGCCGGCCCTCCCTCAGCAGCAGGAGCGAATCGCAGTGGCTCGCCTCCTCCATCACGTGGCTCGAGACCAGCAGGGTTGTCCCGGCATCGGCCATGGACCGGAATCGGTCCCAAAGGTCAGCGCGCAGCACCGGGTCAAGCCCGACGGTCGGCTCGTCCAGTACAAGGAGTCTGGGGTGGGCAACCAATGCGCATGCCAGTGAGACCCGGCTCAGCTCCCCGCCGGACAGATCGGCGGTCTTCTGCCGGGTCTGGGGTTCGAGTCCGACGGCGGCAATCGCCTCGGCTGCCGCAGCCCGCCCCTTCCGGTGCATGGCGCCGAAATACCTGACGTTGGCTTCCACTGTCAGGTCGGGGTACACGCTGGGCGACTGGGTCACATAGCCCACCCGGTGCCGGAGGGTGGGATGACCCGCGGGCAAGCCCAGGACCTGCACTGTGCCGGACGAGAGCCGCTGGGCGCCCACGATGGCCCGCATCAGCGTGGTCTTGCCGCTGCCGGAAGGACCGAGCAGCCCGGTGATCCGGCCCGGGGGGACGGAAAAGTCCAGCCCCCGCAGGACCGCGACCTTGCCCCTGGTCACCTGCAGACCGCTCGTCACCACGGCTGCGTCGCCCCCGTGAAGGACATTTGGTGCTGCTGCTGCTGAGTGGGACATGAAATCCTCCATCGTGGATGCCCGCGGCTGAATTCACCAGATGATGAATTCAACCTAGGTCCCGTTTGTTCGGCCGTCAATAACCTTCGAATGGAAAAAACCCTTGTCAAGGTGCTGGCAATCGCATAGGTTCGATCTAGCTGCGCTGGAGTGGCGTGGGCGGTCTCACCAGTCCTCACCAGTACTAAGGCGTCAACGGCCGTGGAGCCACGCCCGGAAGCAATGACCAGCCCGATGGGGGCCAGGGGCTTTGCATTCCGGGCGTGGCTCTATTGCGTCCGGTGGCTCCATGCCAGCAGGTATCGGGTCCCAGCAGGTAACGTGCGGCCTTGCCGGTAGATTAGTACCCAGACGATTTGCCCGGCTCTGCTTTCACCAGCAGCTCTTCCCCAGAAACGGATACCGACCCGTGGTCCTAAGAATGTCCCAGCTTTTCCTGCGCACGCTGCGTGAAGATCCCGTCGACGCCGAGGTGGCCAGCCACAGGCTCCTGGTCCGCGCCGGGTACATCCGCCGGGCCGCTCCCGGCATCTACACCTGGCTGCCGCTGGGGCTCAGCGTCCTGCGGAAAGTCGAGGCCGTCATCCGTGAGGAGATGGCCGCTATCGGCGCCCAGGAAGTCCACTTCCCGGCGCTGCTGCCCCGCGAGCCGTACGAGGTCACCAACCGCTGGACCGAGTACGGCGAAGGCATCTTCCGCCTGCAGGACCGCAAGGGCGCCGATTACCTGCTCGCGCCAACGCACGAGGAAATGTTCACCCTCCTGGTCAAGGACCTGTACTCCTCGTATAAGGACCTGCCGCTGAGCCTGTACCAGATCCAGAACAAGTACCGGGACGAGGCGCGTCCCCGCGCAGGCCTCCTCCGCGGCCGTGAATTCATCATGAAGGACTCCTACTCCTTCGACGTGGACGACGCAGGCCTGGATGCCAGCTACGCCGCCCACCGCGGCGCCTACCTCCGGATCTTCGAGCGCCTGGGCCTGGAGGTCATCCCGGTGGCCGCAACCGCCGGCGCCATGGGAGGGTCCAAGAGCGAGGAGTTCCTGCACCCCACCGAGATCGGTGAGGACACCTTTGTACGCTCCGCGGGGGGCTACGCCGCCAACGTCGAGGCCGTCACCACCGTGGTCCCGGCCGGGACCGATTTCACCGACGCTCCCGCGGCCGAGGTCCTGGACACCCCGGATACCCCCACCATCGAAACGCTCGTGGCGGCCGCCAACCAGCTTGCTCCCCGCCCCGAGGCCGACGGCGGCGCCTGGACTGCCGCGGACACACTCAAGAATATGGTGCTCGCCGTCACCCTTCCCACCGGAGAGCGCCAGATCGTGGTGATCGGCGTCCCCGGGGACCGCGGAGTGGACCTCAAGCGCGTGGAGGCCAACATCGGCTCCTTCCTGCCCGTCGCCGGGGAAATCGGACTGGAACAGGCAAATGAAGCTGACCTGAAGAAGCAGCCCCTGATCGTCAAGGGCTACCTCGGCCCCGGACTTACGCTGGAAGGGCCGCTGCTCGGCACCGGGGGTTCCACCGGGCTCCTCTACCTGGTGGATCCGCGCATCGTCAGCGGTACCGCCTGGGTTACCGGCGCCAACGAGGCCGGCAAGCACGTCTTCGGTCTCGTGGCCGGACGCGACTTCAGCTGGGACGGAGTCATCGAATGCACCGAAGTGCGTGAAGGCGACCCTGCGCCGGACGGCTCCGGACCGCTGGAGACCGCGCGCGGCATCGAAATGGGCCACATCTTCCAGCTGGGCCGCAAGTACGCCGAAGCCCTTGACCTGAAGGTCCTGGACCAGAACGGCAAGCAGGTGGTGGTCACCATGGGTTCCTACGGCGTGGGGGTCACCCGGACAGTGGCAGCCCTGGCCGAGTCGAACCATGACGGGAAGGGCCTGATTTGGCCCCGCGCCGTCGCCCCCGCGGACGTCCATGTGGTGGCTGTGGGTCGCGGCGAGGAAATCTTCGCGACCGCCGGGCAGCTGGCGCTGGATCTTGAAGCTGCGGGCCTGGACGTCATCTATGACGACCGTCCGAAGGTTTCCCCGGGAGTGAAGTTCGGCGATGCCGAACTGGTGGGCGTCCCCACCATCCTCGCCGTCGGCCGTGGCCTCGTGGACGGTGTGGTGGAGATCAAGGACCGCCGCACCGGCGCAGCGGAAAACGTGGCGGTGGACAAGGCTGTTGACTACGTGGTCACCGCCGTCCGCAGCAACTGATCCCCGTTGATATCGGGTTTCGAGTCGATCCAGCTCACCACCATCATCCTGGTTGTGGTGGCTGGGTTTGCTGCCGGCTGGGTGGACGCCGTGGTGGGAGGGGGCGGGCTGCTCCAGCTGCCGGCCCTGTTGCTGGTTCCGGGCATCACGCCCGTCCAGGCCCTCGCCACCAACAAGATGGGCTCCATTTTCGGCACCACCACAAGCGCCGTCACCTACTACCGGCGTGTCGGGCCTGACCTCCGGACGGCCGTGCCCATGGCGGCGATCGCCCTGGCCGGCAGTTTCGGCGGCGCCGTGCTGGCGGCAACGCTTCCGTCCGGTGTCTTCAAGCCCATCATCGTTGCCGCACTTGTCGCCGTCGCGCTTTTCACGGCCCTCAAACCTGACGTCGGAGACATCACCGTGCTGCGCCATGACGGCCGCACCCATTACGCTGTGGCCTGCCTGATTGGGGCGGTGATCGGATTCTACGACGGGCTCATCGGACCTGGCACCGGCTCGTTCCTGATCATCGCCCTGGTGTCGGCGATGGGATACGCCTTCCTGGAGGCCAGCGCCAAGGCCAAGATCGTGAACATGGCCACGAACGCCGGCGCTCTGCTGTTCTTCCTGCCGCACGGGTCCCTGCTGTGGGGGGTCGGCCTGGTACTGGGCCTGGCCAACATGGCGGGCGGATACCTCGGAGCGCGAACCGCGGTCAAGCAGGGGAGCGCGTTCATCAGGATTGTTTTCCTGGCGGTGGTGGGCGCCCTGATCATCAAGCTCGGCTACGACGTGTGGCAGGACAACTTCGCCTAGGCCGGTCCGGCGCTGCGCTCCCCGGCCAGGCTGGGCCCCTGTTGCCTCATTGCAATACCTCCGGGAAGGGTGATTCGTTGCCTCATCTGAAAACCTCCGGTTGAGTGCTTCGTTGCCTCATTGCAGAACCTCCGGATTTTCAGTTGTTCCAGGCTCTGTTGACGGGTTTGGCGGCGGC
>DATCNU010000044.1:0-15054 GCA_036565085.1 Arthrobacter sp.
GCGAGGTGCTCGCGATGCCGGTCACCGAGGCCGAGGCGTTTTTCGCCGCTGGCGAGGCGAAGACGCCGGCAGCGCACAAGATCCTCACCCGACTCGTGGACGTCGGTCTCGGCTATCTCAGCCTCGGCCAGCCGCTCACCACGCTGTCCGGCGGCGAACGGCAACGCGTCAAACTTGCCACGCAGATGGCGGAGAAGGGTGACGTCTACATCCTTGACGAACCGACCACCGGCCTGCACCTCGCCGACGTTGAGAACCTGCTGGGCCTCCTCGACAGGCTGGTCGACTCCGTCAAGTCAGTCATCGTCATTGAGCACCACCAGGCTGTCATGGCGCACGCGGACTGGATTATCGACCTCGGCCCGGGCGCCGGCCACGACGGTGGGCGCATTGTCTTCGAGGGTGCACCTGCCGACCTTGTGGCCTCCCGCTCCACACTCACGGGCGAGCACCTCGCGGCCTACGTCGGAGGCTGACGGCATGGGTCCCGCCCCGGACAAAGGCTATCCGATCCGGGACCTTGAGGAGCTTGGCGGCCGGGCCCGGGATGTGCTGGCCGCGAATGACCTCGGCACCATGGTGACGGCCGCTCCGCACCTCTACCCGCACATGTGGAGCTGGGACGCGGCCTTCGTGGCGGCCGGGCTGTCGACCATGAGCATTGCCCGCGCCATCCAGGAGCTGGAATACCTGCTCGCAGCGCAGTGGAAGAGCGGCATGATCCCGCACATCGTGTTCTCGGACGTCCCGGGTTACTTTCCCGACGTCGAGCGCTGGGGGACCCGCGGAGCCTCACCTGAGGGGGTGAAGTCCAGCGGAATCTGCCAGCCACCGGTGCACGCCACGCTGCTGCGGCGCATCGTGGAACGGGCGACGGCTGCGGGTGGCGAGGATGCCAGGCTCGCGGAGGAATTCGTACGGCGCACGCTTCTGCATTGGGTCCGGTGGCACTCCTGGCTCCGAAGCAGCCGTGGCGGGGATGGGTCGGGCCTGCTCACGATCTATCACGGCTGGGAGTCCGGGATGGACAACTCGCCGCGCTTCGACGGCCCCTATTCGAGGGTGCAGCCGGGGGAGATGGAGCCGTTTGTCCGCACGGACACACTGAATGTCACGGACCACAGCCAGCGGCCCAGCGACGAGGAGTACCGGCGTTACCTGTGGCTGGTGCAGCAGATGGCCGACGTCGGCTTCGACGACGCCCGGCTGCCCGAGGTGATGGCCTTCCAGGTCAAGGACGTCTTCACGTCCGGGATCTTCGCGCTGGCCAATGAGGACCTCGCCGTACTGGCGGAGCGGGTCGGCCAGCCGGGGGAGGCGCCCCGGCTGCGGCAGTGGGCACAGGAGTTCCGGGACGGCGTCGACGCGACCGTGGACGAGCGGACAGGTCTGGCACGGGACAAGGACGTACTGACCGGAGAATGGATCGGGCTGCCGACCATGGCGGGCTTCGCGCCCCTCATCTCGACCGCTGGTGGGTCTCTCCTGGAGCCGCAGCTGGAGGTGTTCGACGGGCCGGACTGGACGGGGGACCCGCGCCTGGCTTTTCCACTTCCCGCCTCAACGTCGACGACCTATAAAGGGCTGAAGCCGCGCCAATACTGGAGGGGGCCAGTCTGGCCGGTCATGAACTGGTACCTGGCCAACTGCCTGCGCCGGCGCGGCGACGAGAAGCGCTACCATCAGCTGCGCGAGGCCTCCCTCGCCCAGCTGATGGAAGGCCATTTCGCCGAGTACTACGAGCCCTTCACCGGAGAACCGCTCGGCAGCATGGATCAGTCGTGGACGGCCGCCGTTGCGCTGGAATGGCTTGCCGATCCCAACGAAGGATGAGCCGTGGGCGATCTTCGGCGGCTGCGGGGAAATCAATGGTCGTGGCAGGAGCCATCTCGGTCTGTGACTTCAAGAGAGGGACAACAACCAACGCCTAATTCCTCACGAGACAGGAGTTCTCGCAGCCACTTCTACTCCCGTTGTTTTAACGCCGATAATGTACATTATGTCAAGTAAGTCCACAGAAGGGGCCAGGTAGCCGGCCGGAAGGCGGCCCTTCGGGCTCCCTCTCCCCGCTGCAGCCGCGCTGAGTAAGACCAGGGCCGAGAATCAGGCGTTAGCCTTCCGCTTCACCCAGCCCCATACGCCGGTCGCGACAAACAAGACGAGGCCGATGATGGCCAGCCAAATCAGGCCCTTCACGACAAAACCGATGATCGAAAGGACGAGCCAGATGACCAGAAGTCCAATTATTAGTCCCATAACGGCATCCTACGCCCGCGGCTTGTCTCCCACATCGACTCGTGGCCGGCTCCGCAGGGGATCGCCCGCACCGAAGCACTTGCTCATACTCGGGACCACAGGTCACTGCAATACCGAATTCGGTCACCCTTTGGAGTAAAGGCAGGACCCCACTCCCCCGGGTTCGGAAGTCGCAGGCCACCGCCACTCCGTGCCCGATGTCGGCGCCCCGTCCCCGCAAGTCCGCGTGGACCCTGGCGAAGCTCGCCGACTCAGGCCACCAGGTTGTCGGCGGCCTGGTCCATGTGCTCCCGAATGGTCTTACGTGCGAGCGACCCGTCCCCTGTTTCGATCGCGGCGACGATGTCGTGGTGCCGGTCCACGCCCATGTTCTTGACGCCCTTTTCCAGGCCGGCAAACATGATGGACATCCGGATGGAACCCTCAAGTGACTCCCATGTATGGAGTAGGGTCTCATTGCCGGTCAGCCGGCAGAGCGTGCGATGGAATTCCAGATCCAATTCAACCCGTTTTTGCAGGCTCTCCTTTTCGGCGGCCTTCATCGCACCGATGGCAGCCTTCAACGAGGAGATCACGGTCTGGCGCTCAGGGAGTTCGCACAAGGTTCGCGCGGCCAGGGATTCCAGTGCCGCGCGCACAGCGTAGATGTCGCGGATTTCCTTTTCGTCCAGGTGCCGCACGGAGAGTCGTCCTCGCGGGCCTGCCGAGAGCAGCCCTTCCTGTTCCAGCTGGCGGAGCGCCTCCCGCAGCGTGCCCCGGCTGATGCGCAGCATATCGGAGAGTTCGGTTTCCACCAGGTGCCTGCCGGGCTCCAGTTCCCCGCTCGTGATTGCGGCGCGCAATGCCGAGAGGGCCTGCTCCCGGAGGCTTTTCTTCTCGAGTCCCAGGAGGGTTGCTGCAACTTCGGCCATCGGACGTCCTCGGGTTAGGTTGACTGTTTACCGCTATATGTTAACCGCGAGTCTACGTCAAAAGCGCGGAACCCCCCGACCCGTTCCGCGCTTCCGTCAGAGGATTCAGCCCAGTTCCGCGAGGACCTTGGCCACGATCTTCTCCACCGTGAGCCCGTAACGGTGGTGGAGGGTGGGCAGGGCGCCGGCGTCGAGGAACTCGTCGGGCAAGGCCACCGGAACCACACGCTTGCCCAGCCCTGCTGTGACGACGGCGGATGCCACCGTTTCGAACAGGCCTCCCACAATGCTGTGGTTCTCCAGTGTTACGGCCAGGCGGTCCGTGTTCAGTTCGGCCAGGACGGTGGCGGCGTCGAACGGTTTGATCGTGGGCGAATGGACGACGGCGACATCCACATTGTGTGCCGCCAGCGCCTTTGCTGCCTGGAGTGCGCGCATGGTCATCAGCCCGCTGGAGACGAACACGACGTCGTTGCCGCCGCGCAGGACCTTGGCCTTGCCCAGCTCAAAGGCGTAGTCGTATTCATCCAGGACGGTAGGCACGTTGCCCCGCAGCAGGCGCAGGTACGTGGGGCCTTCGCTGGCTGCCAGCTGAGGCACGGCCTGCTCGATGTCCAGCGAGTCACAGGGGTCAACGACGGTCAGGTTGGGCATGCCCCGGAAGATTGCCATGTCCTCGGTGGCCTGGTGGCTCGGGCCGTAGCCCGTCGTCAGGCCTGGCAGGCCGCCCACGATGTTCACGTTCAGGTTTGGCTCGGCGGCATCCAGGCAGAGGAAATCGTAGGCCCGGCGGGCAGCGAACACGGAGTACGTGGAGGCGAAAGGCACCAGCCCGGTCTCGGCCAGGCCGGCGGCGGCACCGAACAGGAGCTGCTCGGCCATGCCCATCTGGAAGAACCGCTCGGGGAAGGCCTGAGCAAAAATATGCATGTCCGTGTACTTGCCCAGGTCCGCGGTGAGGCCAACGATCCTGTCGTTCTCCTGCGCGGCTTTGACCAGGGCATGCCCGAACGGCGCGGAGGCCGTCTTCTGGCCCGGGTCTGCGAAGGACGCGATCATGGCGGACGTCTTGAGCTTGGGTGCGGTGCCGTGCACGGTGATGGTGCTCATCGGGCAGCCTTTCCTTTGTATCCGGCAGTCAGCTGCGCGCGACAGGTCTGCCATTCGTGTTCTTCGATGCGCATGAAGTGCGCCTTCTCTCGGTTTTCCAGCAGCGGCACACCCCGTCCCACCTTCGTATCGCAGAGAATCACGGAAGGACGCCCGACGGCGGCTGCCTGCGCCGCCGCTTTGTCGAACGCCGCCAGCAGAGCGCCGACGTCGTTCCCGTCCACGCGCTGGGTGTACCAGCCGAACGCTTCCCACTTTTCAGTGACGGGCTCGGTGCGGAGCACCGTGTCGGTTTTGCCGTCCGCCTGGAGGGCGTTGATGTCAACCATGGCGGTGAGGTTGCCCAGCTGGTGGTGAGATGCGCCCATGGCCGCTTCCCAGGTGGAGCCCTCGTCCAGTTCCCCGTCGGAAAGGAAGTTGTAGACCCTGGCATCCGAACCCTGGTAGCGCAGCCCAACGGCAATGCCGACGGCGATGGAGAGCCCATGCCCCAGCGACCCGCCGGAGATCTCCATCCCGGGCGTGTAAGTGGACATCCCGGACATGGGAAGCCTCGAATCATCCGAGCCGTAGGTCTCAAGCTCCTCGACGGGGACGACGCCGGCTTCGGCAAGGGCTGCATAGTGACCGATGGCGTAATGCCCCGTGGATAGCAGGAAGCGGTCGCGTCCCTCCCACTCCGGCTCGGAGGCGCGGAAGCGGAGCTGGTCTGAGTAGACGGCGGCCAGCATGTCCGCTGCCCCGAGGGCCTGGCCCACGTAGCCCTGGCCCTGGACCTCCCCCATGTTCAGGGCGTGGTGGCGGATCCGGTATGCCGCGGCAGCGGCGCTGGCAACGCGCTCCGTTGCAGGGATGGTCACGGTTTCCTGTGGGACAGGCTTGAAAGCTTCTTCCGTAGCGGCCATCAGGCGTTCACCGGCTGGGGGGTGCTTTTGGTGGCCTCGTCCGCCAGCTGGCGTTCGCGCTTGCCCCAGGTTTCCCGGGTGGCGACGGCTGCCCAGAGGCCGATGGCTGCGTAGGTGCCGAAGAGCAGTGCCGGGCCCATCCAGCCGAAGCTGACGAACAGCAGTGTGGTGATGAACGGGGTGAAGCCGGAGACCATGGCAGAGATCTGGTAGGCCAGCGAGGCGCCCGAGGCGCGGGTCTTTGCCTGGAAGAGCTCCGGGAACCAGGCACCCTGGGCGCCGGCGAGCGAGTTCTGGCACACCGCGTAGGAGAGCACCAGGGTGGCGATGACGAAGATGAACAGGCCCGTGTTTACCAGGAGGAACATCGGTATGGCGAACAGCAGGGCAAAGGCACAGGACCAGATGTAGAGCGGCCGCCGGCCGATCCTGTCCGTCAGCCGCGCCCAGGCCTGGGTGGCGAAGATGCCGATCGCGGAGGCGATGCACAACGCCACCAGCGTCTGGGTCTTGTCCGCCAGGTGCTGGCTGTTCAGGTAGGAAATCATGTAGGTGATGGAAACGGCATAGCCTGCGGTCTCGGCGATGCGAAGGCCGATGCCCTTGACGATGTTCCGCCAATCCGTCTTGAGGACCTCCACAATGGGCGACTTCACGATCGTGCCGCTGTCCTTGACTTCATCGAAGACAGGTGACTCGGGGACCTTGGAGCGGATGATCAGGCCGACGGCGACCAGCACGATGCTGGCGAGGAACGGAATGCGCCAGGCGAGTTCGCCGCCGAGGTTCACGCTCACGAGGAAAACAAGGTTTGCCAGCAGGAGCCCGACGGGGAATCCGGCTTGGACCATGCCGGTGTATTTGCCCTTGGATTTCCAGGGTGCGTGCTCGTAGCTCATGAGGATGGCGCCGCCCCATTCCGCGCCGAAGGCCAGGCCCTGGACAATGCGGACGAATACCAGCAACGCGGGAGCCAGCAGTCCGACCTGGCCGTAGGTGGGAAGCAGGCCGATAACAAACGTTGCGATGCCCATGAGAATCAGGGAGGCGACCAGGACGGGCTTACGGCCAAGTCTGTCCCCAAGGTGGCCCCCGATGATTCCACCAATCGGACGGGCCGCAAAACCGACGCCGAGGGTGGCGAACGCGGCCAGCGTTCCCGTCACCGGATCACCGGTGGGGAAGAACGCCGTGCCGAAATAAAGGGCCGCTGCCGTGCCGAAACCAATGAAGTCATAGGTTTCGATCACGGCGCCGACGCTGGAACCGATGGCGACGCGTTTGGCGTCCCTGGTGCCGTGGACGTGGCCGCGCATTTTCAGAGCTTCATTGCTCATTGAGTAATCCCTTTCGAATAGCGACCGGAGCAAGATCTCCGCGCTGTCGACTGTTAACACATGATATGCCAAGTGTGACGTGCATCATCAACAGTGTCAACAGTCAATGTTGGAGGTTGACTGTTGACATTGCACTCCCCTAGAGTGATTCCCATCACCCACGCTCGTTCAGAGGATCAACGACGATGTTCAACTCAAGGCTCGGCTGCTCATCCATCAGCTTCCGGCACCAGGTATTGCCCGATGCCCTTCGGACCATGGCGGACCTTGGTTTTGAGGAAATCGATCTGGGTGCGCTCCCGGGGGTCTGCAACCATGTCCCCTACAACCTGGACGCCGGAGCCGTCACAGCCGTTACCGCCGCGGTTGCGGCGTCGGGGCTGCGGGTCCGTTCCGTCAACGGTGACATCGGAGATCTGAACATGGTGCTTGACGCCGAGGGGCAGGCTGTCCGGGAACGGCATCTGGACTCACTCCTCACCCTCACGGCCAACACAGGAGCCAAAGCCCTGGTACTGCCGTGCGGTGCCCCCAGCCACGATCCCGTCCTGAGCATCAAGGAAGATCTGGACACCATCGCCGGCCAGCTGACTTGGGCCGGGCAACGCGCAGCGGATTTCGGCGTCGAGCTCTGGACCGAATCCCTGCACTTCCTCCGCTTCTGCTGGAACCTGGAGCGTGCGGAACTCCTGGCACAGCGGCTGGCCGCTACCGGCGTCGGAATTGTCATGGACTTCAGCCACATCGTCGCCGCCGGCGAAGACCCCCTGGTGTTTATCGGGCGGCATCAGGGCCGAATATCCCATGTCCATCTTCGCGATGCCGTCCCGGGCAACATCAACCTCGGCATAGGAAACGGGGAGGCGGACTTCGCAGCCGGTCTCCGCGCCCTGGCGGCCGACGGCTACACCGGGCACTTCTCCCTGGAGCTGGAAACCCGGGACACCACCCACGACGAACGCCCCGCAGCCACCGCCAAGGCGGCCAGCTTCATCTCCGACCTCATCTAAGCACCACCACAAAAGCAAGCAACCAAGGAGCATCATGAGCAATACGATCCAGCGCACCGCCGTCCTCACAGGAGCAACCTCGGAGCGGGGCATCGGCATCACTTCGGCGTGGCGCTACGCACATCAGGGCTGGGCGGTGGTGATCCTGGACCTCGACGGCGAGAAGTCGGCCAAGGTTGCCGCGGAGATCGGCAACGAGTTCAACGTTCCGGCCTTCGGCTGCGAAATCGACGTCGCCAGCGAGGATTCCGTCACCGCGGCCTACCAGGCGGTGAAGGCCGAAATCGTTGCCGGCACCCTTCCCGCCGTCGGCGCCCTGGCCAACATCGCAGGCATCACCTCCCCGATGCCGTTCCTGGAAACGACCCTGGAGCTATGGAACAAGGTCATGGCAGTCAACGCGACGGGCACCTACCTCGTCACCAAGGCTTTCCTGCCGGACATGATCGACAACGGCTGGGGCCGGATCGTGAACATGTCGTCCGTGTCCGCCCAGCGCGGCGGCGGCGTCTTCGGAAAGGTCCCCTACTCCGCGGCCAAGGCAGCCATCCTTGGCTTCACCAAGGCGCTGGCGCGTGAAATCGGCGCGACCGGCGTCACGGTCAACGCCATCACCCCCGGTGCCGTTGACACCAACATCCGGGTAGGCAGCACGGACGAGCAGGAAGCCGCCATCAACGCAGGCATTCCCCTGGGACGGAACGCCTCCACCGAGGAAATCGCCGCTGTCATCACTTTCCTCTCCTCCGAGGACTCCGCGTACCTCACCGGCACCACCATCGACATCAACGGCGGAAGCCACATCCACTAGCCGCTCCAGCGGCCACCCAGACCAGCCAGAGAGCCAGAGAGCCAATCATGACCCGGATTTTCAATGACCCGTCCGAATTCGCCGAAGAAGCCCTGGCCGGGTTCTGCGACCTCCACGCCGATCTGGTGCGCCCGGTGCCCGGAGGTGCAGTCCGGCGCCGCAGGCCGTCACGGCCCAAGGTGGCTGTCCTCGCGGGCGGCGGCTCCGGCCACTACCCGGCCTTCGCCGGCCTTATTGGAACAGGCTTCGCCGACGGCGCGGTGATAGGCAACATCTTTACCTCACCCTCGGCCCAGCAAGCGTACTCTGTGGCCAAAGCGGCAGACAACGGCGCCGGCGTGGTGTTCACCTACGGCAACTATGCAGGCGACGTGATGAACTTCGGCATGGCCAGCGAACGCCTCACCGCTGAGGGGATCCAGGCGGAAACTGTACTGGTCACCGACGACATTGCCAGCGCCCCGCCGTCGGAAGCTGAAAAGCGCCGCGGCATCGCGGGCGACTTCAGCGTCTTCAAGATCATGGGGGCCGCCGCCGAGCAAGGCTCCAGCCTGTCAGAGGTCGTGAGGCTGGGCCGCAAAGCCAACAGCCGGACCCGGAGCATCGGGAGCGCCTTCCACGGCTGTACCTTCCCGGGCGCGGAAGCGCCCCTCTTCACGCTGAAGGACGGGGAGATGGGATTGGGCCTGGGCATCCATGGCGAGCCGGGTCTCTTCGACACACCCTTGCCTTCGGCAAAGGAGCTCGGGCAGGAACTCGTAACCCGTGTACTGGCCGAGGCGCCGTCCGGTGGCGGCGACAGGATCGCGGTCATCGTCAACGGCCTCGGCTCGACCAAGCAGGAAGAACTCTTCGTGCTGTGGCTGACCGTGGCTCCACTGCTGCGGGAAGCCGGCTACACGCTGGTGCTGCCGGAGGTGGGCGAGCTGGTCACCAGCCTGGACATGTCCGGTGTTTCCCTCACAGTCACCTGGCTCGATGACGAACTTGAACCGCTCTGGGCCGCGCCCGCTGAGACGCCTGCCTACCGCAGGGTTGCTGCCGTCCTGCAGGGCGGTGAGACCGGAGAGGAAACGCCAGACGGCGTCACGGCGGCCGTTCCGTTCAAGTCCGCCGACGAATCCCGTGCTTATGCGGCCCGCTGTGTATCGGCCCTCGAGGCCGCCCGGGACTCCCTGCTGGACGCCGAGGCAGTTCTGGGAGCGATGGATGCCGTGGCCGGCGATGGGGACCATGGACGCGGAATGGTGCGTGGGGTTGATGCGGCAACTGCCGCCGGGGCAGCCGCGGCTTCCCGTGGCGCGGGCGCAGGTTCCGTCCTGGTTGCTGCCGGGAGTGCCTGGGCAGACCGCGCAGGCGGCACTTCCGGAGTGCTCTGGGGTGCCGGGCTGCGGGCTTTCGGCGAGGCCCTGGGAGATCAGTTAACGCCGGCGCCAGAACAGCTGGCTGCCGCCGTTAACGCGTTCGCGGCCCGGATCACGGAACTGGGCAAAGCGGAGAAAGGCGACAAGACCATGGTTGATTCCCTGCTGCCCTTTGCGGAGACGTTCAGCCTGCTGGTCGCGGCGGACACCGAGGCGCCGGACGCCTGGGCCGCAGCGGCCAACAACGCGGCGGCGGCTGCAGAGGCAACATCGTTACTTCGGCCGTTGAAGGGGCGGGCACGTCCGCTCGCGGAAAAGAGCGTGGGCACAGCCGACCCCGGCGCCACTTCCCTTGCCATGATTTTCAAGGTCATGGGCCCGCACCTCACGGGCTCCGACAGTGAAGTCAACAGTGAAGTCAAACGAACAGCAAGAGTGATGTCATGACCAGCGAGACAATACCCACGGGTCTGCGCCTGGTCCTGGGTGCCGACGAAGCCGGCGTCGATTACAAGAACCGCATCCTGAAGGACCTGCAGGCTGATCCGCGGGTCAGCGAGGTCATTGACATCGGCGTCAGCCTCGGCGATTCACCCGAGCAGTTCGCCAGGCCCTACCCTTATGTGGGCATCGCCGCCGCTGAGCTGATCCGGGCTGGGCGTGCCGACCGGGCCATCCTCTTCTGCGGCACCGGAATCGGCGTCGCCATCGCGGCAAACAAGGTGGACGGAATCCGCGCGGCCACCGCCCACGACTCCTTCTCCGTCGAACGCTCCGTGCTTTCCAACGACTGCCAGGTCCTCACCATGGGGCAACGGGTTATTGGGCTCGAACTCGCCAGAAGACTCGCCCTCGAATGGATCGGCTACACCTTTGATCCGGATTCGGCTTCTGCCGAAAAGATCAAGGTCCTCACCGATTTTGAAGCCTGCTGACTCCCCTGCCAAGACAGCCCCCGGCGAGACGTCTTCACCGGCCGGGCCGGGAAACCCCAGATGTGCCGGGGCGCACCCTTCCTGTCAGGAACCTTTATAGGCAGCCTCAAGCTCACGGATCTCCAGTTTGCGCATGCCCAGCATTGCCTCCATGGCCCGCTGGGCGCCGGCCGGATCCGGACCGCCGAGCAGACTTCCGAGGACCGACGGGACAACCTGCCAGGAAACGCCGAACTTGTCCTTGAGCCAGCCACATTGGCTTTCGGACCCTCCTGTGGTGAGTGCGCCCCAATAACGGTCCACTTCATCCTGTGAGGAACAGTCAATGACGAAGGAAATGGCTTCCGTGAATGTAAACGCCGGTCCCCCGTTGAGCGCCACGAACTTCCATCTCTCGATTTCGAACTCGACGGTCATTGCCTGTCCCGGCGTCCCCGGGCCGGCGTCGCCATATCGTGCCGTATTAAGAATCCGCGAGTTATCAAAAACGGACACGTAAAAGTCAGCTGCTTCTTCGGCCTGGGTGTCGAACCACAGGCAGGTGGTGATCTTCTGAGTCATTTGTCCTTCTTCTCACGGGGAGGGCGTTCCGGGGGCGGGTACTGTCGCAGCGCCCGGGACCCTCTTCGGGAGCCGCACCCGCGGGTCGTTAAACGCAGAACCTGCAGGTACCTTCGCGATCTCGCTAAGAGAAGGCTCGGACATTCTCATGTCCTGAACAACCCGGCGTCATCTGATGGTTACCTGCAGGCACTTTTAAGCGTACACCCGGATCCGGCCGTCCGCATGGGCGAGTTGACTCGGTAGCACTATTCGTGACCTGACGTGTAGTTCTCAGGTCTTTGTCCTCTGGAGGGTGGTGCGGCCAAGGCGTTGACTGGAATGAGGGAGGCCCCCGTCGCTCGGCGTGGACCACGATCGCATCCTCCGATCCGGCAGATAAAGGACCCGAACAGGAAGAGTGATACTCATGAAGAAATCCTCTCACCATGGATGGGGTCCTACGCGGGAACCGCTATTTCTCTCCCACCGGGAAGCCGGCCCTGATGCCCGTCGTTTAGGAGGAATCGATGGCACTCACCGAATATGAACGACACCAGCTGCAGCTGGTCGCCGAACAGCTGCTCAGAGATGATCCGCGCCTGGCTGCAAAGCTTTGTTCCGGCCCGGTGAAGCCGGACACAACGCGTCGCAAAGCAGCGGGCGGTTCAGCCCTGCTGATCGGTTCCATTCTCCTGCTGGCGGGTATCGTCGCGCAGGTTCCGCCCCTTGGGATTCTAGGTTTCGGCATGGCATGCGCCGGTGGGTATCTGCTGCCGTTGACTATCCGTGGCCATGTTTCCAGGGACCGCCCAAAGCGCCCGCTGCCGGATGACGGTGGCCCCGTTGCATCGGCTTGATAATCTGCCCAGCCCTCACCACCACGATCCGCCACCATCAGCAAAGGAGCATCACATGGAACGAGTCATTGACACGGTAGCGCTGGTCAGCGGGGGTGCACGGGGCATTGGAGCCGCTGTGGCATCACGGCTGCACGGCGAGGGAGCAAGGGTCGTCATTGGCGACGTCCTGGACGAAGACGGAAAGGAAACCGCGGAGCGCATTGGCTCCGGCGCAGTCTACGTTCACCTTGACGTGACCCGTCCGCAGGACTGGGAATCTGCGGTGAACGCCGCCGTCGAAACGTTCGGCGGCCTGAACATCCTGGTCAACAATGCAGGAATCGTGAACTTCGCCTCCATCGAGGATTACACCCTGGAGCAGTGGAATGCCGTCATTGCCGTAAACCTGACCGGTACCTTCAACGGGATCAAGGCTGCAATCCCGGCGCTGAAACAGTCCAGGGGCGGGTCAATAGTCAACATCTCCTCGATTGCCGGGATCCGGGGGTATGAGCAGATTCCCGGATACACGGCCTCCAAGTTCGGCATACGCGGACTTACCAAGAGCGCCGCGCTGGACTTGGGACGCCATGGCATCAGGGTCAACTCCGTCCATCCTGGAGTCATCTCCACCCCGATGACGGCCGGAATGGCGATGGACATGAGCCATGTGGCGCTCAGCCGGATGGGCCATCCGGGAGAGGTGGCGGACCTCGTCCTGTACCTGTCTTCCACCGAGTCTTCATTCGTCACCGGAGCCGAGTTCGTCATCGATGGCGGTGACAGCGCTGGGACAGTAACCCCATCCGGAGACGAGGAGACACACGCTATGAGAAGCCTGCCTGGTTCGCTCAAAGGAACCCCACCACTGGCCACGCGGCCTCCGGGCACCTCATCCTGACGGGGCCTCCGGATTGACCCGGACAGGTCTGGAGATTGGCTCGCACTTGCGCCCCCATGCCCCCGCAACCGCTAGGCTCAGAAGCATGATTTCCGAGACCCAACAGCGTTCCACATCCATCGGCCTCCGTGCCATTGCGGCGGCCGCATTGGCCGACGCCGTCCTGATCCTGCTTTTCGCGGCGATCGGCCGGGATGCCCACCAGCGCGGCGAGGCCTTCACCGGCGTGCTGATCACGGCGTGGCCGTTCCTGGCCGGAGCCGCGCTGGCATGGGCGGCGGCCAGGGTCTGGCGCACTCCCCTGGCTGTGCGCAGGGCGGGCCTGCCGGTCTGGCTGGGCACTGTTGCCGGCGGCATGATTCTGCGCGCAATCACAGGCCAGACGGTGGTGGTTGCCTTCGTGATCGTCGCCCTTTTGAGCCTTGGGTTGTTCCTGGTGGGCTACCGGCTGATCCTGGCCGGCGTACGCCGGTTCAGGCGGCCGGAAAGGCAATCATGATGCCGGGACCCGATGTAATAGGCTGGCAGAACTGAACAGTCTTGCCGGGCACTGCTACGGCCAACAGATCCGGAAGGATTGATAGTGATCACCGCATTCGTTCTGATCAAAACCGACGCCGCCCGCATTCCCGAAACCGCCGAGGAGATCTCAGCGATCCAAGGCATCAGCGAGGTATATTCCGTGACCGGGGAATGGGATCTGATTGCGGTAGCCAGGGTGGCGCGGCATGAAGATCTGGCCGACGTCATTGCGGACCGGCTGTCCAAGGTTCCTGCAGTGGTTCACACCAACACCCACATCGCCTTCCGCGCTTATTCGCAGCACGACCTTGACGCTGCGTTCGCCTTGGGCTTCGAGGAGTAGGCCGGGCTTCACCCGGCCAAACTCCCGGAAATCAGGGGCGGGTGAGTGAAACCCATTTGTCCAGGACGACGGATGCTGCTCCTGAATCCACGGAGGCAGAGGCGCGGGCAAGTGCCGCACGCATGCGTTCCAGGAACGGTCCCTCGGCGCTGAGGTCGAAAGCTACCAGTCCTGCCGCAGCGTTAAGCAGGACTGCATCGCGCGCCGCCCCGCCCTTGCCCGCCAAAACATCGCGCACGACGGCGGCGTTCGCCTGCGCGTCCCCGCCGCGGAGATCCTCCACAGTGGCCTGCCGGATCCCCAGCTCCGCAGGGGAGAAACTGAGCTGAGTGACTGCACCGTTACGGAATTCCCAGACCGTTGAAGGCCCGGTGGTGGTCAACTCGTCCAGGCCATCGTCGCCGCGAAAGACGAGTCCGCGGCTCCCCCGCCGTGCCAGGACACCCGCCACCAGGGGCGCCATCCTCGCGTTGGCCACGCCGACGGCGGATGCCTGCACCTGGGCGGGGTTGGTCAGCGGGCCCAGGAAGTTGAAGGCTGTAGGGATGGCCAGTTCCCGGCGGGGCACGGCCGTGTGCCGGAACGAGGGATGGAAAACCTGCGCGAAGCAGAACGTGATGCCTGCCTCCTCGGCGTTGCGTGCCACCTGCGCGATGGGCAGGTCCAGCCTCACACCGAGGGCCTCCAGGACGTCTGCGGAGCCGGAGGATGACGACGATGCCCGGTTGCCGTGCTTGACTACTTTCGCACCGGCTCCCGCTGCGACCAGTGCCGCCATGGTGGAGATGTTGACCGTATTCATCTGGTCGCCTCCGGTGCCGACGATGTCCAGCTTCTCACCGGAGATGGTCACGGCATTGGCATGGGCAAGCATCGCATCCGCCAGCCCCGAGAGCTCCTCCACCGTTTCTCCCTTCGAGCTGAGGGCAACGAGGAATCCTGCTATCTGTACGGGCGTCGCTTCGCCGGACATGATGGTGTCCATTGCCCATGCGGTGTTGTCGGCAGTCAGGTCTGTGCCATGGATCAGTGCCGAGATGAGGCGCGGCCAGGTATTGCCTGCCGACGGTGCGGATGCCTGTGAAGTCACCCCCTGATGCTATCGACCGAGCGGCGGCCCTGACCAATATGAACCCCGCCGGGAACTTTTCGCGGCGATTTCGCGTCTTTGTAGAAAAAGTCCCCCCAAAAGGCGGTTCGCGTTGGGAACTCCGGACTTTTATAGACATAATGTCTATGTGACATCTGCGACCCATGCCCCCAGTAC
>DATCNU010000045.1:0-14919 GCA_036565085.1 Arthrobacter sp.
ACCGGGGGCATCCCGGGATTCGAAGCGTCCGACGAACGCATGGGCCACGTCGCCTCCGGGGCCTCGCTCCCCCTGGCCCACGCCCCGGTGGTGACGGCACCCAACCCGGCAGACGCCGTCGTACTCCTTGACCGGACAACACTCACGGGTGAACTGTCGGTCCGGCTCGACGGCGACCCGCTCAGCATCCGGCTGGAACCGTTCGCCAGTATCCACGATGAGCGTTACACCGTCTACTGGCCTATGGGGGCTTCCGACGCCGAACGGACTGCAGGGCTCAGGCGCCTGGACGAGCTCGCGGCGTCGGCGGGGGACGTTATTGACAGTGTGACTGCCGGCGAACAGCAGCCCGAGTCAGACCACCACTTCGCCGGGGAATCCACCCGTGCGGGCGGCGGGAACGGCCTGCACTGGCGCAGCGCCACCGGCTCGTTCTCCTACATACTTACGCACCCGGAAGACTCTGCCGCGGTGCTGCGCATCCGGTTCCGCCGGGAGGGCGCCGAAGGCAGGGCGCACGAACTCCGGCTCAACGGTGAGCTGTTGGCCGAACCGCTCAGGACCGTTCGCGACGGGGACACGGTGGTTCAGGACTTCGCCGTTGCCGCCGCGGAAGGCACGGGAAAGCTGACGTTTTCGGTGCACGCCCTCCCCGGAGCCGTGACAGGGGACCTGTTGTCCGTGGAGTTGCTGCGGCAGCAGCACTGACGCGGTGGAAGGGGCCAGGGTTCAGTCCTGGGGGCGGTAGGGCCCCAGGGCCCGCTCCACCGCTTCGTGCAAGATCCGCCGAAGGCCGTCGGGGTGCAACTGCTTCCATGTCGGGTCCGAACCGACCGCCATCAGCCCGCCGCCGGCGAGCGCCAGCGTGACTTTGGCGTCCTGCGAAGGCTTGGGCCCGATCAGGAGACCGTCGAGACGGGTCATCAGGCCCCGGAATTCCGGGTCCTCCCCCACCAGTTCTGAAACCTCAGCATCGCGGCGGAGCATGGCTGCCACCTCGCCTTGCTCAATGACGACGCCGACCAGCCCGTCAAGTGCCAGTTCGAAGCGACGAGCTGCGGACTGCTCTTGTTCGGCCACCGTCACCATTTCCGTGATCCTGGCTATTGCCGGGGCAATCACCGCCCTGACGATCTCATCCTTGGATCGGAACTGGAAGTACACGGCAGCCTTGGTCACGCCGATGCGGTCCGCGATCATCTGAAGCGAGGTCGCGTGGACCCCGCGTTCCAGGAAAAGTGCCCGTGCGGCCGCTACCACCCGCGACCGCGGCGTCGCGCCCCCATCGATCTGGACTGCCATGCGATTCTTTCCCCCTGCCCCAACCAACCTTCTTCAACTAGACTAGCCGAATGGCTAGCTAGCCGTTCGGCTAGCCAGCGGGTACCGGGCAGATCTACCTCAGAGAGTGGAGCGCCGGCGAACAGGAAAGGCATCAAGAACATGAGCTCATCGGATTCAACAGTTCCCGAGAAGATGCGGACCGTGGTGGTTACTGGTCCGGGGAGCGTCGAGGTGACCCGGACCCTCCGTCCCGTCGCCGGACCGGACGACGTCCTGGTCAAGGTGCGGGCCTGCGGCATCTGCGGGTCGGACGCGTTCTATATCAGCCGCGGTGGCATTCCGCCCCGTGAAGGCAACACACCGCTCGGCCATGAGGCGGCGGGCGAGGTGGTGGAGGTGGGCCGGAACGTCGCCGGCATTCCGGTGGGGGCCCACGTGGTTATCAATCCGATGGCGGCCCCGAGCGGCATCATCGGCAACGGCGGCGCCACCGGGGCGCTGGCCGACTTTTTGCTGATCGAGAAGGCCGAGCTTGGCAAGAGCCTGGCGATCGTGCCTGACCACGTTCCCTTCGCCATCGCGGCCCTGAACGAACCCATGGCTGTCGCCCGTCACGGAGTGAACCGGACCAACCCGCGGCCGGGCGATCGGGTGGTCGTCTTCGGTGCTGGACCCATCGGTCTCGGCGCGGCCATCAGCTTCAAGCTCTGCGGCGCTGAAAGCGTGGTGGTCGTGGACATCATCCCTTCCCGGTTGGAGAAGGCACTCCAGGTCGGCGCCGACGCTGTCATCAATTCGGCCGAGGAGGATCTGGTCGAGCGGCTCGTGGAACTGCAGGGGAACGCCCCGCGGCGGCCCGGCGGGAAACGCCCCGGAACGGACATCTACCTGGACGCCGCCGGCGCGCCGTCAGTGATTCAGTCCGTGCTGCGCATCGCAAAGCCAGGAGCCACACTCGGCATCGTGGCGGTGCACAAGAGGCCGGTGGAGGTCGATTTCGGCGGGATCCTCAGCACCGAGCTGACCATCGTGATGTCCAGCGGCTATCCCACCGAGATCTTCGAGGTGACCGAAGACATTATCCGAAACTGGGAACGCTACGCGCCGATCGTCAGTGACCGGTTCGATTTCGACGACGTCGAGCAGGCTTTGGTCACTGCTGGCACTCCGGGGGCGGCGGACAAGGTGGTGGTGACGTTCGCCTGACCCCGAAGCCGGAGTAAGGTGCCGTCATGGACATCATCCTGGTACCCGGTTTCTGGTTGGACGCTTCGTCGTGGGAGGAGGTCACCCCCTTGCTGGCCGCGGCGGGGCACAGGCCCCATCCGCTCACACTTCCCGGTCTCGAATCGGTTGACGCCCCGCGCTCCGGGATCGGCCTGCGGGACCACGTCGACGCCGTCGTGGCCGCCGTGGATGCCCTCGAAGGCCAGGTGTCGCTGGTGGGCCACTCCGGAGGCGGTGCCATCATCCACGGCGTGGTGGACGCCAGGCCGGACCGCGTCGCGCGGGCCATCTACGTGGACAGCGGACCCCTTGGCGAGGGGGACGCGATCAACGACGGGCTTGCCGCCGTCGGCGACGACGTGCCGCTTCCGCCCTGGGACGGCTTCGAGGACGCAGACCTTGTGGACCTCGACGACGGCCTCCGGGCAGCGTTGCGGGCCCGCGCCATCCCGGAGCCCAAGGGCGTGGCCTACGACAGGCAGCATCTCCACGACGCCCGCCGTTACGAGGTCCCCGCGACGGTGATTTCATGCGAGTTCCCGTCCTCGCTCCTCCGGGAATGGATCGATTCCGGGCATCCGTTCGTGGCGGAGCTGGCCCGGATCCGCGACGTGGAGTTTGTGGACCTGCACACGGGGCACTGGCCCCAATTCACCAAGCCTGCCGAACTGGCCCGGGCGATCCTCAGGGCGGTGGACCGCACGGGCTGATGGGGTTCGCCACTTCGTGGGTCAGGCGGGACAACTTCGAGCAGGTGTCATGACTGGTTGAAGCGGACCATGTTGCCGGACGGGTCACGGAAGGCACAGTCGCGCGGGCCCCAGGGCTGGACAATGGGTTCCTGGAGGACCTCCGCTCCGGATGCCCGGACAGCCTCGAACGTGGCGTCGAGATCATCGGTGCTGAACACGAGCATGGGCATGACGCCCTTGGTGAGCAGCTCCTGGATCGCGTCTCCGTCGGCCTTCGAGCGGCCGGCGTGGGGAGGGGACAGGACGATTTCGAGGTCGGGCTGGGCGGGGCTGCCGAGGGTGACCCAGCGCTGCCCGTCCGAGCCGACGTCGTTCCGGACCTCCAGGCCCAGCGCGTCGCGGTAGAAGGCAAGCGACTCATCGAGATCGTTGACGGTGACATTGGCGTACTTCAGTGAAATGTTCATATCCCACACGCTATTGCAGCTGTGACACGGGCGCTTCTTCAATCCTGCTCAGTGTCTGTTGGCCTTTGCGGTCCGGCCGTGTGTGCTGTTTGGCGATGCAGTTGGGCATGGCTTTTACAGCGTGGTGCTCGCGGGAGCGGTATTCGCTCGGGGTGATGCCGACGATCTCGGTGAAACGTGAACTGAACGAGCCCAGCGATGTACAGCCGACCTCCATGCACGCATCCGTCACGCTGACTCCGGCCCGCAGCAGTGCCATGGCCCGTTCAATCCGCCGCGTCATGAGGTAGTTGTAGGGCGTCTCGCCATAGGCGGCCTTGAACTGGCGGGAGAAGTGCGCCGGCGACATGAGGGCACCGGCGGCCATGGTGGGCACATCCAGCGGCCGGGCGTACTCCCGGTCAATCAGGTCGCGGGCCCGGCGCAGGTGAACCAGGTTGGCCAACTCCTGCGGTGTCATGACGCCATTCTAGTTGGTGGGGGCCCACTTGTTCCCGACGTGGTCGACTGACGTTTGCCCTTACGGCGCCATCAGCCCATCAGGCCAGGTTCCGCCCCAGGAAGGAAAGGACATCCGGGAGGATGGAGCCCCAGTAGCCGGTGTCGTGGCCTCCGTCCTGGAAGCCGCCCTCGTGTTCACCGGGAAGGTTCTTGACATAGTCTTTCACGCTGAAAAGCAGGTTGTCCGCTGTGCCGCAGTCGATTCTCTTCGGCACAGTCGCCAGTTCGGGCCGCAAGGCAAAGATGTCGTTGGCCGCGAAATCCCCGGCGTTATCGAAATTGTCTGACCGGCCGGCGTCGTAAAGGCTCCAGATGGCGGGGCTCATGGCGGCGACGGCGCGGAGGCCGGGGATGCGGTGCTGCGCGGCCAGGAGCAGGGCCCCGAATCCGCCCATCGACAGTCCGAACACGGCGGTCTTTCCCGTGTCGAGTCCCTGGCCGGCGAGCAGGGGGAGGAATTCCTTCAGCACCATGGACTGCGTGTCGGTGCCTGACGCCCGGCGGTGCCACCAGCTTTCGCCGCCGTCCACGGATGCAATGGCGAACGGTAGCCCGCCACCGGCTACGTGCTGTGCCAGGACGTGGTCCGCGTGGAGGTCCTCGAAGACCATGCGGTGATCCGCGCCCGCGCCATGCAGGAAGAGAGCCACGGGCAGGTGACCGGAGGATCCGCCGTCGATGGTCGGGGGCAGGGCTACAGACCAGCCCGTGGGTACCTGGGGCCGGAACTGTGATGTGAAACTTCCGGTGCGAACGGCCACCGGTGGAGCCTGGCCGGATTCGGTCCGCTCGGCGCACGCCGCCAGCGAAGCGGCTGCCACGGCGCCGGTTCCGAGCCCCAGCAGCCGACGGCGGGACATCCGGTGTGGTTCCATCGCCCGATCATAAGCCTGCGGCGGCGAGGGGACGCTGAGGCCGGCCGCGGTGTTTTTTCAGTAGTCACGGCAATGTGCACGGTTTGGGCATGTTGCCAACTTAATTCGGCACCGTGTCCGCTTTACCGCACTGTGCCTTTACATTGCGGCAGCAACGTTAGAAGGATGTACCCATGATGTTCACGCATGAAGACCCGGTCCTTGTCCTTGACGACGAACAGTGCTGGAGGCTGCTCGAGAACACGCAGCACGGGCGCCTTGTCCTGAGCGCCGCCGGTGAGACTGATGTATTTCCCATCAATTACCGGGCCCACGACGGCGTGCTGCTGCTGAGGACTGCGCCCGGGACGAAGCTCGCCGAGCTAACCATCAATGAGAAAGTGGTGTTCCAGACCGACGGCATCGCGGCCGACGAAGCCTGGAGTGTAGTTGTCAAAGGAACAGCCAGGGTCCTGGAGCAGAGTTCCGACATCGCCGCCGCCGAGGCGCTGAATCTCAAGACCTGGGTGCCCACGCTCAAGGACTTCTACGTGGAAATCACACCGACGCGGATCACCGGGCGGCACTTCAACCTTGGTGAGCAGCCCGAACGCTTCTGAACCGCCGGGCACTGCGGCTCGCCAGCGACACATAAGCAGCACCTTGCGACTTTGCCCATGACTGGGCCTCAGTCATCAAGGCTCGGCCGACGCGTTGCCGGCGCACCCGCTCGGCCACCCAATGCATCTGCAATGCTGTTCAGCATGACGATCACCTTTGAATGGCGCGGAGCGATCAGGAACGAAGAGGTCAACCGGCTCCACGCGGAGGGCTTCGGTCATGCCTGTGTCGATCAGGACTGGACCGACGTCCTCTCGCGCCTCAGCCTGGGGTGGGTCACGGCGCGCGATGACGAGGGCCTTGTCGGCTTCGTCAACGTGATCTGGGACGGCCACGTACATGCGTTTATCGAAGACACCCTCGTGGCACAACGTGCCCGCCGGCAAGGCATCGGGAAGGAACTCCTTGCCGTAGCCACGGCGCAATCCAAGGACGCGGGCTGCGAATGGCTTCACGTCGACTTCGACGACCACCTGAGGAGCTTCTACTTCGACGCATGCGGCTTCCGCCCCACCAATGCGGGACTAATCCAGCTGCGCTAGCTCTTCGATCAGCCCTGTGCGGCCGGGTCGGCAGACCATCCTGTGAGCATCAGGAGGCTGGCAGCAATGTCCTTGACGCTGCGGTTGTCGGTGGGGCTTCGGTGGACCCAGCCGGGCGTCAGGAGTTCAAGTTCCCTGGCGGCGGCGCTGCTGCGCGCCAGGTGCTCCTGCAGGTCGCTGCCCTGGATGCGTCCCCGCAGCCGGGCAGAGGCAGTCACATCGGTTGCCGTCAGCAGGACGCCGGTAATCCTGGGTTCGTCGCCCATTGCTGCTGCCAACTCCTGGGTGAAGCGGACGCTGACAGTGCTCGTGTAGATCATCCGCCGGTAACCAAGAGCGCGGTAATTTGTCCAGATCGCGGAGAGGTTCCGCTCCGCCAAATGGTGTTCCCACGGGCGGGGAAAGGCCAGATCGAGACTGTCCCCTTCAATCACACAATGTTTGACGTTCATGTCGGCGAGCCGGGCATGGAGTTCAAACGCCACGGAGCTCTTCCCGGCACCGGACCGGCCACCAACGAAAAGAACCTCACTCTGTATATCCACCCCTTGAGTATGTGCCTGCCATGGCCGGCGGCGAACGCGTAGGCCAGGACGCAGGAAGCTGCGTGCTGCGCGTTTTATGCGCACCGCGGGGTTTGCGGCTCTGACGCCCAGGGCTAGGAGTTGGTGCTGCTGGCCGCAGGTTCCGGGATCTGCAGCCGCTTTGCCGTGGACCGGAACACGGATGCGGCCTGCTTCCCGGCGGGGCTAAGCCTGCGGTTCGTAAGGTGGGCGAGGAGGATTCTCCGCGTCGGGGAGCCGGCGAGCGGTATGGCGATGAGGTCGGGGCGCAGTGCGCTCAGGGCAAGGTGCGGGGCCAAGGCGATGCCGATGCCGGCGGCGACCATACCCTGGGTCTCCTGGTAGTCGTTGGCCGCGAAGGCGATGCGGGGCTCGAAGCCGGCATCGTGGCACACGCGGCGGAGTACGTCGGCCACGGGGTGTTCGGCGCGGACGATCCACTCCTGGTCTCTCAGATTGTCGATCCGCACCGTCCTGCGCGCCGCGATGGGGTGCCCTTTCGGTACGAGCAGCACGGTGGGGTCGTTCATGAGCCGTTCGAAGGTCAGGTCCTCGTCCTCGATTCGCTCCCACGGGTAGTCCCACAGCAGCGTGAGCTCGATGTCCCTCCGCCGCAGCCGTTCGAGGAGGCCGTCCCGGCGCGCGCTGACCACCGTGACTGCGACCTCGGGGTGACGTGCCCGGAAGGCGAGCACAACATCAGGCATCAGGGAAGCACCGACGGTAGGGAACGTCCCCATTCGCAGTTGGCCCCGCCGTAAACCCGCGAACTCGTCCATCTCCGCACGTGCGGCCTCAATTGTCCTGTCGATATCGTCCGCATACCGGAGAAGCGCCCGGCCAGCATCGGTGAGCACGACGCCCCGCGGATGCCGATCGATCAGCGCCACGCCCACCTCGTGTTCGAGCTTCGAGATCTGCTGGGAGACGGCCGACGTGGTGAAAGAGAGGGCTGTGGCGGCGGAGGTCAGGGAGCCGAAACGGTTCACCTCCCGGAGCAGGTGGAGCCGATGCAGGTCAAGGTTGGCCATGGATTGAGTTTAGCAAAAGTGGAGGGCAGTGGATAATCCTGTGATTGTGCTCAACTCTTGGCACGTGGATCGTAGAAGGAGCAGTAAGGCGCAATACAACAAGTAAAGGAACAAGACCATGCAACTCCGCGGTCACTGGTATCGGGGCGGCACTAGCAAGTGCTGGCTCTTTGACGCCGAAGACGTCGCCCGGCACGCTGTGGGCCATGAAGAGATCCGCGGGCTGCTGGCCAACGCATTCGGCGCATCGGATGCCCGACAGCTCGATGGCGTAGGCGGCGGGACGTCCACAACGTCCAAGGCAGCTGTGGTTTGGGCCACACCAGAGGGGCCGGCAGACCTCGAATATCTCTTCGCCCAGGTGGGAATCGGAGACCCAACGGTGGAACTCGGCTCCAATTGCGGGAACTGCGCCACCGCGATCGCATTGTATGCGGTCCAGTCAGGTGTCGTTCCGCCCCAGGAGGCAACAACGCGGGTCAGCATGCGCAACCTCAACACCGGAGCCGTGCTAAGCGGAACGATCGCCACGCCAGGCGGCAGCATTCCGACGTCGGGTCCGGCCAAGGTTCCCGGCAGCAGCGCGCCGGGCGTTCCGGTGAGCCTCTCGTTCCACGCCCCGTGGGGGCGAAACACGGGCTCCCTCCTGCCAACAGGAGCCGTGACCGACGCAATCGCTGCCAACGGCCGCACCCTGACGGCGACCCTGATCGACGCCGGGGCACCAGCAGTCCTCATCCCGTCCGACGAGGCAGGCATCGACCTGTCTTCGATGACCGGAAACCTCTCCGAGCACCTGCCCCGGCTCCTGGCAGCCCGGGCCGCGGCCGGCCTCGCGATGGGGCTAAGGAAGCCCGAAGACCCTCCGCAGAATGCGGTGCCGAAAGTGGGGGTCGTGGCAGCCGCCGGCGACTATACCTCAGCCGATGGAACGAAGATCACGGCAGATACCCACGATCTACGGATCCGCATGCTCTCGATGCTTGCACCTCATCCCGCCATCGGCCTTACGTCGGCGGTCGCAGTCTCCCTCGCCGCTGCGCTGCCTGGATCAGTTGTGGCCAACGTGCTGTCTGCGGCAGACGACAAGCCACAGGGACGGCGGATCCTGCGGATTGGAACACCTGCCGGAGTCATAACCACAGAAGTCGTCATCGACTCCACCGGCCACGTCAGCGAGGTGGTGCTGCATCGGGCGGCCCGCCATCTCGCCGCAGCCGACATAGACGTCGCACAGCCTCTCGCGCAGACGGCGTAGCCCGTACCAACTGCCCCTGCCATCATGGATTTGGGGCACTCATGAAGGAAGTTGTTCAATGAAGATCAGATCCATCCTCGGACACCTGTATGTGCAGGTCCTTGTCGGCGTCGTGCTCGGCATCCTCGTCGGCGCACTGTGGCCCGACCTCGGCTCCTCCCTCAAGCCGCTCGGCGACGGCTTCGTGAAGCTGGTGAAGTTCATGATCGCGCCCATCGTCTTCTGCACCATCGTCAGCGGCATCACCTCGCTGACCGACACCAAGAAGGTCGGCCCGACCCTGCTTCGTTCGCTGGGGTTGTTCTACGTCCTCACAGGCGTGGCCCTGGCCATCGGCCTGGCCGCGGTCACACTTTTCCAGCCCGGTGCGGGGATGCACATCGACCCGGCCCACCTCGATTCGTCGGTCGCGTCCAAGTACACCAGCCAGCTGCCCAGCAGCAACCCGGTGGACTTCCTCCTGAACATCATCCCCACGACCTTCGTCGGAGCCTTTGCCGATGGCGAAGTCCTGCCCGTACTCGTCATCGCGCTTCTCTGCGGCTTCGCGTTCAGCAAGCTCGGCGCCCCCGGCCAGCTGGCCCTCAACGTGGTCAACAGCTTCAACAAGCTGCTGTTCGTCGTGTTCGGCTACCTCATGAAAGTCGCCCCCATCGGAGCGTTCGGCGCCATGGCGTTCACCGTCGGTAAGTACGGAACCCACTCGATCGGGAACCTCGGGATGCTGATCCTCGCCTTCTACGCCGCATGCATCGTCTTCGTGGTCCTCGCCCTCGGCATCCTGGCGAAGCTCACCGGCTTCAGCCTCTGGCGGATTCTGCGCTACTTCCGCGATGAGTTCCTCATCGTCCTCGCCACGTCCTCGAGCGAACCCGTCCTTCCGCGCCTGCTCTTCAAGCTCGAGCGCATCGGCTGTAACCGTGGCGTCGTCGGCCTCGTCGTTCCGACCGGCTACTCCTTCAATCTCACCGGCACCGCGGTCTACCTCTCGCTCGCGTCGATGTTCATCGCCCAAGCCTGCGACATCCAGCTCAGCTGGGACCAAATTCTCCTCATGCTTGGAATGATGCTCCTGACGTCCAAGGGCGCTGCGGGCGTGACAGGCAGCGGCTTCGTCGCCCTCGTTGCGACCCTGACGGTCATGCCCACGCTTCCCGTTGCCGGCGTGGCACTCATCGTCGGCATCGACCGCTTCATGAGCGAAGCCCGCGCTCTCACGAGCACCGTCGCCAACATCGTCTCGTGCGTTGCCGTAGCCAAGTGGCAGCGCGCACTCGACACCGAAAAGCTCCAATCCGAGCTTATGACGGGCTTCGTGCCCACCGACGAGGAAAGACTCCAGCTGACTGAACCGGCCCTGGCCCACTAAGAGAAAGCAAGAGTCGAAACATCGCGGTACCTTCACAAGGCCGCAGCGGACAGCAGGCCCTGCCTATTCCATCGCAACAGGTAACCCGAAAGTCGGGCGCAGGTGCACGGGTCCGTTGCTAACGAGGCGGGGAACAGAAATACTGTTCCCCGCCTCAACCTGTTTGACAGCGGAATGGCCATCACTGACGGTCCTGCCTTGGCCGGCTCCCCCGCCAAAGCCGCCCGACACCGCAGCTCCTGGCATGTATTCTGAATCCCAGTGATTCTTCAATTTTCTCTGTGACCATATTTCCGTGACCCGGAGTCTCGGCAGTCTCTGCCTGACGCCCGCTTGCCGGACGCTCCCGCCAGCTGCGGTGATTTCGCGTGCCTTCGGGGGGAACTCGACCATGAGTTCCCCTACTCCCCGCCACGTCACCGGAACCGTCTTTTGGAGAACCCTTGAACATCACTTCGACACCCCCCGCAGGCACCAAACCCACCCTTGAACGGGACAGCCTTCGCCCGGACTGCAGCAGTTGCTTCGCGCTGTGCTGCACGGCCTTCGGCTTCACCCGCTCTGCAGACTTCGCCATAGACAAGCCTGCCGCCGCGCCCTGCCCGAACCTTGACCAGGACTTTTCCTGCACCATCCACGAACGGCTGCGGCCAAGAGGTTTCCGCGGCTGCACCGTTTTCGATTGCTTCGGGGCGGACCAGGCGGTTTCGCAGCGACTGTTCGCGGGCATCAGCTGGCGCGAGGAACCGGAATCCCGGCAGGACATGTTCGCGGCGTTCAAAGTCATGAGGCAGCTGCACGAGATGCTCTGGCACCTGGCCGAGGCGCAGGCACGGACCTTCGACCCCGACGCCGCCCTTGAAGCGCAGGAACTCAGGCACGCGATCGAGGAGGTTGCCGGCGGCACCGTCCCGGAACTCCTCGCCTGTAACATCGGGGGTCTGCACGCCAGCGTGAAGAAAACCCTCGTTGGGATCAGTGAGGAAGTGCGGGCCGGCTACTTTGCCAGCGGCCGCGACCATCCTGTCCCGGACCTGCAGCCGGGGGCGGACCTCATGGGAGCAAACTTGCGGGAGCGCCGGCTCTGCGGCGCAGATCTCCGCGGCTCGTACCTGATCGCCGCGGACTTGCGGGGCAGCGACCTCGCCGGAGTGGACCTGTTGGGCGCGGACCTTCGGGACGCAAAGCTCGACGGCGCCGACCTGTCCGCCGCGCTTTTTGTCACCCAGCCACAAATCAACTCAGCCCGGGGCAGCAGCTCGACGCTGCTACCACCGGGACTGTCCGCGCCATCGCACTGGAAGTGCGGCTGAGGCGGCTAAACCGCGACGGCGCCCGCTGGCCTCGAACGGGAGAACCGGAAGAGCCGGACACCGTGGCCAGGCAGCTTCACGTCCAGGGCGGGCAGACCGTCCTTCAGCCCGATCACCCCATCGTCACCGCTCCAGGCCTCGCGCGCCCGCCACAAAGAAGCCCCGTCTGCAGAGTCATGGCCGGCCACGCCGGAGTCCAAGCCGAGGTCGCCCATGGGAAGTGTACTGACCAGGTCCGCCGTCCCGGTGTTGAACACCGCCACAAAGCGGTCCTCCGACGTCGTGCTTTCCGCTGCCCAGAGCACAAGGTCACCTTCGCGCAGCAGCTCGCGGTTGTTGCGGCTGGCGTTCAGAACGTCCAGAAGGTCACGGTTGGTCAGCAGTTCCAGCGTTTCCGGCGGCGACGACGGCAGGTCGCAGCCCAGCATCAGCGGCGACCGCGACACGCACCAGAGCGTCACCATGGTCCGCTGTTCGTCCATGGTCAGCCTGCTCAGCCGCTCGCCACCGCGCTCGGCCCGCAGCGCGGTCCGGCCTATGGGCAGCATGTCCGCGTCGGCCCAGGCACCGGGCCGCTGGTGGGGCGCCCAGCGGGCCATCCGGGCAAACTGTGCTTCCACGTCGTCCCAGACATCCCAGAGGTCATCGGAAACCCGCCACATCTGGGCGTTGCCGCGAAGGTGGTCCAGGTGCGCCAGGGATAGACCACGGCCCGGCGACAGGCTCAGCACCATCGGCCGCCCGCAACGTGAGATGGCCTGCTGGTAGGCGGCGACTTCGGCCGCAAAATACGGGCCCAGCATGTCGTCCGCCTTGACGAAGTCCACACCCCATTCCGCAAAGAGCCGCAGCTGGGAGTCGTAATAGGCCTGGGCGGCGGGATGCCGGTGGTCAAGGCCGAAGTTGTCTGTGTTCCAGTCACAGACTGATGACCGGTCGGCGATCTGGTCGGCAGTGAAGCCGGTCCCTTCAACCGGCAGTCTGTCCCGGACCGCCTGCCGGGGAATGCCACGCATGATGTGGAGCCCGAACCTGAGTCCCAGGCCATGGACCTTGTCCGCGAGATTCTTGAAGCCCGCACCGTCCGCGGCGGAGGGAAACCTGTTGACGGCAGGCAGCTGCCGCCCGAAGGTATCCAGCTCCAGGGCGGCGCCGTTGTTGTAGCCGCCGGCACGGGCAGCGGGTTCGTACCACTGGATGTCCACCACCACTGTGTCCCAGCCGTAAGGCAGGAGGTGGTCGGCCATGAAGGAGGCGTTCGCCAGCACTTCATCTTCCGTGACGGTGGTGCCGTAGCAGTCCCAGCTGTTCCACCCCATGGGCGGTGTGTTTGCGATTGTCACCCGGCAAATCTACAACGATATAGAATGACGTGCCACCCCTTCTCCTTCCGGGCCTGGGCAAACCCGGCCCGGAGGTTGGAAGCAGCTTGACAGCACATTTGTGGGCGCTGACAGTTGAGGGAGCCAACCCACCCCACCGGAAAGCCGTATCTATGCAGAATTGGGCAGGAAACCTCGAATACTCCTCCGCTGAGGTCCGCCGTCCGGGCTCTGTGGACGAGCTCGCGGAGGTGGTCGCCGGGGCCCGCCGCGTCAGGGCCCTCGGGTCGCGGCATTCGTTCAACCGCGTGGGCGATACCGACGGCGTCCACATCCTCCTGGACGGCCTGCCGCAGGAGATTGTCTTGGATTCGGAGCGCCAAACCGTCCGGGTCAGCGGCGGCATCAGCTATGGTGCCCTGTGCCGAACCTTGGAGGAATCCGGCGTCGCCATCCATAACCTGGCCTCCCTGCCGCACATTTCGGTGGCCGGAGCCATCCAGACAGGTACGCACGGTTCCGGAGTGAACAATTCCTCCCTTGCCGGCGCCGTCGAACGGATTGACCTGGTCCGCCCCTCCGGCGAGCAGGTGTCCCTGTCCCGCGGCGACGGCGACCAGTTCCTGGCCAGCGTGGTGGGCCTCGGAGCCCTGGGCATCGTGACCGGCCTGGAACTGTCCGTCCGGCCGAGCTTCCGGATGCGGCAACGGGTCCTCGAAAACCTCCCCTGGGAAATTGCCCTGGAGAATTTCACGGCCGTAGCCTCGGCCGCATACAGCGTGAGTCTCTTCACCGACTACGCCGGGGATACCATCGGCCAGGTCTGGCTGAAGGCGCTCGATTCCGAGCCGGCGCTCACCGACGTCTTCGGCGCCACTCCCGCCACACAGGAACGCCACCCCCTCCCGGGAATGTCAGCAGAAAACTGCACCCCGCAGCTGGACAAACCCGGCCCGTGGCTGGACCGCCTGCCGCATTTCCGGCACGAGTTCACGCCAAGCAACGGCGAGGAACTCCAGAGCGAATTCATCCTGCCGCTGGAACACGCACCGGCCGCCCTGCGGGCTGTCCGCACCTTGGCGGACAAGGTGGCGCCGCTGCTGTTTGTCTCGGAAATCCGCACCGGGGCGGCGGATGAGCTCTGGCTCAGCCCTTTCTACCGGCAGCAAAGCGTGGCCCTGCACTTCACCTGGAAGCCCCTGCAGGCAGAGGTGGAGGCTCTCCTCCCGGAAATTGAAGACCTGCTGCGTCCGTTCGGCGCACGGCCGCACTGGGGCAAGCTGTTCACGCCCGCCAGCCACGACTGGGAATCGCTCTACCCGAGACTCGCCGACTTCCGGTCCCTGGCGTCGGCTTACGATCCGGACGGAAAGTTCCGCAACACCCTGCTGGACAGCATCCTGGGGGTTCCCGCCGCCAGCGCCCGCTGACCTCCCCTTGAAGTTGCTGACCCGCCTGTGGAGTCTTTGTCCAGCTAACGCGACTTTCGGGCTGTTTGGAGCCGGTTATCCGGACAAAACTCCGGGGGAGGCGTTACCCGATCATTGCCAGTACCGCCCCCGCGGCCACCACCCCGCCGGCTTCGGCCCGGACGTCGGTCAGTGTGCCGGCGCGGTGGGCGGCAACCTGGGTTTCCATTTTCATCGCTTCGAGAACGACGACGGCGTCCCCCGCCGAAACGTCGGCGCCCGGCTCCACGAGCCACTTCACCACAGTTCCGGCCATGTCAGCCCGCAGCTCACCAGCGCCACCAGGCCCCGCGGCTGCGCCGCCGTCGGGCGCCGAACCCAGCGACACGCCGGCGGGAACTGCCTGCCCGGACCGGGCCCAGCCGTCCAGCAACGCGGCGGGGAGCCCGACCGCGAGCCGGCGGCC
>DATCNU010000046.1:0-5177 GCA_036565085.1 Arthrobacter sp.
CTGGCCCCAGCCGAATGCGGCGTCCGGGTGTTCGAGCAGGATCTTCTGCGCGGTCCGCGCGGTCGTCGGAGCGGTCCCCCACAGGTACAGCTCGTCAACGCTGTGCCCGCCGAGGGCTGCGGCGTGCAGGAGTGACTGGAGAATGGAGATCGCTGCGCCGGCCCATTCCTGGTTGGACCCGGACTTCCCCAGCCCGGAGGAGCCGATCAGTGACGAGGCCCGGCGGGCAGCGACCTCGGGCCGCTCGCACCCGGTGATCGGTGACCACTTCAGCGAGGACTTCGCACCGGTCAGACCCTGCGGGTCAAACAACGTGCACGGCCCGCCCTCGGAGCGCAGCTCACGGGTGGCCGCGTAGTTATCCGCCCTGGTCGAGGTGGTGATGCAGGACCCCGGGGCGTCCAGGATCGCCGAGATCAGCAGGTGGAACCCCTTACCTGACCGGGGCGGGCCGACCAGGACGATTGATTCCTCACAGGAGACGAGCACGGCCTGGGAGAGGACGTGCCCGATGCGGATGGATGCGTCCTCCACTGACGGCCGGCCCAGGGTGGGGCGGATGCTTTTGGCGCGTTCGAGGATTTTCTTCTCCCCGACCGTGTTCTTGATTTCCTTGATCCTGGCCAGCCCGTCACGGCCCATGACGTCCTTGACGAAGTACTCGTCCGAGAGTTTCCAGTCGTGCACCAGCTTCCAGACGGTCACGCCGACGCCGACGGCCAGAACGACGAGCAGGATCATCCATACCAGGACTGCCCCGCTCTCCGGTCCGCAGCCGGCTGCCGTGGTCCCGTAGACGGAAGCGTCGGCGGGGCTGGACGGGTTCAGGAATCCGAGCGGCTGGAGGATCGAGGGCAGGGTGGTGAAGGATCCGCAGCGGAAGGACGCGGCGATCTGCCCCGGCAGGTACAGCGCATAGAGCACCAGTGCGATCAGGCCCAGGGCAAGGACCGCCATCTGGGTCCCTTTATCCATCGCTTTCATGCTGCTGCCTCCCCGCCCCTGTTGGAGCGCATTTTGCCGTCGGTATCGAAGACCGGCACTTCGGCGGTGGTGCGCTGGTTTTTCACGCTCACCGTCCGGTAGGGGCCGACCTTCCAGAGCCCGGTGCCCTGGGCGGAACGGTTTACGTCTTCCCGCTCGGCCCGGGTCAGGCCCAGCTCCCGCTCGGTCACTGCAAGGTTGGCTGTTTCCTGCCGGTAGATGACTTTCACCGTGGTATCGCCCAGCAGGGAGCGTGCCATCGCGGCCATTTTCGATCCGGCGTCCCCGGCAATGTCCAGGTCCCCGAGTTTGTGGATGATCAGGACGTTGAAGATGTTGTAGTCACGGGCGAGTTTCCACGCCTCCATCATCCGTGTCAGGGATGCTTCGTCGCTGACTGAGTCCCAGCCCTCTTCGTAGACGCAGAGCCGTTGTCCGGAGTCGGAGTTGGTGACCATCGATTCAGCCCATGACCCCGTGCAGGCGTAAGCGATCTTCCGTGCTTCCTTCGAGGCGCCGACCAGGGCCTTGGTGTTGACCGTGATGATCGGCAGGTCAGGGTCGAAGTTCGCTGTCGTTTCGCCGTCGAACATGCCTTTCAGATCACCCTGGGTGCAGCGGGAAAAAGCGTGCAGAAGCCTTTCGGCGGCTTCGGCAACGGAGCGTGAACCATCGGTGGAAACGCTCATCTGCCGCAGGTGTTCAATGAAGCCCGGCAGCGTCGGCACACCGGGCGCGGCGGAGTCGACGCTCAGATCCAGTGCCATTGACAGGGCTGTGTGTTCGGCGCCCTGCACGGCACGGTCCAGCAGGATTTCGCCGATGGTCTGGAGCAGATTCAACCGCCTGGCGCGCACCATCGCCGCCCAGCGCAGATCCGTCATCGGTTCCCCGTCCGGCGTCACCGAGGGGCGGATGCCCTCATCGAGCGGGTTGACCCGGTCCGGCTGGCCGGGGCCGACCTTGATGGTGTGACCGCCCAGGAACTGCGCGACAACATCCCATTCGCCCTTACGGTCCGCGAGGATCAACGCCTTGCGTCCCAGCATCACCAGGCGGCAGACCACGGATTTGGCGCACGTGGACTTTCCGGAACCCACAGCGCCCATCAGGATCATCGACATGCCGGTGATGACCTTCGCCTCGTACAGCTCCCACGGGTCAAACACGAACGCCCCGCCGCCGTAAACGTCCTCGCCGATGTAGGCGCCCTTGTGTCCCAGGTTCGCGCCGGCCAGGAACGGGTACGCCGTCGCAAAGGAAAACGCCGTCTCGCTGAACGGGCGCTGGCGGAGCCGGAAACCGCCGCGAAGATTGTTGATGCGCTGCTTCCCGCCGGTAGGGAATGCCTGCTGCGGAAAGCCGTCATCCCCGCCAGCCGTCTCAACCGACGCAGCCGCGACGGCACGGGCCCTGGTCAGGCGTTGCTGCGCCCTTGCCTGACGGGAACCGTTGGAGATATCCAGCAGGACCGGGGCCGGCCCGGACAACTGCTTCTTCTTTTTCCGTCCGATGTGCTTCACAGCAGTCCCCTGCCCAGCGGCATGGCCGAGGCGACGAAGCCTTCGGCCTGTTGCCCGTAGAGGCACCGGAGCTCCACCTGTGCGGCCGCGGCCGCGTTGCGCAGTTTGGTGTTGTTCACTTCCAGTTCCGTCGCGTCCGATGCCGAGAGCGTGACGTAGCCGCCGATCTTCAAGGCCCCGAAGCCGTCGGTGAGCTGCATTTCCCGGAACTCAAGGTCGGTTCCTTCCAGCCGTTGCGCCCGGGAAATCGGCCGGCCCAGCCGGTGCTGAATATCGAGCCCGGAATCGTGATCGGCGAGGGAGGTGGTGATGTCCTTCATGGCCTTACTGACCGGGTATGGCTTGGCGATGAGCGTCACGGAATGCCGGAAGTCACCGGCGAACACCAGTTTGGACATGAACCCGAGGCTGGCCTTCTTCCGTGGCCACTCCGAAACCCACCAGGTGCGGTGAATGCCCGTGTCCGTCTGGAGCGTGGACCACTCCGGCAGCATGACCATCGGCCCGGCAGAGGCCGGTGCGACACCGGCAAACGCTCCGGTCCGCTCCGAGATCTCCACCGCGGAGGCAGGGTCGGTTGCGCGCCGGATGCAGGCTGAGAGTTCCCGTGCATTCATCCAGAACCGCACCATCGTCCCTGTCGGCGTCAGCGACTCCGTCACCGAGGAAATGGTGCCCGCCGCGAGGCTCATGAACCCGGCGAGCCCGCCGCCGTGGGCCGTGATCGATTTCTCCAGTTTCTTCCGGCTCAACACGACCACAACCCAGCCTTCGTGGTGCATGATGCCGCGCCCGTTGGATACCAGGTCCTCATAGGCGTGGGACGCGAACGAGTTGATGTTCGCGCCCGAGAGCGGCACCAGTTCCCCGTCCCGGACCACCCGGGGAGCCTGCGCGCCCTTGGTTTTGTAGTAGTCCCGGATCTTCGCCCCGGACACCACCGACGTCTGATCGGTCAGCTGCAGGTACTCGACGCCTTCCTGGGTGGAGAGCGCGGTCAACACGGAGGAGAACGCCTCGGTGCGGTTGATCTGCTCGTCTTCAGACTCCAGTGCGAAAGCGTTCATGGATTCGACCTGCGCGGCGATGATGCCGTACTTGTTCACCGGGTCATAGACGAACGCTTCCCCGCCGGGCAGCTCATAGCAGAGCAGCTCGTTCAGCTCCCCCGGCAACATGAACCGCTCCGGTGTTCCCGGCACGATCTGGCCCTTCTTGCCGATCGTTGACCGGTAGGCCGGAGGCTCCCCATCTGGTTCCGGGGCTGCATGGAGTGCACCGTGGGTGTGTACCGGCGCGGGGGCAAGATCCAACGGTGTTTCGGTCCGGGTCGCCCGCAGGTACTTCCCCTGGCCCGTGCCCTTGCTCCACCGTCCGCCGACCCACCGGAGCCCCCACTGCAGCGTGGAGGTCCCGTGGAACCTCGTGCAGCACACCGGCCCGGTGATCAGCAGCATGGTCCCGCCGATCAGCCAGCCGAGCGGGAAGCCAAACACCAGGACCGTGACCACGATGGCCACCATCGCGATACCGAAGGTGATGAGCTGGTGCATTTCCAGCCCGAGCACGACTCCCCTCTTGGTTTCGCGCCCGAACCGCACATCGTGCCAGCCGAGCTCCTCTTCCATTACTACGCCTGCGCTCATCAGCGAAGCACCTCTCCCCGAAAATCGTTGGTTGTTTTCATTACCTGCCGCGCCCGATCCGGGCCGGCATCCGCGCGATCCTGGAACTCATTTGCCGTGTGCTGCGCAATGCACTGCCGCCGTGGCGTTCGAAGCGGCGCCCGGCTGCGGATCCGATCCCGGAACCGCCGCCGATGATCCCGTCCCCTGCCCCGCCGGTCAGGAACGCCATGAACTTCATCGTCAGTACCGGCATGACAGCGGCCATGAGCAGGCACAGGATCCCGGCCAGAAACTGGAACGTCGTGTTCGACGTCGCCGAGATCACGAACCCCATCTTCAGCACCAGTGCAGACAATGGTTTGGCTATCAGCAACGCCAGAGCCGTCGTGCCGAAGCCCTTGAAAATGCCCTTCGCTGCTTCCAGCGGCTGGCTCATCGCCGCGATTGGCAGCAACGAGGCCAGCACGATCAGACCCAGCATCCGGAAGACCATGAACGCCGCCAGCAGCAGGGCAATGATCCAGATCACGAAGATCAGGATGACGGGGACGAGAATCGCTCCCGGGTTGCCCTGGTCTTTCGCCAGAGCCCACTGCTGATAGTTCTCATCCAGCACCACGGACTTTGTCGCCGGATCCCAGGAGAGGCCGAACAACGCCAGCACCGTGGTGGTGACCGCGTCCTCGCCATCGTTGTTCCCGGCAGCCAGGATATAGACGGAGATGTTGTCCATCACCTGGATGAGGGTGAACATGATCCCGGCCAGAATGTAGGTCGCCGGGATCGCGAACACCGCTGTGGCGCCGGCCCGGATCAGGCCGACAGTGGAAGAGCGGAAGAGACTGACAACAACCTGCGCGGCAACAAGAATGACCATCACCGGGGCCATGACCTGCACCAAAAGCGTCAACATGCCGGGATACACCACTGTGGTGACCTGGCCACCGACATGGGTGTTGACCGTCCCGCCGATCACGGAGACCCACCAGTTCGAGTTCATGTCCGTGGAACTGAAAGCGCCCTTGATCACATCGAAAACGCT
>DATCNU010000047.1:0-30389 GCA_036565085.1 Arthrobacter sp.
ATATGCCGGTACGGGATATCGGGATCCATCCTGCTCTCCAGCGTGATCGGGCGGCGGGCATTGGACTGCAGCCAAAAGCCGGGCGTGCTTTTCGCGGCAGAGGCGAACTGACGACGGCGGGACGTCCCGCCGTCGTCCACCCGCATAAATGGCAAAAGTGCGGGCCACCTGAATCACCGGTATGACTCCGGGGAGCCATACGCCCAACACGGCCAGCGCACTAATCCAGGTTGTTCTCCGCCGTTTCCGGCCCGCACCCTTGCACATTAAATGTTAGACGGATCAAATACTGGCTCTATCAGTGCAAGTATCAGAACTACGTCCCCAAACTTCTGGCATTGCCGCGGTGGTTCAGGATCTCCCCGTGCAAGTCAAGATGGTCGGCCACCATTCTTCGCGCGCTGAACCGTTCCTCGACCGTTGCCCTGCACGCTGCCCGGTCCAGATTGGCGCCCAGTGGCAGGAGGGCATTCAGAGACTTTGGACCTTCGCCCCCCGGCGCGGCTGATTGAGAGGTGTCGCAGCAAGAGCCGCCAGGTTAGCCAGAATCCGCGGTGCCTTCGTTCAAGGCAGAACCCCCAATACCAATTGTTCAAGCACACGTCTGACCGGTATCAGCTGGTATCAGCGGTCCTCGACAGGAGGGTCTTTTGTCTCTGTTGCCGGACTTAGTCGACGTATCTACTGGAAGGGCACGGACTTCCGGCACCGGACCTGATCCCTGTCGGGTTGCGGGCGGTTCTGGAGACTAACCCCCGGTGGGCCTCCCGATGGGTATGCCTCAGGAAGGTTGGTTGACATGTTTGAATTCCGGGACAGAGTCGATGCGGGCCGGAGGCTGGGGCAAGGGCTGGCCGGGCTGCGGGGGCAGAGCATCGTGGTTCTGGGGCTGCCGCGCGGCGGGGTCCCGGTAGCGGCTGAGGTTGCAATTGCCCTCAGTGCTCCGCTGGATGTGATCGTGGTCCGCAAGCTGGGCGTGCCGTTCCAGCCGGAAGTAGCGATGGGAGCAATCGGCGAAGAGGACGCCCGGGTGGTCGACCCGCATGTCATTTCCCTCGCCCGCGTCACAGAAAATGACCTGCGAAGCGTTGAGCAACGCGAGCGTGAGCTGCTGGAGTCCAGAGTGGCACTGTACCGTCAGGGTCGGACACGCGCAGACCTCAAAGGGCGCACCGTCATCATCGTCGACGACGGTATTGCAACGGGCTCCACAGCTCGCGTCGCATGCAGGGTCGCACGGCAGCTGGGTGCGGCAAGAGTAATCCTGGCCGTGCCTGTCGCTCCTGCCCAGGTACTGGGTTCCCTGTCGGATGCGGATCAGGTTTTCTCCCTCGTTTCCGACCGCAATTTCCAGGCCGTGGGGTACTACTATCGTGATTTCTCCCCCACCAGCGACGAGGAAGTCGTGCGACTGCTCGACGCCGCCCAACGCCGCCTGCACCCTGCCGGGACAGAACAAGGCGCTGTCGTCGATCAGGAGGTGTTCATCCCCGCCGGTGCCCTGAGCCTTCAGGGTGATATAAACCTTCCGGAGCACTGTGACGCCGTCGTCGTGTTCGCGCACGGCAGCGGCAGCAGCCGGCACAGCCCCCGCAACCGCTACGTTGCCTCAGTTCTCCAGGCCGCCGGCCTGGGCACACTGCTGCTGGATCTGCTGACCCCCGCTGAGGAAATCAACCGCGAGAACGTATTCGATATCGCCCTTCTCGCCCAACGGCTCACGGCAGCGACCCGCTGGCTGCAGACCAGGGGCGACACGGCCACCAGCCGTGTCGGATACTTCGGGGCGAGCACCGGTGCCGGGGCCGCCCTGTGGGCCGCGGCCGAACCCGGCAGCCACGTAGGCGCCGTCGTTTCCAGGGGCGGCCGGCCCGACCTGGCAGGCCCGCGGCTTGAAGCCGTCCGCGCCCCGACTCTGCTGATTGTCGGAAGTGCTGACCCCGAGGTCCTTGCCCTCAACCGTCAGGCGATGGCCCTGATGCGGGCACCAACGCAGCTAAAGACCATCCCGGGAGCGACCCACCTTTTCGAGGAACCTGGAACACTCACCCAGGCGGCCACACTCGCCGCTGACTGGTTCACCCGTTATCTGTTGCCTGCCCGCAACGACAAAACTGCTCCGGAGGTATTGCAGTGAACGGCCCCATTCCGGAGACAACGGCAGAACTCGAACAAATCCGATCCCTCGGACACCGGCTGGCCGGGACCGAAGATCTCAACGCCCTGATCGACCAAGCTGCCACGGCCCGGTTCGTGTGCATTGGTGAAGCGTCACACGGAACGCACGAGTACTACAAATGGCGGGCGGCCATCAGCCGCCGACTCATCCAGGAGTACGGGTTCACTTGGATTGGGGTGGAGGGTGATTGGCCAGATTGCTGGCGGATCAACCGTTGGGTGAGGGGGCAAGGAGACGTGGACCTTAACGCGGACCAGCTTCTGGCCCACTTTGAACGCTGGCCAACGTGGATGTGGGCCAATCATGAAGTTGCCGGGTTCCTGACCTGGCTGCGTGAGTGGAATCTCGCCCGCGATGAAGACGAGCGCACAGGGTTTTACGGTCTGGACGTGTACTCGCTGCGGGATTCCCTGCGGGAGATCTTCACGTGGCTGGAGGCCAACGCTGCCGATGCCCTGCCGGCCGCGCTGCGTGCCTGGCAGTGCTTCGTACCCTTCGGGGAGGATCCGCAGCGGTATGCCTGGAAAACCCGGCTGGTACCGCAATCCTGCGAGGCAGACGTCGTCGCCCTTCTGGCCGAGGTACACCGGCGGACCCTCGGCCGGATACAGAACGATCCGGCCGCGTTTGACGCCGTGCAGAACGCCGTGGTCGCGGCCAATGCCGAGCACTACTACCGGACGATGGTCCGTGGTGACCGGCAGTCGTGGAACATCCGTGATCACCATATGAGCGACACGATCGACCGCATCGCACGCCATCACGGTCCCGGCTCCAAAGGACTGGTTTGGGCGCACAACACCCACGTCGGCGACGCCCGCGCAACCGACATGGCCCGCGCCGGGATGGTTAACATCGGACAGCTGATGCGCGAACGGCACCCTCGGGAGGTGCTCCTGGCCGGGTTCGCTTCCTATTCCGGATCGGCCATCGCGGCGGAATCCTGGGGCGCCTCCGAAGAGATCATGGCAGTCCCGGCCGCAGTGCACGGCAGCCATGAAGACCTCCTCAACCAGGCTCTCGGCGACGCAGCCGTACTCCTGTTCGGCCCTGATCGATCCGGACCCTGGCTGACCGCCAGGCACGGCCACAGGGCGATCGGGGTCGTCTACGATCCGGCCCACGAGAGCGGCAATTACGTCCCCACACGCATGGGAGGGCGCTACGACGCTCTGCTGTGGTTTCCCCAAACCGCGGCGCTCCGCCCCCTCCATCACGAGCCGCACCCCAGCGAACCTGAACTCGAAACCGAACCCACAGGTTTCTAAGCAGGCCTGGCCGGTTCAAACCCGGCAACAACATCGAGACCAGCCCGGTTGCCGCGCAGGATGTTGATCGACGTGCCGGGCTCCACAGCGAGGACTTCGCACTGCTGCTCGCCCCAGGAACCCATGTCCAAGGTGAACCGGCGGCCTACGAAAAGTGATGGCGGGGCTCCCGCCGTCGGCCGCTTGCGTTCGGTGCCTATTGGCTGAAGGGGACCTTCTCCCAGCTCAGGACACTTCCGCCGCCGGTGCTGTTGCCAGCAACAGTGAACCTGACGTAGTTGGTGGCGTTGGCCGCGCCGTCCACAGTGATGCGCTGCAGGTTGTCCGCGGCAGGCTGGCCGTAGATGTTCAGCCACGGTGAGCCCTTGGCCAGCGGCTGGTTGTCGGCAAAGACGTGGCTGTCGCCGTTGATGAGATAGACCGGCCGGCCGAAGCGGTTGGTCTCCTCAATGATGGCTGCAACGATCTCCCGGAACCCAGACACCGTTTCCGGGTTGGCGGTGGCCGCGGCGAGCAGGGAGGGATCGAACATGTCGGCCTGGGCCATGAGGACGACGGCGCGGTCGTTGCGGCGCTCGGCGTCGGCGAACGTCTCGCGGATCTGGTCCACGACGGCATCGCTCCGGTGCTCAACTTCAGCCAGCTGCTCTGGCGTGGGTTTGGTCTGGCCCAGGCCACTCCACGGAAGCAGCGAGTTGTTGCTGCCTTGGACGTTCACCACAGAGAAGGCCACCCGGTTCTGGGTGAAGCGGACATCTTCAGGAAGCCCAAGGTTCTCCTGGCTCTTAACGGGCATGGTTGCGCCCAGGGTCTTGCCGGGCTCGTCGAAGAAGACCTCCCGCAGCTTGGCCAGCCGTTCCAGCGGGTTGTACGCTCCGTTGCTGGTGCGGTGGCAGTCCACCCACTCGTTGTCACCCGGCGTGTAAACCAGCGGGTGCTCGAAGGTGTCGAACTCCGAGCGGATCTTGGCGAAGTACTCGTCTGAGCAGACCGAGGAGCCGTTCTTGATGTCGCCCACGTGGGTAACAAACTTCAGGGCGCTGTCTGCGTTGATGTCCTGGATGTGCGACGGGAACTTCGCGATTTCGGCGTCGCCGTAGGGGGTGTCGCCGATGACGCCGAAGGTGAACGCCTGGCTGTCTGAGGTGTCCGCTGCGTTGGCGGGCGGGGACGCAAGGAGGCCGAGCGCCAGAACGGCTGCCGCCGTCGTCGTTTTCAAGGTTCTTGAAGGCATGGGGGTGTTCCTGTCTCTGTTGAGAGGGGCGCTGGGCGAGGGTGCATGAACAGACTTCCTGCCGCGGAAGAACGCGCATGGTTCCAGCGGTTTCGGGACGGTGAACAGGCGGCGTCGTTTGCGGCCAAGACGGTGGCGGCGTCTCCGGGACGTTCGGCCCTACGGCTGCATCCCCGTCGTTGGCAGGCTGGTTGTGACGGAGGGGCGACACCACGAGGAGGCCAATCATGGCCAACATCTACATTCCCTGTGGGACCACCGAAGGCCAGACCGCCAAGATCGCGGAGTTCATCGCGGACGTGATCCGGGCGCATGGCCACGACGCGGAAACGGTGGACATCAAGCATTCCGGGGACGCCGTCCCGGACGGGTACGACGCGGTGATCGTCGGGGCATCGATCCACATGGGCAAGCACGAAGACTACGTCCGCGACTTCGTGGAAAAGAACCGTGCCACCCTGGAACGCGTCCCGTCCGCGCTGTTCTCCGTCAGCCTTGCCGCCCACGGCGACACCGAGAACGCCGAGAGCTATGTCGAGAACTTCGAGGACGAGACCGGCTGGCGGCCTGCGCAGGTCGGGTTGTTTGGCGGGGCCCTGCTCTATACCCAGTACGGGTTCATCAAGCGCCTCATGATGAAGAAGATCGCCAGCGACAAGGGCACCCTGGACACGGACACGTCGCGGGACTACGTGTACACCGAGTGGGATGGAGTAAAACGGTTCGCGGAGGACTTCCTGGAAAGGGTTGCGTGAGCGGAGCGCTCCGGCGGGTGCATGGCCTGGTCAGCGATCACGGTCGCCGACGGACGGTCTCCAGTCGCGGAAGAGTGCGACTAAGAACGAATCCAGATACTTTTCGTTGCTTCGTCAACTTTCTTCGTCCCTGCGCTACCGTTGCAGCACCATCAATTCTTAGGGGGAGCAATGGAGTTTGCGGAAAAGCTTTCAGCGTTGGCAGCAAAGGTGCGCCAACAGCGGGGTGTGATCCAAACGGAAGAAGCAACGAAGAACGCCTTTGTCATGCCCTTCATTTCCACAATTCTTGGTTACGACGTCTTCAACCCCATGGAAGTCGTGCCGGAGTTTATAGCCGATGTAGGGCTCAAAAAGGGCGAAAAGATTGATTATGCCATCGTCAAGGACGGCGAAATCCAGATTCTGATGGAGTGCAAGAAGTCCACCGAGCCCGTGAAGATTGAGCACGCATCTCAGCTTTTCCGATATTTTGCCGTGACCAACGCCCGCATCGCCATCCTCACCAACGGCGAGGTCTACCAGTTCTTCACGGACCTCGATGCACCAAACCGCATGGACGCCAAGCCATTCCTCGTTCTCGATTTGAACGATATCGACGACTCGCTCATTCCCGAACTTCAGAAACTATCCAAAGACATCTTTGACCTTGATTCGATCATCAGCGCAGCTGGCGAATTGAAATACATCGGTGAACTGAAGAGGACGCTGGCAGCGCAATTCAAAGAGCCCGAGGACGAATGGGTCAAGTTCCTGACTGGTCGCGTGTATCCGGGCCCCTATACACAGAAGGTGCGCGAGCAGTTCACCTCCCTGGTCGTTAAAGCGTCGAAGCAGTTCCTGAATGACCAGGTGAACGAACGGTTGAAGAAGGCCCTGGGCGCTCCGGGTTTCCCGCCGAATGATGACGCTACTGTAGCGGCCAGCGTCACTAGCGCTCCCGCGGCCGAAGCCGATCTCGCCGAAGCGGATGGCCTGGAAACGACGCTGGAAGAAATCGAGGGTTACCAGATCGTGCGAGCCATCGTCTGCAGCGAGGTGAAGCCAGCACGTGTAGTGCAGAGGGACGCCAAGTCCTATTTCGCGGTGCTTCTGGACGATAACAACCGCAAACCGATCGCGCGGCTGCATTTCAACCGCACCCAAAAATACATCGGAATCTTCGACGAAAAGAAAGAAGAGACTCGGGTGCCCATTAGCTCGCTGGAAGAAATCTACGAGCACACCGAGGCCCTGCGCGCGAGCGTCAAGAGCTACCTCTGAGGCTGGCCACCCTGACCCATATGTGGTTGGTGGCGCCGGCAAGGACGGGAGTTTGGTGATTTCGTCGTCGCCGGAGGGGAGCGCCAGGACCGCTGCCGCCATTTTCAAGGGAAGACCGTTTAGACCGGCAGGCATAAGCTGATACCAGAACGTCTCTACCAGGACCGGGGAGCTCATCATGGACATGGAAACGGCCGATGTGGTCGATCATGATGTCACCACCATCACGTGTGTGTGCGGCAACACCGTCAGCAAAGACGGATTGATTCAGGCCAACTCACAAGGCGTCCCCGTCTACATCGGAGAGGGCACGCCGGTCCCCACGGGGCTGGCGGAATGGCCTGCGGATGAGGATCTCTACACCCTGTGTCCCTCATGTGGCCGCGTGTACCATGACGCGGTCATTGAAGAAACGGGCACCGCGCCCGTTGCTTTCCGGGTCGACGTCACCGCAGGCCCAATTGCCGAGGCCATCCGGGTCCACTGGGACCTCAGCAGCTAGGCCAAACCACGACTGCCGGGCCTGGCGTTTACCAGCGCTGGCAACTCCTGCGGGGAATGCAAGAATCGCCAGCGCCCCACTCTCCGGCAGCGTCCCGCGAGGCAAAGCAGTAGCGCGACGCAAAGCACAGGTGCCGACTCTTAAACCTCCGCCACGGGAGCCACGAACTGGGCCTCGTACAGCCGCGCATAAGCCCCGCCCGCGGCCAGCAACTCCGCATGCGTGCCCTGCTCCACGATCTGCCCGGCCTCCATCACCAGGATAAGGTCGGCGTCGCGGATGGTGGACAGGCGGTGGGCAATCACGAAAGAAGTACGGTCGGACCGCAGCGCGCTCATCGCCTTCTGCACCAGCACCTCGGTCCGGGTATCGACCGAAGAAGTCGCCTCGTCCAGAATCAAAACGGACGGCCGCGCCAGGAAAGCCCGGGCAATTGTCAGCAACTGCTTCTCGCCGGCGGACACATTGGAGCCCTCGTCGTCCAGCACTGTGTCGTAGCCCCCCGGCAGCGAGTGCACGAACCTGTCCACATAAGTCGCCTGGGCGGCCTCAAGGATCTCCGCCTCCGTAGCCGAAGGCCGTCCGTACGCAATGTTGTCCCGGATCGACCCGCCGAACAGCCACGTATCCTGCAGCACCATGCCCATCCGCGAGCGCAGCTCGTTGCGGGTCATGGTGGTGATGTCCACGCCGTCGAGCGTTATCCGCCCGGCGTCCAGCTCGTAGAACCGCATCATCAGGTTCACCAGCGTGGTCTTGCCGGCGCCGGTGGGCCCCACGATCGCCACCGTCTGCCCCGGTTCCGCCACCAGGCTCAGGTCCGAGATCAGCGGCTTGTCCGGCGAATACGAGAACGAAACGTTCTCGAACACCAGCCGGCCCCGGCCCATCCCGTCGGCAGAAGCGGCACCGGGGGCAGGATCCGGCGACTGCTCATCGGTATCGAGCAACTCGAACACCCGCTCCGCCGAAGCCACACCGGACTGCAGCAGGTTCGCCATGGATCCCAGCTGCGCCAGCGGCTGGGTGAACTGCCGCGAGTACTGGATGAACGCCTGCACGTCGCCCAGCTGCATGGCCCCGGACGCCACCTGCAGGCCGCCCACCACGGCAATCCCCACGTACACCAGGTTCCCGATGAACGTCATGGCCGGCATGATCAGGCCCGAAATGAACTGCGCCCCGAAGCTCGCCTCGAACAGCTCCACGTTCTTCTGCCGGAATGTCTCACCCACCTCGCGCTGCCGGCCGAACACCTTCACCAGCGCATGCCCGGTGTACGTCTCCTCGATCTGCCCGTTCAGTTCCCCCGTGTGCTTCCACTGCGACACGAACAGCTTTTGCGAGCGTTTGGCAATGAACGCGGTGATCCCCAGCGTCAGCGGAATGGTCACCAGGGCAATCAGCGCCAGCGTGGGCGACAGGATGAACATCATCACCAGCACGCCCACCACAGATAGCACCGACGTCACCGCCTGGCTGATGGACTGCTGCAGGCTCTGGGAAATGTTGTCGACGTCGTTCGTCACCCGGCTCAGCAGCTCACCTCGCTGGATGGAATCGAAATACCGCAGCGGCAGCCGGTTGATCTTCGCCTCGATCTTCTCGCGCAGCCCGAACACCGTCCGCTGCACCACGCCGTTCAGCACGTACGCCTGCACCCACATGAAAGCAGACGCCAGAACATACAGCACCAGGGCCCACGTCAGCACCGAGGACAGCGCCGCGAAATCGATGCCGGTCCCCGGCGTCAGCTGCATGGGGCCGAGCATGTCCGCCTTCTGGTTCTCCCCCGCAGCGCGCAGCCGCGCAATCAGCTGCTCCTTGGTCACCCCTGCCGGCAACTGCTTGGAGACCACGCCGGTGAAAATCAGGTTGGTGCCCTGCCCCAGCAGCCGGGGCCCTATCACCTGCAGCGTTACCCCGGCCACCGCCATGGCCAGCACCAGCAGCAGCCACAGACGCTCGGGCCGCAGCGTGGCGAGCAGCCGCTTGGCGGAGCCGCTGAAGTTCATCGCCTTTTCAGCGGGGATGCTCATTCCCGCGAACGGGCCGCCCCGGCCAGGTCCCCCCGCCGGACGTGGAATGCGTACGACGTCGGCTGTCCCGGCTCCGGGGGCCCCGCCCCTTCCGGCACCGGTTCCGCCGCCGGCGCCTGGACGGTTCGTACTCATACTGTCTCCTCCGCTGCCAGTTGCGAGGACACGATCTCGCGGTACGTCTCCGAAGTCTCCAGAAGCTCACTGTGCGTTCCGCGCCCGACGATCCTGCCGTCGTCGAGCACCAGGATCTGGTCCGCGTCCACGATGCTGGACACGCGCTGGGCTATGATCACCAGCGTGGCGCCGGCGGTGTTCTGTTTAAGGGCCTGGCGCAGGCGGGCGTCCGTGCCGGTGTCCAGTGAAGAGAACGAGTCATCAAAAATGTAGAGCTCCGGCCGCTTCACCAGCGCCCGGGCAATGGCGAGCCGCTGCCGCTGCCCGCCGGACACGTTGGTCCCGCCCTGCGAGATGGGCGCGTCCAGTCCGCCCTCCATCTCCTCCACAAAGTCCTTGGCCTGGGCGATACTGAGCGCGGTCCAGAGTTCCTCTTCACTGGCGTCCGGCTTGCCGTACTGCAGGTTGCTGCGAACCGTCCCCGAGAACAGGTACGGCCGCTGCGGGACGAGGCCGATGTGCCCCCACAGCAGGTCCGGGTGCAGTTCGCGCAGGTCAACGCCGTCGATCCGGACTGAACCTGTGGTGGCGTCGAACAGCCGGGGCATGAGGTTCACCAGGGTGGTCTTGCCGGAGCCGGTGCTGCCGATGATCGCCGTCGTCTGTCCCGGACTGGCCCTGAAGGTGATGCCGCTCAGGACTGGCTGGTCGGCACCCGGGTAGGCGAATCCGACGTCGAGCATTTCCAGCTGGCCGCGGCGCCCGTCGGAAGAAACAGTGCTGCTGACGGGGTTCAGCGGCGGGCGGACGCTGGACTCGGTGCCGAGCACCTCGCCGATCCGGTCGGCGGAGACCGATGCGCGGGGGATCATCACTGCCATGAAGGTGGCCATCATGACCGACATCAGGATCTGCATGAGGTAGCTGAGGAAGGCGATCAGTGTGCCCACATGCATGGAACCGTCCTCGATCCGGAACGAGCCGAACCAGATGACCGCCACGCTGGACACGTTCAGCACGAGCATGACCACGGGGAACATCAGCGCCATCAGGCGGCCGGCCCGCAGTGCAACATCCGTGACGTCGGTGTTCGCCTGGGCGAAACGGGCCGTTTCCATGTCCTCGCGGACGAAGGCGCGCACCACCCTGATGCCGGTGAGTTGTTCGCGCAGGACGCGGTTGACCGTGTCGATCCTGGCCTGCATCTTCCGGAACAGGGGCACCATCCGGGTGACGATGAGGCCGACGGCGGCAAGGAGCACGGGGACGCACACGGCGATCAGCCAGGACAGCTGGGCATCCTGCCGGATGGCCATGATCACGCCGCCGATGCTGAGCATGGGTGCGGCCACCATGAGTGTGGCGCTCATCAGCACCAACTGCTGGACCTGCTGGACGTCGTTCGTGGACCGCGTGATCAACGACGGCGCGCCGAAGCGCGTGACCTCCTGCTCGGAAAACTCACCCACCCGGGCAAAGATCGCGCCGCGCAGGTCACGTCCCAGGCCCATGGCCGCCTTCGCTCCGAAATACACCGCAATAACGGCGCAGGCGATCTGGGCAAGCGTGATAAGCAGCATGAGGCTTCCGGTGGACAGGATGTAGCCGGTGTCCCCCTTCGCGACACCCTCATCAATGATGTCCGCATTCAGCGTGGGCAGGTACAGCGACGCAATGGACTGCGCCAACTGGAAGACGACGACGGCGATCAGCAGCCGCTGATGCGGCCGCAGGTATTCAACAAGAAGTTTCCAGAGCAATCGGGCTCCTACAAAGACTCAGACCCATCAGAAGTGATTCGAAGGTCAGTTTACGTCTGGTTGCTGGGGGCAACCACTGCGTGGCAGGGAAAGTTGGCGAGTTCTCCCACAGCGTATTCGCAGCCCCGCGAGGCTGCGCTGCTTACGCCGGCAACGACATCCGCAGCACTATCCCGCGGTTCGCTCCGGAGGCGCTCCAGCACCACCAGGCCGCCGTCGACCTGCTCACGGGGATATCCGAACGCAAAGACGCAACGACCGGCCAGATCGCCTCTGATGACGCGGACCCGATGGTCCGTCACGACACCTTTGGAGGGGAGACGCCCAGTTCGCTGGAGATGATGCGGGCGGTTTCCAACAGTTCGGCGGTCACCTTGTCCATCTCCGGCTTATCCACCTCTTCAGCGGGGAAAACGACGGTCATGGCGAGGGGCAGCGAGTCGACCGACGAAAAGACGGGGGCGGCCACCGAGGAGACCCCGGGGATGATCCCTCCCGAGGTGACCGCATAGCCGGCGCGAAGGACTTCCTGGCGGGTCCTGGCAATGTCGGCATCCGAGAATGCGTCACTGCTCAGGCGTGCCCGGTCCGCAGCCAACACAGCGGCAGACATGGATTCCGGCAAGTAGGCGAGGAAGATGAGCCCTCCAGAGGAGGTCAGCATCGGGAGTTTCGCTCCGACGCGGACATTGAACGGAAGTACGTGGCTGCCATAGTCCCAGCGGACCACCACCGGCCCGTCCTCGCCCCAGACGGAAAGGTTGACGGAGTGTCCGGAGGTGTCGCGGAGCCTCATCGAGTATTCGGAGGCGACGGATACCTCATTGGTCCGGCGCAGCGACTCCGCACCCAGACGCCGCATCGCGGGGCCGAAATCGTACCTGCCGGTCTTCGGCGACTGCGAGGCCAGTCCGGAACGAACCAGGCTGACCAGGTATCGGTGGGCTTTGTTGGGCTGGAAACCGCTTCGCTCGGCGATCTCGGATAATGGCATCGGTCCGCCGCCGTCCTCGAGCGCCCTCAGGACGCGCATCGCCAACTCAACGGACTGGATGCCTTGCCTCTCAGCGGCTGATTCCCGGTCCGACTCGCTCAAATCAGCCCACTCCCTTGCTTGTTCTCTGGTTGTCGAAATGACGCGACACCCGGCATCACCCCGGCCTGCTTTTGACGGCAGGGCGGGGTGCGGCCAGTGTACTTGGTGGATGTCTGAACGTGGTAAGCGGCCGGCCTGTCCGGACCTACGCTCCGCTCACCGGCATATTGAGGTGTATCTGCGCCGGTACCACCTCCGTCTTCGCCTTCACCCGCGGCACGAGGATCGAAGCCAAAGCACCCACCACTGCGGGGATAGCGAAAGCGTAGAAATTCCACTCCACGGACATCCCCGAGGTCATGACCCAGGCACCTAGGGACGGACCCACGATGGCGCCCATGCGGCCGAAGGACAGAGCCCAGGCAAGCCCGCTGCCGCGGATGTCATCGGGGTATCTCGTCAGGATGAATCCGTTGACAAGGATTTGTGAGCCGATGAAGCCCACGCCGCTGAGGAACATGAAGATGAACAGTATGACCACGTTGGGGTTCAGGCTCATCACCATCAGGCTGACGGCACCGGTGAGGAAGGCGACAACCACCACGGGCTTGGCGCCTACGGCATCGGCAATTCGCCCGCCGATCACGACGCCGACAGCGACACCGATCCACATGGCAGCTGTCTGCAGCAGAGCCGATCCCAATGAATAGCCGTTGGCCTGCATCATGGTCGGGAGCCAGGCGGTGATGCCGAAGACCAGGAGGAGGCCGCAGAACGTCATGACCCAGAAGAGCAGCGTGGCTGCCGCGACTCCGGGAGAAAACAGCGGGCCAATGCCGGCAAAGTGCCGTTTGCCGGCCACTGTCAGTACCGGAGTCGGCAAGCCCATGGCTTCGCTGAGGAGGTGGGCATCGGCAACGTTACCGGTCCGGAGGAGATGGACCGGTGGGACCGGAAGCAATTTCCAGGCGAACGGCAGGATAACCAGGGCCGGGATAACCCCGATGATGTACAGCCACCGGAAGGACGTGGCCGGGAGGAGTGCGGCGCCGAGCAAAGGAGCTGCCAACCCGCCGGCGGCATAGCCGGCCATGACAATGCCCGTGTTGCGGTTACGGTGTCCCGGGACGGAGAGATCTGCAACGTAGGCCAGCAGCGTGGGCAGGATGACACCGAGTCCGAGGCCGACCAGTGCACGGCCGGCTCCGAAGAGAGCCACATTCTGTGCCAGCGCGCTAACTACCATGCCGGCGGAGAAGACAATGCAGCTGACCAGGATGAGCCGAAGGGCCCCGATCCGGCGCATCAGGGCGCCGGCCAGGGCTGCGCCTACGAGCATGCCGGCTCCGACGATTGAGCCGAGCACGCCGGCGGACGCCTTGTTGACCTGCAGCGAGCTGTCGCCCAGGAGCGCCGGGACGGATACGCCGTAGACGGCCAAGTCGTAGCCTTCGAGCGCGGCGATCACAAAGGCCAGGGCCAGCAGGGCTCTCTCCGTGATAATGCGAACGTCCCCTTGCGCAGCATCCTTATTGATTGTTGACATGGCTTACACTCCTACTGATGTGGCCGTGCTGCTCACCGTTGAGCAGGCTTTTTGGTATTCGCGGACAAGGGATTCGTACTCGCTGTCTGTCAGTGCAGCTCCATACACGTAAAAATCAGGGCGAACCAGAACAGCGGAACACTCGTTGGTCTGGAACCAGCTCAGGTAGGTGCCGTTGACATCGGCAAAGGATCCGCTGACGTCGCCGGTGTCGGGGTCGATGACGACGACGTCTCCCGGGACATCTGCGTCCGATCGTGTGGCGCCTGCATACGATCGGGCATACCACCGGGCATCGCAAAGAAGCCTGAATCCATAGCCGAAGATTTCATCGAAACGTCCCGAAGCGGTCTTGGTGCGGACCTCGTCCTGGATGAAGAGCCGGCCGTTTGCCGGATGATCCGCGGCGGAGATGAATCCCGGACCAAGTCCGGGAAATTTCAGTTTCTCCGGCTTCATATTGTTCCGGCGGTTTTCCAGGTACTGGAGGTCACGCCGCCGGGCCTTTTCAGGATCACGCATGGTCTGGACCTTGCCGAGCTCGATACCCTTGTGGACAACTGCCGCAACATGGGGCTCCCGCTCGGTCTGGTAGCTGTCAAGAACAGTTTCCGCGGCCCTGCCAGTGAGCACAAGATCCAGTTTGAAGGCGAGATTCTGGGCGTCGCGGATGCCGGAACACATCCCTTGCCCGAGGAACGGCGGCATCTGGTGGGCAGCATCTCCTGCCAGGAGAATCCTCCCCTGACGCCAGGATCCCGCGATCAGGGAACGGAAAGTGTACGTGGCCACGCGGATGAGTTCTGCCTGATCCGGTGACAAGTACTCGGCCACGCGCGCCCACACCCGCTCCGGATCGCGCTCCACCAGGAATGCCTCTTCCGAGTCGAGCATGAAGCTGAAGCGATGGTGTGATGGGCCCAGCGAAATGATGGACTGCGGCTGCCGGGGATCACACACCTGGCGGGCGTGGGGCAGATCCACCTCACCGGTGAGCCGGAAATCGCACACCAGCCATGGTTCGGAAAAGCCGAAGTCCTCCAGCTCTGAGCCGAGCCAGCCACGCGTGAAGCCGTTTCCGCCGTCGCACGCCACCACGTACGATGCCTCGACAGCGCCGCCGGGGACGAGCACTTCCACGCCCTCGGCCGTTTCTGCATAACCCTCGACAGGCGAGTTGAACCGCACCGTCACGTTCGGCAGGGATCGGCAAAGACGGTCCAGGGCATCCTCGAGTTCCGGCTGGTACATCATGTACCACTCGGACCAGCCCGATGTCCCCTTAAGTGCGAACTCGTGCTCGATGAGGAGTTCGCCGGCCGCGTTGCGCCACTCGTAGTTGCGTTGGGCGTTGATCTTGGGAAGCAGCGCTTCTGCTATGCCCAGCCGGGCGAAGGTCCGCATGGTCTCGTCGTCGAAAATTGCGGCGCGGGGCAGGTTGTAGAGGCCGGCATGTCTTTCCAGCACCACCACCTTGTGTCCGGCTTGGCCGAGCAGCGCTGCCGTGGCCATGCCTACTGGGCCGTACCCCACAACGGCAACATCAAATTTTTCCATCGTCATCCTCGGTTCTTTGGACCAGACCACGCCTGTGATCCTTGACACACTCACAGATTAGGATTCATTATTAGTGAAGTCAATGCATATAAGTGAATTGATCTACGGCCAAAGGAGATCGTTTTGAAGAAGATTGCCCTCGAAGAACACTTCGTCACTCCGGAGCTCGTCGGGTATGGAACCAGCACCAGCTCCATCGCCCAACCTCAAGCCTGGGCCGATGCCTCCCGACGCCTTCTCGACTTCACGGAGGAGCGACTTCCGGAGATGGATCTCCATGGAATCGACATGGAAGTCCTTTCCCTGAACTCCCCGGGCATTCAGGCGGAAACAGATCCGGCAACAGCAGTAGCCAAGACCGAGACGGTCAACGACTTCCTCGCAGGAGTCATGGCGGAGCACCCCACCCGCTTTTCCGGCTTTGCGGCACTGCCCCTGCAGAACCCGCAGGCAGCTGCCAAAGAGCTGGAGCGGGCAGTTACCGATCTCGGGATGAAAGGTGCCCTGGTGAACGCCCACACCAACGGCATGTATCTTGATGACCCGAAGCTCCGTGTCGTCTGGGAGATGGCCGAAGGCCTGGATGTGCCGCTGTATCTGCACCCCGCAAACGGCGTGGACACCGCTCATGTGCTGAGCGGACACCCGGAGCTGGTCGGTCCCATGTGGAGCTGGGGAATCGACACGTCCACCCATGCCCTCCGATTGATTTTCGGAGGGGTCTTTGATGACTTCCCCAACGCCAAGCTTCTGCTGGGACACATGGGTGAAGGCCTGCCCTATGTCCTATGGCGGCTGGACTCCCGATGGGATTTCCACAACCACCATGGCATCGAACTCGCCAAGGGCAAGCCTTCCCAATACCTCCGGGACAACCTCTACATCACCACCAGCGGTGTTTGTTCGCCCGCTCCGCTGCTGTGCGCGATCCTTGCGGTCGGCGCCGAACACATCCTTTTCGGAACGGACTATCCGTTCGAGACCATCGAAGAGGCCGCGAAATTCCTGGACAACGCCCCGATCAGCGAATCGGACCGGGAAAAGATCAGCTTCCGCAACGCCGAGAAGCTGCTGCGGCTCGGAGAGGCAGTGAATGCCGCACCCGGCCTGGTGACGGCCGCCAGGTAGCTGGCCCAGGATGCGCACAGAGGACATCACGAGTGCAGGAGCGAACAGGAAATGACACTGACTTTTGAGCATGTGACCCTGGGACAGCGGGTCCGCTTCGGCACGGGGAAAGCCGCCGAAAACCTCAGCGCCGAGGTGGCGCGCCTCGGCGCCCAGCGGGTCATGGTGATCGCCGGCGGGTCCGAGACGCAGATTGCGGCCAAAGTCAGCGCCGGCGTCGACGACGCACTGCACTATGGTGATGTGGCACCGCATGTGCCGATCGATAAAGCAGAGAAGGCCCGCGCGGCGGCGATCGAGCACGGCGTCGATCTGCTGGTGTGCGTAGGTGGTGGCTCGACAACGGGCCTGGCCAAGGCAATCGCGATGACCACCCGGCTTCCGATCATCGCGGTTCCGACAACGTACGCGGGGTCCGAAGCCACGAATGTCTGGGGCCTGACGGAAGGTTCCCGGAAGGCAACCGGCGTGGACGACAACGTCCTTCCAGTGACGGTGATTTACGACGCCGAGCTGACCCTTTCGCTGCCCGCCCACCTTTCGGTGGCGTCCGGGCTGAACGCCCTGGCACACTGCATCGATTCCATGTGGGCTCCGCGGGCTGATCCGATCAACCAGGCACTGTCGTCCGAGGGCATCCGTGCCCTCGCCGCCGGCCTTCAGCTGATCAACCACAACCCTGGGGAACTTGACGGCCGGGAGAAGTCACTCTATGGCGCCTATCTGTCCGCAGTGGCTTTCGCCTCGGCCGGCTCCGGCATGCACCACAAGATCTGCCACGTCCTGGGCGGGGCGTACAACCTGCCCCATGCCCAGACCCACGCCATCGTCCTGCCCTACGTCCTGGCGTTCAACGGGCCGTTCGCCCCCGCCGCGGAGCAACGGATTGCGGCGGCGCTGGGCGCTGACGACGCCGTCACTGGACTTAACGCCCTCCGCTCCAGTTTGGGAGCACCCACCGCGCTGAAGGACCACGGCCTGATGGAAGCGGACATCCCCGAGGCCGTGGAACTGATCCTGCCGGCCATCCCGGCTTCAAACCCCCGCCTGGTCACGGCGGAAAACCTCGGAGAACTCCTCCGCGCCGCCTACGCCGGAACTACCCCGCCTGAAATGATCCAAGACAAGGAAGCCAGCCATGTCTGAAGAAACCCACACCGCACCGAGGGTGTCGGCCCAGGCAGTCCCGGCCCAAGGAGTCCCGGCCGGGCAGGCCGCCGTCGAACAATCCCTGGTGGACACCGTCGTCGCGTCCTTCGACCAGACAGGAGACCCTCGGCTCAAGAAGCTGATGCAGTCCCTGACCCGGCATCTGCATGACTTCATCCGCGAAGTCCGCCTCACGGAAGAGGAATGGAACGCAGGCATCGCGTTCCTCACCGCTGCGGGCCACATCACAGACGATAACCGGCAGGAATTCATTTTGCTTTCCGACGTCCTGGGCGCGTCCATGCAGACCATCGCGGTGAATAACCAGGCCCATAAGAACGCCACCGAGGCCACTGTTTTCGGCCCGTTCTTTGTCAGTGACGCCCCCGAGATCCCCATTGGCGGTGACATTGCCGACGGTGCCGCCGGCCAGCCCTGCTGGGTTGAAGGCACGGTCACCGACACCGAGGGCCGCCCCGTCCCGGGCGCCCGCATTGAAGTCTGGGAAGCGGACGAAGACGGTTTCTACGACGTCCAGTACGCAGACGACAGAATCGCCGGACGGGCCCACCTCTTCGCGGATGACGAGGGCAAATACGCGTTCTGGGGCCTCACTCCCACCCCGTACCCCATTCCCCACGACGGGCCGGTAGGCAAGATGCTCGAAGCTGCCGGACGCTCCCCCGTCCGCGCTTCCCACCTGCACTTCATGGTCACAGCCGAAGGCCTGCGGACGCTCGTGACGCACATCTTCGTCGAGGGCGATCCCCAGATCGGCATCGGCGACAGCGTCTTCGGCGTCAAGGAGTCCCTGATCAAACGGTTCGAGCCGCAGGCACCCGGCATGCCGTCACCCGATGGCAGGAACTTGTCCGGCCGCGACTGGGCGCGCACCCGCTTTGACATCGTGCTGGCGCCCGCCGGGCTCTGAGCCCGGTTCATGGGAGTGTTACTGCTTGGCTGAACTGGGTGCTGTCAGCCGCGACGGGGCGCTGAAAAGTCGGCGGTGTCGAGACTAATCGTGAACGGACCGTCATTGACCAGGGACAACTGCATCATCGCCCCGAACCGACCGGTGGACACCTCCGCTCCGAGTCCGCGCAGGGCGGCGACCAGGTGGTCAACCAAGGGCTCGCTGATGTCCGCTGGCGCGGCATCGGACCAGGACGGCCGCCGTCCCCGCCTGGTGTCCGCGTACAGCGTGAACTGGCTGACCACCAGCAAGGGGCCGTTCTGGTCGGCACACGATCTCTCACCTTCGAGGATCCTCAGGGTCCAGATCTTGGAAGCGAGGGCCGCCGCGTCGTCCAGAGTGTCCGTGTGGGTGGCGCCGGCCAGCACAACCAGCCCGGGGCGGTCAATGGCCCCCACCGTTTCGCCGTCGACAGTTACCTCGGCGCGGGTGACCCGCTGAAGGATGGCTCGCACGAATCAAACCCTAACGGAGTCCGGGCACGAGATGCGGGCAGCTGATCCGTAATTGCCAGAGGACGACGGCGGGAAGCCGGCGTCCTCTGGCAATTCGCGGTTTACCCGGCAGTTCTATGTACGCAGGAAGGCCTTAATCGCTTCGGCGACGCCTGCGGGATCCATCACGTGGGCAAAGTGGCTCTGTCCCGGGAAAATGTTCTCGGTGGCGTTCACCATGCGCTGTCCAAGGTGCTGTGAGGCACCAACCAGGTGCGCTGGGCTGACCTCGCCAACAAGCAACAGCGTTGCGACGTCGATCTGGGTGTATTGCTGGACGAGCGTGTCGGTCTTATCGATCTCGCTGAGCTCGCGGGTCCAGGTGGGGCTGAGTTCGACCATCCCAGGCCACAGCGGGGATGCCGCCAGGCCTTCAGTCTCCTCCGAAGAGATGCGCAGGAAGTGCTCAGCAGCTACGCGCATCGCCTTGTCGCCGTCTCCTGCAGCTACTGCTGCGGCGTAGTCCCCCAAAGCCGCACCGGCTGTGGGGGCATCGATGGGCAGGGGAGGCTCGTAGAGCACCAGCGAGGATACCGGTGCCCCGGTGCGTACGGCCTCAAGGGCGCAGATAGCACCGTAGGAGTGGCCCAGAAGAGCAGAGCCTTCACCGGCTACGCCGAACATGGCCTTGATGTCGTCGGACTCAGTGCTCAGCGAGTATTCCTCAGCATCGGCGCTGAGACCGCGGCCGCGGCGGTCCATGATGTAGACGGTGTGAGTGTCGGCCAATTGTTCGGCTACAGCCATCCATTGCCCGCCCGTGGAGATGCTGCCGTGGACGAGAATGATCGGGCTGCCGGATCCGAGTTTCCGGTAGCCGATTGAGGTGCCGTCTGCGGACTTCACCGTGTGGGTGGTCATGAGCTGGGTTTGCAAGGGGACTCCTTAGTTCTGGTTGGCGGGCAGTTAGTGCACGATGACGTCGTTGGAAGCCGCTGGGACAACAGTTGCCTCGGGGGTGCGATCCGTGGAGGGAGCGATGTGTAGCCGGGGGACGGTCAGTACCGCGACCACGCCCACGGCAGCCGCAATGGCCCAGACTGAGAAGTTGAAGAAGTTTCCGAGTGAGGCCGCTACCAGAACGCCGCCTCCCGAAATGGCAAGTACCGCCCCGATGCGCCCGATGCCGAGCGTGATGCCGAGAGCCGTGGCCCGGGTTGCTCCTGAGAAGTACGTTGCCACAAAACCGTTGACCAGGATCTGGGCTCCCACGGATCCGAAGCCGACGATGGCAACCAGCAGGTACATGGCGGGAAGCGGCATGAAGCCGGTTCCCATGAGAACCAGCGCGATTCCTGAGCTGGCAAATGAGGTCGCAGTGACCGGTCGTGGGCCGAACCGGTCGGCAAGGCGGGAAGACACGAGCACGCCGATCACGGCGCCGATATTGACCGTCAGCAGGAAGGTCAGGGAAGAGGCCAGCGAATACTTGGCAATGACCATCAGCTGGGGCAGCCAGGTATTCAGTCCGTAGACGAGTGTCTGGCCGCAGACCCCTGCCAGGCAGAAGAGGATCATCGCCGTGAGCAGACGCCCGGACAGGAGGGTGCGGAATCGGCCCGCTTCGGGCACATCACCTTGGACGCGTGCCGGCGGAAGCTGCTCCAGGCCATAATCGGCTATCAGCCGTTCCGCCCGGGCCCGCTCCCCCCTTGCAGCCAGGTAGGTGGGAGATTCCGGGAGGAACATGAACAAAAGCGGTAGGACGGCGACGAGGGGAATACCACCGAGGGCCAGCATGCCTTGGAATCCAAGCGAGGGAAGGAAGGCGAGGGACAGCAGCGCGGCGAGGATGCCACCAACTGCATACCCGGAGAACATGAGCGCATTATTGAAGTTCCGGCGGTTCAACCTGGAGAACTCTACGGTCAAGGCGATCGCTGTCGGGATGACCCCGCCCAGTCCGAGGCCTGCCACAAAGCGGAACAAGCCGAACAGCTCCGGAGTCGGCGCCCAAGCGGTCAGCAGCATCAGCAGCGAGAAAGCTGCAATGGACGCCATCATGACCTTCCGGCGCCCGACAATGTCGGTCAGGTATCCGATGAGGATGGCGCCGATGAACATGCCTGCCAGCGCGTAGCTGCCGATAGCGCCGGTCTGCACCGGAGTTAAGCCCCAGGTCTGGTAGGCCAGGAGTTTGGGAACTATTGCCCCGTAGACGACGAGGTCATAGCCGTCGAAGACTATGGCCAGGAAGCAGAGGAAGATGACGAGGGCGGCCGATTTATGTGGACGGACCGGCGATGCTGGCGATGGGAAAGCCATGGGGACTCCAGGTGGTATACACGACGTTGTGGGTGTTCCAGAGATAGGGGCGGTCTACTTGTGACCTGACCCACAACTGAATGTAACATAAAGATGTTGTTCGTCAATAGAGTTGTTACATGTTTCGATCCTTTAGCAGTGCGCAAGATTTGAGGAGCAATATGCAGTGGAAGCCCAGAGCCCTGATCCTGGACCTTTTCGGGGACTACCTGCGCTATGCCGGGAGCGAGATCAGGCTTGCCGACATTACAGAACTCCTTGCTGTCTTCGACGTCGAGGCGGCAACAGTGCGGGTCAACCTTTCCCGGCTCCGCAAAGAGGGCTGGTTCACCACGCACCGGATAGGCCGCGAGACGGTTTACTCCCTCACTCCGCACATGCTGGAGATCCTGAATGAGGGACGTGAGCGCATTTTCCGCCACCGGGAGGAGGGCTGGCAGGGGCGGTGGACCATGGTGATTTACCAGGTCCCCGAGTCCGAACGGGCGGTCCGCGAGCAACTGCGGAAGCGACTGGCCTGGCATGGCTTCGGCCAGCTCTCCCCATCCACGTGGCTGGCCCCGCACAACCTCTTTGACGAAGCCCGCGAGCTCGCGGCCGAGTATCCGCTGGCAAAAGTCGATGTCCTGTGGTGCGGAACCGACGATCTCCAGCAGGACAGGGATCTTGCAGCCCGATGCTGGGATCTGGAGCATCTGGGAGCCGATTACAGGCAGTTCATCCACACGTACACCGCCATGAACGATGAGGCGGCGAACGCCTCCAAGGATGGGCGCACAGCACTCATTGAGCGCATGAGGATCATTGGCGACTTCCGCAGGTTCCCATTCCGCGACCCCCTCCTGCCCCAGGAGCTGCAGCCTGCGGACTGGCCCAGCAGCGAAGCATATGCACTCTTCGGAGCCGTGCACCGCCAGCTTGGACCGGCAGCCACGGACTTCGTCTCCGGCCTCATCGAGCAGCCGCTCCAGCAGGGCCAGGAGATTCTTATGTAACACCATCTTGACGTTGCCCCTATTTTCGTTACATACTGATGGAGACAGCTCCCCTTTTCTATTCCCAGAGGTAAATCAATGACGATTCGCGTGGCTTGCATTGGCGGAGGCCCCGGCGGCCTGTTCTTTACTGCGCTGCTCAAACAGAGAGTCCCCGAGGCGGAAGTGGTGCTATTCGAGCGCAATCAGGCAACGGACGCCTTCGGCTTCGGGGTCGTCTTTTCGGACGCTACGCTGCGCCGGATTGATGAGGCCGATCCTGTGCTCCGGAACGGCCTGAGGGACTTCGGGAAACATTGGGATCTCATCGAAGTGTGGCTCAAAGGAGAACGCACGTCCTTTGGCGGCAATGGAATGGCCGCAATCCACCGCAAGACGATCCTCAGGCTACTTCAGGAACGCGCCGCCCAAGTAGGAGTGGACATGCGCTTCGGACAGATGGCACCCCGCCTCGAGGATCTTGACGACTTTGATCTGATCGTCGGCGCAGACGGGGCGAACTCCCAGACGCGCGAACAGCTTGGCGAAGCCCTGGGCCACACCGCAGACACGGCCACGGCCAAGTTCATCTGGTTTGGAACGACGCATCTTTTCGACGGGCTGACGTTTATCCACCGGCGCAGTGAACACGGCAACTTTGCTGCACACGCATACCCGATCAGCGATGAGCTGAGCACCTTCATCGTCGAAACCGATCAGGAAACGTGGCGGAAGGCGGGCCTGGACGAGTTCGACGTCAGCCAGCCCCCCGGCCCGTCAGACGCAAAAACCCAACGCTACCTGGAGAAGCTCTTCGCGGAAGATATCGAAGGCCAGCCCCTGGTCTCCAACAACTCCCGCTGGGCTAATTTCCGCACGCGGAAGACGAAGACCTGGCACCGGGGCAATGTTGTCCTGCTCGGCGACGCAGTCCACACCGCCCACTTTTCTGTCGGGTCTGGAACCAAGATGGCCATGGAGGACGCGGTCGTGCTGGCCCGCGAAGTAGCCGCCCATGCTGACAATCTCGAGCTGGCCCTGAGGAACTACGAGGCCGAACGCCAGCCGGAAGTCGCCAAGATCCAGAACTCCGCGCGGCCCAGCCTGAGTTGGTGGGAACACTTCGGCCGCTACCACCAGGCCTTCGAACCGTTGCAGTTCACCTTCCATTTCTTCTCGCGGAGCATCAATATCGAGAAGATGCGCCAGCGCGACCCGGAGTTGGTCGACGCCACCGAGAGGGAATGGCGGGGCATCCATGGCTCCGATCCGCTGGACACTCCCCTGCAGGCAGGTCCGGTGTCATTCGACAGCCGCCTCCTGCGCATCAGCCAAAACCAGGGCAAACCGGTCCTGATCGACGGCGCACAGGAGATTCCCCTGACGGTAGCGCCCGAAGAAGCCACCGGCTCCACGGGACTGCTCATCACGGCTCCTGATACCGAGAACGGGCTTAACGAAGCATTTGAAAAGCTGGCAGCAGCACCGCCGTTCGTCGTGATCACCGGAGGCACCCCCTTCACCCGCTCCCTGCTTTCGGAAGAGGCGCGGCTCGCCCGGGGCCTCACCGCCATCGTGGTGAACGATGATTCCGACGTCGCATCCGCAACCACCCTCGTGCTGTCCGGCAGGGCCGACGCCGTAGCCATCAACGATGCCATGGCCCCCACTGAAGACAAGGCATCCCATGCATAAGCTCTCTCCGCTCTTCGAACCGGCCGGCATCGTCGTCGTCGGCGCGTCCGCCAGCCCCGGGAAACTCGGGGCAGCAATGACCCAGTCACTGGCCTCATTCCCCTCCCCGGTGGCACTCGTCAACAGCCGCAACCCAGATGGCACCATGCATTCCACTGTGGCAGCAGCTGCGGCCGCATCACCCGTCCCTCTGGATCTGGCCGTCCTGTGCGTTCCCGCTCCGGTCACAGCACAGGCCCTGCGCGAATGTGCCGCGAGGGGCGTGAAGGCGGCCCTGGTCTGCGCCGGTGGCTTCTCCGAAGCTGGCCAATCCGGCGCCGCCTATGAACGCCAGGTCGTCGAGGCAGTCAATGACACCGGCATCCGGTTGCTGGGTCCCAACACGTCGGGCTTTTTCGTTCCACACCGTTCCCTGAGGGCAAGTTTCGTGCCCGGCGTGGCCGGACTGAACGAAGGCTCGGTCGCCGTCGTAGCGGCCAGCGGCGGTGTCAACCACGTCCTGGCCTTCCAGCTGGAGAAAGCCGGCGTCGGCGTGAGCCTCGGCATCGGAATTGGGGCCGGTATCGACGTCGCTGCCCCCGAAGTCCTCGACTATCTGATCACCCACCGACAGACCAGAGCAGTCGTGCTCCATCTTGAGAACGTGGCGGACGGCCCGGGACTGCTTGACGCCGTTCGCCGGCTCACCGCCCATAAGCCGGTGGTCGCCTTAGTGGTCGGCCGAAACGATGTCTCAGAATTCGCCCAGTCCCATACCGGTGCCCTGGCAACCTCCTGGCGTACCACCAGGTCCGCCCTGAGGCAGGCGGGCGCCGTCCTTGTGGATGATGAAGTGCAACTGGTCCAGGCCGCCACCGCCCTGAGCGGGCAGAGGCTCAAGCCCTCGGCCAACCCGGGCGTCGGCCTGATCACCGGACAGGCGGGCCCAGGACTTCTCATCGCGGACGCCCTCCACGGCGCAGGAGTTTCAGTGCCACGGCTGTCTGCCGAGAGCCAGGCAACCATTGGCGTACTGCTTCCCCCCTTGACGTTCCAGGCCAACCCCGTTGACACCGGCCGGCCTGGCTCCGGCTACGACCGGATTGTTGCGGCCGTAGCCTCTGATCCGTCCGTGGATCTCCTCGCCGTCTACGGACTGACCGAACCGATAGCCGACCTGCCGGCATCCATTGCAGCATCAGGGGCCGCAGGCTGCCTGCCCATCCTCGTGGGAGTCGACGGACCGGACAGTGATGTGGAGCGTTCCCGAAAGTCTGCCCAGGACCTGGGACTGCCACTGCTCTGCGGCCCGACGTCGTTGGCACGCGGTCTCGTGGCGCTCGTAGACGACGCTCGCGCGCAGTTCCAGCGAGACCAGTTCCAGCTGGATCACCCACCCGCCGTTGCCGGCACCTATCCAGAGGAGAAGGGACTGGACGTTAGGGGATTGGACGCTGGCGGACTGGACGTTAGCGGACCGTGGGACGAAATCCGGTCGAAGGAACATCTTGATGCACTGGGAATACGTACCCCGCCGAGAAGGCGCTGTGTGGACCGGTCGGCGGCACATCAGGCGCTCGAGGACTTGGGGGTACCCGTAGCGGTCAAGCTGGTGGATGCCGGAATCCTGCACAAGTCAGACATGGGCGGCGTTCACCTGGGCATCGCTTCACCGGATTCCATGGACGAGGCACTGGACTCACTCCAGGCGGTCGGTGCGAAGGAGTTCCTGGTTGAAGCCATGGCAACCCAAGGCGTAGACCTTGTAGTAGGTGCCCGCCGTGACCCCGTGTTCGGTCCCATCATCGTCCTGGGTCTGGGCGGAACCGCCGCCGAAGCACTTGCCGACGTGGCCATCCGGACGGTTCCACTCAGCGAACGTGATGCCGCCGCCATGGCCGGCGACCTCCAAGCCCGGGAGCTGCTCAATGGCTTCCGAAACGGGCCGGTGCTTGATCCGTCCGAACTTGCAAGCATTGTGGTCAGGCTCGGCAATGCGCTGCTGTCCAACGACGGCATCGCCGAAATTGAAATCAACCCCCTGCGCCTGACCGACGATGGTCTGATTGCGCTTGACGCCGTTGTCATTACTGAGGAGAAAACAAAATGACCAGCCACACCCGCGAAGGAGCGGTCCCCTGGCCCCGGGAAGACGCAGCCAGCTACCGCGCCAAGGGTTACTGGGAAGATAAGGCACTGGGGGCCTACATTCTCGACGCCGCTGACCGGTTCCCCGAGCAGGTGGCCTTGGTCGACGGAGATGTCCGCATGGGCTACCGGGAACTTGCCGACCGAACGGACGCCGCGGCCGAGCGGCTGCGGGAGCTTGGCCTGCGCAAGGACGATCGGGTCCTGGTTCAGCTGCCTAACTGCTGGCAGTTCACCGTACTGACGCTGGCGTGCTTCAGGTCAGGGATTATCCCTGTGATGGCCCTTCCGGCCCACAGGCAGTTCGAACTCAGCTACCTCGCCGAACTGTCCGAGTCCAGGGCGGTCGCTGTCCGCGACTCCATCAAGGACTTCAGTCATCAGGATCTCGCCAACCAGATTGCCAACGAGACAGCAAGCGTGACGCATGTGCTGGTCTCAGGCCAGGTCAACCCCGGCAACGTGGACCTTGACGCCCTGCTCGCCCCGGGTGCGGACCCGGCAGGCGCGCGCAAGCGCCTTGACGCCGCCGCCCCGGCCGGCGATGACCCCGCCTGTTTTCTGCTCTCCGGCGGAACCACCGGCCTGCCCAAGCTGATCACCCGCACCCATAATGACTACGCGTACAACATCAAGGCCACCTCCGTTGTCACGAATGTAACTTCGGAGACTGTCTATCTGGGAACACTGCCCGTCAGCCACAACTTCCCCCTGGCATGCCCGGGAATCCTCGGTGTCCTGTTCGCGGGGGGCCGCGTGGTCATGCTGCCCAGCCCGGAACCAAGTAAGGCATTTGCAGCCATTGAACGCGAACGGGTGACGCTTTCGACCGCCGTTCCTGCCGTGGCCCAACGGTGGATCGAGTACCAGCAGGAACACCTGACCGATCAGCTGAAAACGCTCGAAGTCCTGCAGGTCGGCGGCTCGCGGTTGGCCGACGAGATCGCCAGGAAGGTCAAACCGGTCCTCGGCGCCACCCTCCAGCAGGTGTTCGGCATGGCCGAAGGCCTGATCAACACGACCCGGCTGGACGATCCGGAAGAGGTGATCTGCACGACGCAGGGCCGCCCGGTCTCCGAGGCAGACGAAATCCGCATAGTTGATGAGGCGGGCAACGACCTGCCGGATGGAGTCCCCGGTGCCATCCTCACCCGCGGCCCATACACTCCCCGGGGTTACTACAAGGCAGCCGAGCACAACGCCCGGGCCTTCACCGCAGACGGCTGGTACGGCAGTGGCGACATTGTCGAACGTCGAATGGACGGCAACCTCATTGTCCAGGGCAGGGACAAGGACATGATCAACCGGGGCGGTGAGAAGATCTCCGCCGAGGAAATCGAAAGCCTGGTCTACCGGCTCGACGCCGTAACGCTCGCCGCCGCGGTCAGCATGCCCGATCCCCTGCTCGGCGAGAAACTCTGCCTCTTTGTCACGCTCAAACCGGGCGCCGAACTCACGCTGGCCGACGTTCAGGACAGCTTGCGCCGAACTGGGGTTGCAGCCTTCAAGATTCCCGAGAAGCTCGTGGTTGTCGACGAGATTCCGACGACGAAGGTCGGCAAGATCAACAAGAAGCAGCTGCGCGAAGACATCGCCCAGCTGCTGCAGACATCCGCGTCGACTGACCACTGATCCATAGGAGACGCCGCACGTCTGGCGATGGAATACGCTCCGGGAATACACCGACCGCACTCCCTGCAACCCGCGAAGTCGGCTCCAGCGTCTACCAGGTCTTCGAAGGGCGTGGAGCGATCGTGCTGAACGGCGAGACCACTCACCTGGAAAAGGGGGACCTCGCCGTCGTCCCATCATGGGTCGAGTGGTCCCTCCAGGCGGAAACCCAGTTCGACCTCTTCAACTTCGGCGACCAGTCAATCATTGAGCGCCTGAGCCTCAACCGCACCTATACCGAAGGAACTGACCAGTGAGACTTGCCACGCTACGCACCAGCAACGGAACGGCCGCAGCCCGTCAGGACGATGGGAAGTACACGGTTATCCCCGGTTACTCCGACGTCGGGGAGCTGCTCGCTGACCCCGAGTGGAAGACAATCGCGGCAGCAGCAACCGGCGGCCCACAGTTCGACGCCGCCGCGGACGACGCTGATCTGGCATCCGTAGTTCCAAAACCGGGCAAGATCATCTGCGTTGGCCTGAACTACCGCAAGCACATCCAGGAAATGGGCCGCGACCTGCCCGAGTATCCGACGCTGTTCTCGAAGTACGCCGAAACGTTGATCGGGCCCAACGACGACATCGAGCTGCCGGCGCAGGACGACGCGATCGACTGGGAGGCTGAACTCGCAGTCATCATCGGGAAAAGCGGCCGGCACATCGCAGAAGATGAGGCAGCAGGCCACATCGCCGGATACTCCATTTGCAATGACGTTTCCATGCGCACCTGGCAGTTCAGGACCAAGGAATGGCTTCAGGGCAAAAACTGGGAAAACAGCACTCCACTGGGCCCTGTCCTGGTCACTACGGATGAATGGACGCCAGGCGGCACTATCAGCACGCGCGTCGACAACGAACTCATGCAGGAAGCTTCCACCGGGGATCTTGTCCACGGCCCTGAGTTCCTTGTGTCCTACATCTCCACGATGATCACCCTGAACCCTGGGGATGTCATTATCACCGGTACCCCCGGTGGTGTGGGCCATGCGCGCCAGCCTCAGCGGTACCTCAGCCACGGCCAGATCCTTGAAACGAGCATCGAAGGAATCGGCAGGCTGCGCAACAGGGCAGTTGCAGTAGCCGATCTCCCAACGGACTAAGGGGAAAGCCTTGGTACCACCTCAGCTACAACGCCAGGGCCATCGCCAGGGCTTATCGGGTGGGCCAACACCGGCGTCGAGAACCCCATGTACTCTTCCCCCGAGGAACGCAACGAGGAAATAGGCTTCGGCGCAACCCTCAGCCCTACCGCCCTGCGAAACCTCTTCGACCACTCCGCCATTCATCTCAACGTTGAATGGCGCGACACGCCTCCCGAAGCATGGGGCCGTGAAGTCTGCGCAGGGACGGACAGTCCCGGCAAGTGAAACAGTATGGATGCGCACCCGTGATCTGTTGCCCGACGGCGGGACCCGCCTTCGCCCTCCGGCGTGCTCAAGCCAACGTGAGCTGACTCACAGGGCCGCAACCTCATCGCAACCGTCCGGCCCCTACTGTGAAAACAACGGCCATCGCCCTTCCCACCACAAGTGTTGGCGATGATTGCGCCCGCGTGCCGTTCCATTTTCACGCCAGAGCACCAAGTGCTCCACTGCACCAGGTGCTGCTGGCACCAATGACGAAGGATTTCGACAATGACGACGATGCAAGCAGCAGTAGTGACCGAGTTTGGCAAGGATCTGCAGATTCAGAATGTCGCCATTCCCGCGCCGGGGCGTGGGGAGGCGCTGGTGAAGGTGCTGACGACGGGTGTGTGTCACACGGATCTGCACGCCGCGGAGGGTGACTGGCCGGTCAAGCCGTCCCCGCCGTTCATTCCCGGGCATGAGGGTGTGGGTGAGGTGGTGGCCCTGGGTGAGGGTGTCACGGATCTTGCCGTGGGGGATCTGGTGGGTAATGCGTGGCTTTGGTCCGCGTGCGGTGATTGCCAGTACTGCCGTACCGGGTGGGAGACGTTGTGCGAGGCGCAGCAGAACGCCGGGTACAGCGTGGATGGTTCCTTCGGGGAGTACATGCTGGTGAACAGCCGGTTCGCGGCCCGTATTCCGGCCGGTTCGGATCCGGTGGAGGTCGCGCCGGTGCTGTGTGCCGGGGTGACGGTGTACAAGGGCCTGAAGATGACCGAGACCAGGCCGGGGCAGTGGGTCACGATTTCCGGTATCGGCGGGCTGGGCCATATTGCGGTGCAGTATGCCGTGGCGATGGGTCTGCGGGTCGCGGCCGTGGACATCGCGGATGACAAGCTTGCCCTGGCGAAGGCGCACGGGGCCGAGCTGACGGTCAACGCCCTGGAGGAGGACCCGGTCGAGGTTATCCAGCGTGAAACCGGGGGCTGCCATGGGGTTCTGGTCACGGCGGTGCACCCGTCGGCGTTTGGCCAGGCGATCGGCATGGCCCGGCGCGGGGGCACGATTGTCTTCAACGGCCTGCCGCCCGGTGATTTCCCGGCGCCGATCTTTGAGATTGTGCTCAAGGGCCTGACCGTCCGCGGCTCTATCGTGGGGACCCGGCAGGACCTGGAGGAGGCCCTGGAGTTCTACGCCGAAGGCAAGATCCACCCCACCGTCTCCACCCGGAAACTCTCCGAGGTCAACGCCGTCCTTGACGAGATGAAGCACGCCAAGATCGACGGCCGCGTCGTCATCCAATACTGAT